>NZ_ALOW01000037.1:0-208556 GCF_000292385.1 Acinetobacter sp. GG2
TTCAAAAATGGCTTTAAATAGCAGGTAATACGGCCCTTCTAAGTCGGTATGCAAGTCATAAAGTATTTTGAGTTTTTCCTTTACGCTTGTGTTGTGGTCGTACTCGACCATTGCAATGACTTTCTCCTGTAGCCGTTCTTTTTGCACGAGTAGGCAAATTTCGATAAACCGCGCTTTGGACTGAAAATAATGATAAAAAGTCTTTTTTGTAATTTCAGATTCTCTCACAATTCTATCGACGCCCACTAAATGAAATCCGTGGTGGTGAAATAAATCAATCGCCTTATTAATAACTTTTAAAGCACGTGTAGAAAATACTAAAGGTGGCATAGTTTTTACCGTTATAAATTCTTGTTGTTTCTAAAAGAGATAGAAATGCCATCACTCTTAAAATGAGTGCTAAAAAAAGGCATGTAAAAGCGGCACAATTAAGGTGTGCTCGCCTATCTCAGGTTTATTGTTGCTATGATTTTTGAGTCGTAACGATTCTTAAGGTGCAGAAAACCTAAAGTCGATTAAACCGATTTATAGAATGTTTAAATGGTATGGACAGAGAGATTTTGGCAAAGGCCAATAAATAAGATGAATTAGTACGCATAGCGGACTCCTTGTGTGTAAAGAAGTTCTACCAGATCACTGTCAAATGATTATGGTGGTAGAACGAGAGAAGGTTGACAGACTGACACACAAGAATCAGCACGCACAAGGCGTCCCTCCCTCGCCCTACCGCTACGAAGGGGGACGAACGAGTTCGCCACCAAAAAGAGAACTTTTTGATGTCTTGTGTGTTAAATCGATCTGTCAAAATCGACTGGCAATGTAGGCCAGCAGGCAAAGGATAATCGGAGAGATTTGGGGTGTCAATGTGATATTGGCTAGAAAATGGATAAATAATTTTTTGTTTTTCATTAGATTAGATTCGTTAATCTATTGAATAGAATATATTATATTTGCTTAACGCACATTAACTTATAAATATGAATACGATCTCAGCTACTCTTTTACGTGAACACCCAATTGAGGGATGCATTAAAGATGCAAATGGCAATTTAAAACCATTTCCTATTCTCGCAATTGATAATGTTCCATTAAATATATGGATGCATCAAAATGCGCGCGTTATTGACGACATGAATGATTTAGTTCCAGCTCAAGGTTGGTTATATGATCATGATAGTGAGTTAGCATTAAGTAACGCATGGAAACTTCTTAAACCAGAAGCTTATGAAAATGTAGCTATTTCAACAGTGGTTCCAATCTTAATTTGCCCTGATGATTTAGATCTAACATGTAGCGTAATTATGGTTGAACAAATTGTTTCCGCAGATCAAGTCATATGGGCTCGTTTTGGTTACGCATTTAACCATATTCACGATGTTGTGACATCTGTAGTCTGGAAAACCTCACCTTCTGCTCCGCGGTTAAGTTTTTCGTTGAGCGAATTTGAAAAAGCATATAATGATTTAAAAGAATTAGACAAAAAATGGAGTGAAGGTTTTATCTAGTTTTTTTAAATATGACCACATATTGAAAGATGCTGCTCTTACCTTCTCTAAATATCATGTAATAAATTTAGGCTAAATAAATGTCTAATAGTTATAAATTTCAATTAAAAATGGAGCTAGATCTAAAATTAATCACGCCTGAAGAGATTCAGAACTGGGCCGTGCATGCACTAGAGAATGATCCAACAAATGAGCTAGCTTTAGACATCTGTTTTTTATCAAACACTGAGCAAATATTACAATATTTCAGACTCACAGAAAAAAGTGAATTTTGTTCATGTTCACGAGATCGCTTAGCAATAAAAGTTATGGAAAATTATATTTTTAAGCATTTAAATACTTGGAATTATAAAGATCAGGTAGATTCTTTCTTTCAGAATACTCATTACCTGATTCATTATTTAGAAAATGCAGAACTAGGTTTGTTAATTCGATCATATAAGAGTCAATTAGATGTGGCATTTCAAGGTTACTCACAATTAGAGCCTGAAACATTATGGGAAAATTTTAAATTAGAGTTAAAAGAACACCTCTCATCTTCGACTCATTCTCATACCTAAAATATGATCACCAATAGATCTAAAACTAGATGGTTTTTATATTGATTAGATTCTTAATAATTATTTTCTGATTTAACTGATAGTGATACACCGATAAAATGGAAATATATTTTATTATTCATTTTATCGGCTTAAATGCTAATTTAATAGTTTTATTCAAATTCCATCTTATTTTTTAACATAATTTGGAAAGTCTTTTAAAATTTCTTTGCATAATTGAGCTTTAGGGGTTTCATCCTCACGCTCTTCGAATTGACTAATACCAAATTTTAAAACCTCTTCAGCATACTCATCACCTAGCTCATGAATCGTACATTTTTTGACATCTCGCATGAATTCTTTTGAATAATACCGATAATTACAGTCATATTGCGCGCGGCTTAAAAAACCATGTAAAGCTACAACTTGCTCGCAGTATGTTGGTTCTTCCCCATTTTTAGGTTGCATTGCATAAACTGATGTTCCTAAGAAAACAGTAAAAACCATAATTAAAAAATTCCGCATTATTTCCCCAATGAAGTTATTAAAAAGTATTATTGATAATGTGACACACGTATTAAATAATAATTATTGATAAAAATCTATTCATTATAAAAAATAGAATAAACTATTTTATAATTTCAATCAGAAATTTAGGATAGGTTAGCTGTATAAAAAATTTACAATTATTACTTGATGCTTATTAGGCTAAAAATTGATGTTTTAGACATATGAGTCAATTCAAGAAAATTTGATTAATAGCAATTGTTCTTAAGTATACAGAAGATTATAAAAATATCTAACATGGAGTTAGACACTAGAAAAACAAACTTCATCAAATGAGAGAGCAAATATGATGAAAAAAATTTGCTCTGATACTATTTTAATTAGAAATATATATGCAGCTACATATTGACAGAAATCCCACTATTTTCTAAAATAATTATGAAGGTGACAGCGACCTATGCGGATCAGTGGATCGAGTTTTTCTTGTGAGACTCCCGTCGTTGGAATAGCTGTTACATTAAGCCCGTCTAATAGCGGGCTTTTTGTATTTTAAGGCATATTTATAATTCTGTGATACATAGCAACGAACATCTGTAATCAGGGAAGAAATGTTAAGTCTATTATTATAATTAAAAAACAAAACTAAAATATGATCATTAATAGATCCCCAATTAGCTAATTTTATATTGATTAGATTCTTAATAATTATTTTCTGATTTAACTGAAAGTTATATACTGTGATACACCGATAAAATGAATCATAAAATCCATTTTATCGGCTTGCCTACAGAAGCTTTTTAAAATTCCATTTTATTTTCTAATATAGTTTGGAAACTCTTTTAAAACCGTGCTACATAATTGGCCTTTCATATCTTCACGTTTGCGTGCTTCAAATTGGTCCATACCTAATCTCATAACTTCTTTACCATACTTTTCACCTAGTTCATGTTTGGTACATTTTTCAGATTCATGAACTAATTCTTGTGAAGTATAGTGATAATTACAATCAAGTTGAGCACGGCTTAAAAAACCATGTAGTTGTACTGTTCTCTCGCAAGTTGTTCGCTGTATATAAGTTTTAGGCTCTTGAGCAGCAGAAACTGATGACCCTACCAATAAAGTGAAAACTGTTACTAAAAAATTACGCATTATTTCCCCGATAAAATTATTAAAAGTATAAGTGGCAATGTTGCTGGTGTATTAAATAATAATTGTTTATAAGTGTCTATTAATAATAAGAAAGTTAGATAAATCCTCTTATCTTTTGAATATTTCATCACCTTATTAAAATTATGGAATTAATTTTTTATGAATAAGTGATATAAGTTTTTATAATTATCTTTATTAGTTAAATTAAATCTCTATTCTAGTTAGCTAGGCATTCTATTAAGCTTAATAAAAGAGATTATAAAGCTATATAAGAATAGCTATAAAATAAAAATGAGAATTAACTTCATTAAATCAGTGCATTTAGTCTTTTGAAAGAATATGCGATAGACATGCAAATAGATTTTTTTAAATAAAATTAAGATATATGTGAAAGTTGTTTTTAAAGCAATTTTCGAAGCAAAAAATACGCATATTTAAATTTTTATAAGATCCGCAAAGAGCACTGTTTAGTCACCCTTACTTAAACAGTGCTCTTTGCTCCATCACAACTCCTATCCAGTAGAGTCCGATGCATAGAAATAGTGTATGGTTGTCTCACTTAAAATGTTGACTGTATTTTCAGTTTTTTTAAATGATCTCAGCATAAAAATCACGTATATTAAAAATTAACAGAAGAATCTTCTTTGGTTTATATTTTGAACAGCACAGAATACACACTAGATCGCATAGATCGGAAAATGTTATCTGCCCTTCGTGGAAATGGCCGCTTAACAGTTGCACAGCTCGCCGAAGAAGTTGGGCTTTCATCCTCGCCCTGCTGGACTCGACTCAAACGTTTAGAAACTCTAAAAATTATTGAAGGCTATACGGTAAACGTAAACCCAAAAGCGATTGGCATTCACGAGTTATTCTTTATTGAAATTACGCTAGAACGCCACGATGACGAAATGCTAGAAAACTTTAGTGAAGCTTTGGCAGATATTCCTGAAGTGGTCGAGGCGCATTTAGTTACGGGTGACTATGATTACTTGGTGAAAGTGGCCGTAAAAGATGCCGAACATTACGAACGCTTTTTACGTAAAAAGCTCTATTCGATTAAAGGTATTCGGCACACGCGTTCAACCTTTGCTTTACGACCACTTAAATCTGCTAATACTGCCGACTTAATGTTGATTGAATAATTGACTTATATAAGCCGCTTTAGATACCTCATTGTTTTAATTTGATTTTATTCAATGTTGCACATAAAACCTTCTTATCGGCTTCTTTTAGCTGAGGGTGCTGAACTGGCCACATATAGCTACAGCCATGCGGTGCCTTGTTATTATTTTTCTTAAGTTCATAGGCAATATTTTTTAAAAGTTCGGTGTTTAAAGAACTAATTTTTAAACGCACTTCGCTTAAGTCCTGAGGCTTCCAGTTGGTTTCAGGGCTAGACAACCAATCTGCTCTATATCGGTACTGAATAGCTTTGGCTACATTCATTTGTGTCACTATAAACGGCTTTACCGTTTCGCTATTCAGTCCAAAAGATTCGGCCTCAGAAAGTGATTGGTCAAGTACTTTCTTTTCTTGAGCTAAATCTTCAATCGGTAAATGCTGCTCTGCTTTATAGCCTGCGACATCTTTCATATAAGATAAGCGCTCGTTAACTAAACGTGCTGTTTGATCATATTGATATGCTTGTGCCAATGAAGAAAAGCACATCAAAGCTGCCACTGTAGTCGCTACTTTAACCGTTTGTTGAGCGTTCTTAATATTTAACATTTAAGTACCTATCGAAATTATTGTTGTGCTGTCATTCCAAAGCAGTACTCTATTTTAAGAACACTCGAAAGTAAAATCTCACGATATGCTAAGTTCTTGGCTCCATGCAGAGTCAGGTTGACGATAGATGTGCTGGCACACTTGTTTTACAGATGAAATAAAGTGCGGGTTTTGTCCATCCCATTTTTCTACCATGCAATACGTCACATGTATGCCTTTGGGCTGAAACTCTCTTGCCAATGACTGCGATAACGCACGAATACCCGCAAACATACTTTGGCTTAATACATCGTGGTGAGGTGAATTGTGAGATGGTGCTCCAAGAAAAATAACTGTACCTCTTTGCTGCTTTAGCATCGGTTTAAGCACTAATTGCGACACGCTCACTGCACTTAAACCTGTAGTCTGCCAACTGTGCTCAATTTCTTCTAAAGATAAAGATTCAATATTTGGCGCAGATGAAAAATTTGGCTGAAAGACGCATAACTCAATGGTATGGCGATGCTCTGTTATATATTTCAGCAGACTTTTTAAATGCTTAGTATTTACCAAGTTTAAACGAACACTTGTTATGCCATCATTTACAGAGCTAACTTGTATGTTCTGAACAATTGAATCATGTACGACTTGATAAACGTGTAATGGAGATTGGCTGTGTTTATCTAAAATTACAAAACTTTGATCAGGTAGTTCTATATCATGGCCTGCAACCACTACACAGCCCTGCTTTTTTTGAAACTTCTGAAATATTGTTTTTAGCATATAAGTCTCTCAAAATTTTTCTTGGTATGGGCGTAAATCTAACTCATGTGTCCAGAGTTCAGGACTTTGTAGGTAAAGCATCCAATAGTTTTCTGCTATTGCATTAAGATTAAGCCCGCCTGTCCCACGTGTAAGGCGTGCTAAACGGCCTAGACCAAATAAAGCTTTATTCACTCTGTCTCCATCAACCATTCCATCAATAATGACATGCGCAATATGAATGCCTTGAGTTTTATATAGTTGAGCTAGATTTAATGCATAAGCTCGTAAGGCAGATTTGCCCATCGTAAAAGCAGCGAAAAAGGGCTTTCCACGTAATGAAGCACTCGCCCCAGTAAAAATAAGCGTACCGTGTTTTTGTTCTTTAAAAATTCTTAGACTGCTTTGAGAAACCAAATAAGCTGATAAAAATGTGGATTGCCACATTTGATTGAAAAATGAGAGTGGACTACGTAAAAAAATTGAGGGAATATTTCCTCCGACATTATGAATAACAGCAGTAATACGTTCGTTTTGACTAGTAATGGTGTCAAACAAGGCTTGTACTTGATGTATATCTTCAGCATCTAAACGAAATGCGGTAGCCTCACCGCCTTTTGTATGAATTTCGGCAGCGACTGCTTCAATTTTCTGGAAAGTTCGCCCAGCAACGTAAACTTTTAATCCTTCTTTTGCAAAATGATGACAAACGGCTGCACCAATCCCCTGTGAAGCTCCGACACCAATAATAACTGCGCAATCTCGTGTTTTACTCGGTGGTTCTAATGACATAGTCGTTTCACCCTGTTTGTTTTTTATACCATAAAGCAATAAACGGACGATTCAAAATTTCTTTACTAAACTTTTTACTTGTTCGAACGACTTCACCAAGTTGAGCAACCACAGCAATGTCCGCAATCGTTTGGTTATCTCCAACCAACCATTCACTTTGTGATAACACCTGATCAATACGATCTAAGTGTTTAATAAACTCTGCTTCAACATTTTCAGCTTTCATTCGACCTAAACCTTGGAAGAAGAGCTGTGTTTTTAATTCGGCTAAAATAAAAGCTTTTACCATTGGCTTTTCATACGCTGGGCGCCCAATGCTACTAATACGGATGGCTTCCTCTAAAGCCTCCGAGTCATTTACCCTTAAATACACCTCATAAAAATAAAGAGACTCATCTGCCCAGTCTTCCCACAGTTCGGCAAGTGCTTTTTCATTTAGATCTTCGGGATAAAATCGCGGTGTATCTGGATAGGCTTCATCTAAATAACGAGCAATACGGGTACTGTCTTGTATACGTTGCCCTTTATCATCTATAACGGGGACTTTACCCACTTTACTCAGCAAAGGAACTTTCGCTCCAAGAATGCCGTTATAATTCACTGTATCAAATGGAATTCCCTTAAATTTCAAAGCTCTTGCAACTTTTTGACAAAATGGGGAAATTTCCCATTGATGCAAAATAATATCCGACATTTATTCACCTTTATTTTTAATTGCCTGTTTTACTTACCAGTTCTTTTTTAGAACTAATCAATAAATATACAGAATAGCTTTTTAAGTCAAACCAATTTTGATGACGGTCAAGTTTCGAATACTAAGAATTATTTGATTTTTATTATTTATATTTTAGCAATTTCCAGACAATACAGTTTGAATTATAAGAAGCTCTGTCATAAAAGAGCTTCTTATATAGCTTTAAAATAATTAATAAGTCACCGTAACCACAACATTATCAGAGTAGTTTCCTGGTTTACTTGCAATGGATGTACCTTGCGGAATTTTTCCATACACTGTAGTGGTTTGAGCATTACCTGTTCCAGTGCCCGACACTCCACCTGCCCCACCAACACTAGCTACCCCACCTGTAGCATCCCATACCGAACTATAAGCGGCATCTTTGTATAACTGATAGGGAACATAATCATTAGTATCATGTTTCATACGCCTGAATCCTCCGCTTATACGGTTATCACCGTCACCCAAATAAATCGTATATGGCGTTCCAGAGTTACATGTTGTATTTATAGCCCCTTGAGTGGTGTAATCGCGACTAGTCGTACTAATATCGTTAATATTGCCAAAATCGACAGTTGAAGTTGAGTTTAATTGGCAAAGCGTCGGCACTACAAAGTTTGCTGTTAAAGTTACATTTCCAGAACTCCAACTGATGACATCTCCTAAACATAACGCCGCTAGAAGATCCATATCCCAAAATAGTTGAACCGTAGCTGTATAGGTTCCTTGAGGGTATGCAATGAGTGACCCCGTTCGCGCGGGTACTTTCACATTTACAGAGTAACTAAGAATATTATTTGAAGCGATTGTTACCACTGGACCATACCAAACATTGGAAGTTTGATTGGTGGTAGAAGAACCTGCTCCGCCTACAGTTGCTGTAACTGTATATGGTAACGATACGCTATTATTTGTAGTAGTTGCCCCTGTAAATACTGTCTTCATACACATAAATGGAGAAATCTGAGGTAGTCCTCCATTCGTGCAAGTAATTGTTCCTGAAAAGTTTACAGTTGCATCGCTATTAATATTTGCTGCAGTGTAAATAAACGTGTTATTTGTGGTTCCAGCTACCGTACAAGCAGCATGTGTTGGACTAAAAAAAGCGTAAACGAGATAAAATAAGCAAATACCTATAAAGTACTTTAAAGATAAGGAATTTTTTTTATAGCTCTCTATTTGAGCCTTATTCATAATATTTAATGACATATATAAGGTCCCAATTTTTTAGTTGAGTACTGATTACTGTTATACGTAAATTCAACTTGGCATGAACCATGATCAAGAAGATCTACCTCAAGTTTGTTTTGTTGTAATAGGTTTGGAATAAATACTTCACCGTCATAGCCCACTACGGCATCTTGTTGCCCATTAATTCGAACGCTATAACCCGGTAATAATGGTGAGTTGTTTTTATCAACTACTCTCACCAAACCTGAAATAACCTGATGAGCACCAAAGTCGACTAAAGTCCCTTGGCGATAGCCTACTACTGTTTTTTGATCTGTAGATTTAACATTCCAATTTAAAGGCAGATATGATGGATCTAAATAAATATGGTTCTCTCTATACGGCATAAGGCTTGGTATAAGAAACCTTCCAGACTTGTCCGTTGTTCCTAAATTTATTCCGCCATTTAAAATTTGGCTTTGCGGTCCGGCATTGGTGACAACAGCATAACCATCTCCAATTTCATTCGCCGCAAATATACGGCCTGCTGCTGCAACTAAAGATCCTGTCGCTGAAAGTGCAACTTGGTCATTATCTCCAATTCGGTTATAGCGACCTGTCAAGTACGCAGCTCGTGCTCGATAAGAGCCATAGACTGATGCATTATTGTCATGCGTATCCTGATTGCGCTCAACATAACCACCCCATCCAAATGAACCAACTTGCGGTTCCGATAAAACAAATACTTCTTGGCGATAACTCAGCCTGCCACTATCACTGGATACACTAGAAATCGCATTGACTCTGGTAGATGGCGTATAGCGCAGCGCAAAGTAAATGCCATAGTCCTTATGGTTTTCATAATCCTTATATGCTGAACTATAAAAACCCCAGTTTTTGTTCAAACTTCCACTTAAGTTGGCAGACAGTAACTTATACGAGTTATCACTGTATTTGATCTGGTTATAGCCGACATAAACACCATAGCCTGTATAAAAGTTATAGTTAATCCCTGCCCTAATAATCTCGTCTGCCAGCGCGCTATAGCTCAAATAATTTTGTGATTCAGCATTAACCTGATTTTCTTTTAAATATCGAATTTGCGACACCCGTGCCAAGTCAAAGTAGTTATCAAATACTTTGCGGTAGCTGGTGTTAAATGAAATATTCTTACTAATTCGCCCTTCTAAACCAACCAGAGCCGAATAGCCATTTTCATCTTTATACTGACTTGCAGCAATGTCGGCATTAATCACCCCAACACCAAACAGGTTCTTGGCAAAACCTGTGCCTAGATTCGACAGGCCATCTGTTGAAGCCTCTGCACCACCGCTTAAAGTCAGTGAGTTGCTGTAGCCGTATCGAATCGCGCCCGAAGCAAAAGTGGCATCATCATAATCGTTTGAGTACAGCCCATAGTTATAACGTGGAACCCCAACATCGACTGAAAACTCATTTATGCCTTTTGCCAGAATCTTCGATGAAAAGTAATAAGGTTTTTTGGTAATGGTTTGCTGACCTGTCGCATCGGTAGTTACCAGCGTGACTTCATTTCCTGAAATAAACGGCAGCTGTTTAATGTCAAATGGGCCTGAAGGAACAAGGCCTGAATAAATTTTTTGTTGATTAACGTATAAGTCTAGTGTTGAAGGCAGTGCTGCTGAACCGGAAAACTGCGGTAATGCCGAGGTAACAATATCACCACGCTGGGTATAGGCACTCGACCACTGCAAACCGGCAAGACGTACACTACTGCCCCAGTCAGAACTATTAGAAATAAAGTCACCTAGGGTATATATCCTGACTTTTTCAGGGTCTACATATTGCCACTTAGTTTCCAGTCGTACCCACTTTTCATGGCTATAGCTCGTTTCATTACTACCGTTATATAAAACGCCTGAAGAAAAGTTACCGATGGCACTGTTAAAAATTCCTTCAGCCGAACCAGAGAAAATACTCTCATCATTGGTTATGGTGTGATACAGGCTGTAATTCAGGAGTGCCGCATTTAAGGGTTTCATTTTTAGCAGACTAGAGCTAGTGGTCTGTTGCCCCGTTAAGTCAACTGAATAACCCATTAACATGTTTGACGGAACTTGTAAGTTTACAGACTGCTCGTTTTCCAGATACTTAAACTGGATTCCTTTAAGTTCGTTAAGACACACCCATTGGCTGTCAGGGAGATGTTCATCCATTTTTACTCTTAAGGTTTTTAAATCACTAGATCGTATATATAACTTTCCGTCCTTAGATTGTTTTACGGAAAACAAATCTTCTGAAGGATTAGAGTTAATAGAAATATTTAAAAACAGCTGAATAAAATTATTTTCTTGTTCTTGTCCATCCGTCTTTTCGTGCATATATTTATTATTGTTACTTATAGACTTAGGAACACTGGGAACCGCAGTGTTTGTATGATCTAAAAGTTGTTCAGCAAATAAATGTGCTGGAAAATATGCGACACATAAGACACCTATAATATATTTCATATAAGCCTCTTAAAGTGTGGTTTTTTTACCATTAACTGTTAGAGAAATACTATATTTGTGATTTGGCTGATATATAAAATTATTAACTGAATAACTTCGTGCTTGCCCTGCAAGGATATAACCATTTATGGTATTTACTTTAATCGGATAACTCTTATTCTCTGTGTTATCTACAAGGTTTAAATCATTTAAAAGTGCATGTCTGTTACCAATATTACTAATATTCAAGGAAGTATCATTTTGCTTCGCATCAATTTTCCAGTTCAGTTGGGTAATCGCATCTTTATTCACTACAAATACAGGTAATGATGAGCGAAGTAATACATTTACACCTTGAGATGCTTTACGGCTATCGATGGGTTTTGGTAATTCATCAAGAATAATACGATAAGTTTTTTCACCAGAAATTGGTTCTGGCTTAATGCGGACTACACGTAAATTATAAGAGTCATTAGGTTTTAATTTTAAGAAAGGTGGACTAATTGCAATATCATCTGTTGGAATTAATTGATCTTGTCCAGCATTCTGAGTCCATTCAAATATACGTATTTGTAAGTCAGCACTTTCGTTCGACTGATTATATAAACTAATTGAAGAAGCTTTTTGATGACTTAAAATTTCCACAGTAACAGGTGAAAGGCGAATTGTAGCCGCGCTGATAGTGCTACATAAAGATATTAATAATCCCATAACAATAAAAATATTTTTTTTCATGTTTTACTCAAATATATCTTTTTTAATATATTAGCCCTTTCGAAAGGGCTAACAGTTTTTCTAATTTGTACGACTTAATAAGTTACTGTTATTGTTACTGTATCAACATAGCTACCAGCGCTTGGCAAAGCTGAACCAGCAGGAATACGTCCATATACATTCACTGTTTGTACAATACCAGTACCAGTTCCACTATAAGCTGTTGTTGCAATACCAATTGCAGTCGCACGGCCTGTATCTGAAAACAGGTTGTAAGGAATATATTCGTTACTCGTTGCCCCACCAATCATACGGCGTTGGGTTGTTTGAGCATTTTTTCCACCGTCAAAAGACAAAGTCCATGGCACAGTGTTGTTACATAAAACTTTGATTGAAGTTCCCCCTGTCGTTGTAGTATCAGCATCTTCATTGGTTGCTAAAGAACTTAGTGTGCCAAAATCTAAAACGGCATTTGTTGTGGTACCGGTTGCAGAGGTATTAAGGACACAACTATTCGTGATTGCAGCTTTAACAGTTAATGTCCCTGTTGCTGTAGCAGCATTTGCTGCATTAACAGAAATTAATGCTATAGCAAGTGCTGATAAATTTAAAAAAGTCTTTTTCATGACTAAAACCTTTTATATTAAGTTGCCAAATTAATAGATATAAAAAAATTAACTCTTATCCTTACAATCATTTTTATTTGACTGCTCTTTTAAAGCTTATTTTTTATCCTATTTTAAATATCATACATAAAAATAATTAAAATGCATGAGTTTGCTATTATTTTTAATTTCCAATTAACAAAATATTGTTAATAAAACTTAATTTCCAATTATAAAAAAAGACATAACACAGTTACAAATAATTGATTTATCTTAATTTAAAATAGATTCAACAATATTTACCTGTAAAAATTTAACCAAATGTTTCAATCTACATTTTTATTGAATTTGATCACAAAAATCAATTTTTTAACAAAATAATTCACTTAAAATTAAAGTATTTTATTTTTTAATATATTTAAACAATACATTTAATATTAATTAAAAAACTTTATAGTTTAAAAATACAAAATAATGACCAAAATAAAGGCCTCATACGAGACCTTTATTAAGTATTTTTAAATAATTAAACGCTTAACATACTATTTAAAGTTTCAGAAACGTTTTTAGATTTCACTTTAGGCTGTAATGCCTGCAAAGCTTGTTGCACTTGCGTACGTTGAGGCTCTGCAAGCGTATACCAGCGTGACAATACCTGTAATAAACGTGAACCTAAAATCGGGTTTTTCTCGTCAAGATATTGCGCAAGATTAATAAAGTGCGCTACACCAAAGCCCCAAGTATTTTCAGGGTTATTTGACAAGCCCCCACTTACGGCGCGAATACGGTTTGGCGTCGTGAGGTCATAATCAGGATGCTGAGTAAGATATTCAATCGTCTCAACAGTGGCATTTGGATTTGCTGCCTGAATCATAAACCATTGATCTAAAGACAATGCTTCATCTTTAAAACGGTCATAGAAATCAGCTAGGGCATTTTGAGCTTGAGGTGCATTTTGCCAAACCAATACACGTAATGCACCTAAACGTTCAGACATATTACCTGTGTTTTGGTATTGGTCATAAGCCAATTCAAATGCAGTTTGATCGCCCTGACGAGCCATCATCATCAGCATGATATTTTTTAATGCACGAACACCCATCGCTAAAGAGAATTCTTTTTGCAAATCTGGGTCAAGGGTAAGATAAGTATCTTTCCAGAAAGAACCTAACTCTTGTGCTAAACGATTCAGCAAGGCTTCACGTTTTACATGAACATCGGCTGGTGCATAGTTCTGATCAATACGGCTTCCCAAGTAACCTTCACTTGGTACATCAAACAATCGTGATGCTAAAAGTGGGTCACGGCCAACTAGTTCAGGTAAAGTGCTCTGAATAGCTTGAATGTACGCATCGGCAGAATGGTCTTCTAACAAAATACGTTCAAGCAAGGTTTGCGTTGCTTGCCACTGGTTAAAACCATTCGTTTCGTGTTGAATTAAGAAAGCTAATTCTGCATCGGTATAATCAAATACAAGATTTACAGGCGCAGAGAAATTACGAAGTAACGAAACAACTGGTTGTTCAGTCACACCTGTGAATTCAATGGTTGCCTCATCTTGATCAAACAAGTACACACCATCTTTAACATCATTAACGAATAAACTATCACTGTGCAATGTATATTGCTCGCCTGTTTTAGCATTAAATAGCGCTAAAGCCACAGGAATTGGAACAGCTTTTAAATTTGGATATTTAGGATGAGCTTTCAGACTTTGTTTAAAGCTTAAACGGTAAGTTTGTGCTGCTGCATCGTACTCACCTTTTGCTTCAAGCTTTGGTGTACCCGGTTGGTTATACCAAGTTAAAAATGCAGATAAATCGACACGCGAACCTGCTGATAATGCAGCAACCCAGTCTTCTACAGTTACGGCTTGTCCGTCATGACGGCGGAAGTATTCGTCTGTTCCCTTACGGTATTTTTCTTTACCAAGTAAGGTCGACATCATGCGGTTAATTTCCGCACCTTTTTCATAGACTGTCGCTGTATAGAAGTTATTAATTTCTACAAAGTGGTCTGGACGTGGTGGATGCGATAATGGACCTGCATCTTCAGGAAATTGGTGTGATTTAAGTACAGCAACGTCATCAATACGTTGAACCGCAGCAGATTGTAAGTCTTCCGAGAAAGATTGATCACGAAATACCGTTAAACCTTCTTTTAAGCAGAGCTGGAACCAGTCACGGCAAGTAATACGGTTACCTGTCCAGTTATGGAAATATTCATGGGCAATCACCGACTGTACACGCATAATCGCAGCGTCAGTTGTGTATTCTTCATCGGCAAGTACACATGAGGTATTAAAGATGTTTAAACCTTTATTTTCCATTGCACCCATGTTGAACTGGCTCACCGCAACAATCATATAGTTGTCGAGGTCATACGCACGGCCGTAGTGTTCTTCATCCCAACGCATTGAATGCTTTAAAGCTTCCATTGCGATATGGCATTTTGGAATGTCTTTCTCGATGGCATAGATTTCTAAGGCAACATCACGACCTTCAGAGGTCGTATAACGATCTTTAAGTACAGCTAAGTCACCAATAACACAAGCAAACAAATAGCTTGGTTTTTTAGTTGGGTCTTGCCAGATTGCAAAGTGACGGTTTTCACCCGCTTCACCTGTTTCAAGCAAGTTACCATTGGCAAGTAACACAGGATATTTTTTGTCTGCTTCTACACGTGTAGTAAAGACGGAAAGTACGTCTGGACGGTCTGGATAGAAGGTAATTTTGCGGAAGCCTTCAGGCTCATTTTGCGTAACAAACAAATCGCCAGCTTTATATAAGCCTTCAAGCTGAGTATTGGTTTCCGGATGAATAATCACTTGAGTCTGTAAAATGACTTCATCTGGTGCGTTAGTGATCACCAGTTGCTCACTATCGAGTAAATATTGTGCAGGAGTAAGCGTTTGACCATTGAGCTGAATAGATTGCAACTCAAGGTCACGGCCCAACAGCACCAAGTCTCCAGCAGTTTGACGCTTCATGACTAAAGTTGAATCAACAATTGTTTTATCGTCATAAACTTGAATATCAAGATTAATGGATTCAACCAAGAACGAAGGTTTTTGATAATCTTTTAAATAAACTGTTTGATCTGCCTGAACGGGAGGCTGTGCCGCAATATTCATCTTTATTCCTTATATACTTTTCGAAAACCGTAGTACGAATTTTATGAACTTGATCATACACATTCATACATACTATGTTTGCTTACCTTAATAAAATTAATGGGACTTGATTTATACATTTCAAATTAGAATCTGGTTTTATTAGCACAGATTAGACCAAAATTACGATAATCGTTGTTTATATAATCAATCTATACAATAAAAATAAAACTCCTTTCGCTTTTAACATTTTTTAGGAGCTGCTTACATTTTAGGCATGGTTCTTGCCTTAGCTCATATACCAGTATAAGTATTTCGATCAGAACAAGAGGTAGCTACTATGGAATTAAAAACTTATTTACATCGTTTAGAAAATATTAAAGCTATTCATGATCTAGATGCAGCGGGACTCGACCATCATGTGATTGCCGTGTTTTTAACTGCTGAAGGTATTTCAATGACTGCTCAGGAGGTAACAACTATCGTTAATACTTATGACGCATTAGGTAAAGTGAAATTACCAAGTAAAAAAGTACAGGCGCTTATCAATGCTAAAAAACTTGGACAACATGACGAGAGCTTACCGTGCCCTGTTTAACCTTAACTTTTAACCCCTTATGAAAACCTAAAATCTTTATTTTGATTTTAGGTTTTCTATTTTTGCACCAAACAAAAATACAATCTCAGCTATCGGCAATGCGGCTGTGTATAATAGGTCAATCATGATTGAGTTAAGTGTTCGGAGCGAAATGGCCTTACAAATTCTACAGAAACAGCTAGATGAAAGTAGCCATTGCCCACTCTGCCAAGCTTCAATGTATTGGGTAGATGCCGAACAATTTGAGCAAGACATTCAGTTTCATGAATGCAGTCATTGCCAGCACCGTGTATTTAAAGACACAAAAATGACGTGTCACTGTGACCAATGCACTAAACAAAGAAAGAAACTTTTACAGCAAA
The DNA here is from genome assembly GCF_000292385.1 of Acinetobacter sp. GG2. NCBI lineage: Bacteria > Pseudomonadati > Pseudomonadota > Gammaproteobacteria > Moraxellales > Moraxellaceae > Acinetobacter > Acinetobacter sp. GG2. Next base: position 16,727 of record NZ_ALOW01000037.1, read on the forward strand.
CCCGCCTACAAGAACAACGCCAGTTTAAGTCAAAAGATCAACCTCAACGTAGTCTGGAGCAACTTAGTTTTTTAAATAAACTTTTTCTGCTTAGCCTGCTCGATGATTATGCACGTGACGATGTTGCGCATGACGAATATATTCACTGGGACCAAATAAAATATCAACCTATTACACCCAACTGGATGTTCCAAAATCATCTCATTAAACAGCTTCATAAAGATGGGATTTTAAATGCACAGGATCAATCTGACGAACCACAGTGCTTTTATTTAAACATTCGCCTAGATGGCTATAGTGACCCAAGCTTATACAGTGTAGCCCAACAACTACGTCATTGGTTCTATGAAAACTTAAGTCTTGGTATTCCATTTCGTAGTGCCGACGAAGTGAAAGACGTCCTTTTTCAAGTGCTCTATCAAGAAATTATTCAGTTTACTCAGTTCTATTGCCGAACATGGGGTATTCAAATTGCTGGTAGCTCTAACTTTCAAACTTTTTGCTATCGTTTAATGGACTCATTGGCCATTGGTCAAATTTATTATTTGATTCAAACTGCACTCGAATATCTTTATAAACAAAAGGCGCTACAGCCACGTAATGAAAAGTTTATTAATACCAATTTATTAAAGAAAACTTTAGAGCAATATCGGGAACGGGCTTTAGCTGAAAAGTGGGAAACTTCAATATTGCCACGCCCTTACAATATCCCCTACAGTAAAATGAGCCACATTTTGTTTAACCGCTTTTTAGGTTATGACGAACACATTTTTGTACAACCTGTATGGAAAGCATGGCGAAAAATTGAACCTCGGTTAAACTTTTACTCGGTTAAACGGTGTATGCATTGTGGTTCAAATGATTTAAGTGTTGATTATGATGCAGCAGATTATGTTTCTTTGATTTGCGAAAGATGTAAGCATCAAGATCACTATTTTACCCGTTAAATTCGTTATCTCTGGCTTATAAGGATAATCAGATGACTTCAACATCCAACCTCATAGAACAGGTGATTGAAGCTTGGCAAAACATGCAGGCTCAAACGCCTCTTGTGCAATGCATCACCAATAGTGTTGCAGCCAACTATACAGCCAATGTGTTACTGGCTTCTGGTGCATCACCTGCGATGATTGATAATCCTTATGAAGCAGAAAGCTTTACCAAAATTTCATCGGCTTTAAGCATTAATTTGGGGACACCTACTTCAGAGCAAATGCAAGCCATGCAAATCTCTGCCAAAACAGCACAGCTTAACAATATTCCTTGGGTACTTGATCCAGTCGGTTACGGCCCAATTTTAGCTTGGCGTAGTCAAATGACAGACGAGCTTTTACAGTTCAAGCCAAGCGTTATTCGTGGTAATGCCTCAGAAATCAGTACCCTTGCAGGCAATCAGGTTCAATCTAAAGGTGTAGATAGCACTTTAAGTAGCGACCAAGCCTATCAACAAGCTTTTCCTCTCTTAACACATGCAAGTTGTATCGCTATTTCGGGCGAATCAGATTATATATTGTCTCATGAAATAGATGCAGTGATTCAAGTGAACGGCGGAAGTCCTTTACAACCAAAAATTACTGCAACAGGCTGTGCTTTAGGTGCGTTAATTGCCGCATATAGCGCTGTGACAACACCAACTATTGCTGCTCTCTCAGCTCATGTTCATTTTGCAATTGCAGGTAAACTTGCTGCAAATCAAGCGCAAACGATGGGAAGCTTTAGTAGCATCTTTATGGATTATATCCATATGCTAGATGACAACCTGATTGAACAATATGCAGATATCAAACTTATAAAGATACAGGCATAACCTAATCTATGCCTGTATCAGATTAGACTCACTTTAGAAGTAAGTAAATGTCGGTAACAAGGTCACACTCGTTCACTTCGTGCACAAAGTTGTGATAGTGAAAGAAAACTGGATAATCCCCTGCTTCTTCTGGTTGTTCAGGTAACCAGTTTCTAAAGATGTAATACACGCTATCTTTAATCTGGTCATGGCTACCCAAATGTCTTACGGTTGCATAGCGCCCCGCAGGAATTTCACCTGTCTGCACGCCGTAACTATTTTCAGGTACAGCTTTTTCAATTGAACCTGCAATATCAAACCGAAATTCATCAGATGGTGTCTGATCTGGGTCAGCAAAAGGAATACCATAAGTTTTAGACTTGGTTACGGGCGATAAACCTGTTTCTTTACGCCAAGCAATAAAACGCGCAGCTGTTTCCAAGACTTTATCTGGACTTCCTAAATGCGATAGATAGGCAATCTTTTCAGCAGGACGCTCAACAATATTTACATTCATTTTTAGCTCACTTTTTGGAATCGTAAAAACAAACTTCTGGTGCCAAGATTCCCAGTCTGGTTTATCTCTAAAAGCCCGAGGAGTTTGATCAAATGAACGCTTAAATGCACGAGTAAATGCCTCGGGACTGTCAAACCCTGCTTGTAATGCAATCTCAATAATCTTGAGATCGGGTTCAAAAGCCAGTTGAAAAGAGGCCCGCTTTAAACGAGAAAGTTGAATAAACTTCATCACATTTAAACCAATATGAATGGCAAAAATGCGATGAAAATGAAACTTAGATAAGGTCGCAATCTGGCTCAATCGGTCAACATCTAAATCTTCGTCTAAATGTCTTTGAATATAATCGCAAACCAGTTGCAGCTTTTGTGTATATACAGCCATACATTTATGTCTGTTCATTCGATAGCACTACTTTTACATAGTGCTCATCGCTATTCTTGATCGAAATTGCGCTTTTTATAGTTATACAACTTGCTTAAAATAATCTTCTCTTGGCATGTCAATTAGCTCAACACACAATTGAATTTCTTTATTAAACCCTTGTTGTAAATATCTTTTGTTGCTAAGTGCTGCTAATAATTGCTCACCCACAAGCTGTTTTTGTTCAGCCGTTCTTCCCGACAAAATATACGCCTTTACATGAATATAAGCTTGATCAGCTCCTAAGCCAATGAGGAAAACATCATCTTTACGCGCACGGCTTTTAATGTCTTCTGGGCTAAATAACTCTGTCTCAATGAGCGTACTATTAATTTCTTCAAGTAATTGTTTTGCGTTCAATCCAGTTAAATTTTCTGAATAATCCACTACTACGTGCGGCATAGCCACCTCAATTTATGTAATAAGTAATTAAGCCAATCAAACTTTATTCAATAAATAATAAAGCTAATCGAACCTGATCATATCCCATTCGAGGACTGGTTGCTTCAACAATTGGTCTTAGTTTGATCGAACCATCATCAGAAAAATGATCTGGATTTTGACGTTTTTTCAATTTCTTATAAATTTTACGGACTTCTTCGACCACTTCTTCACCCGGATGGGCAACCGAAATATCTAGCTTTTGTTCTTTATGAAGTCGAGCCAAATGATTAATAATCGTCGCTGGTGTCAGACCACGTTCATGCGCGATGTCTTCAATCTCGTAGCCTTCTTCAAACAATGCACGTGTTTCATCTAGCGTTGCCGTAGCATAATTTTGCTTGCCACCTTTTGCGAGTTTCTTCTCATTCCGAGAAATCTCGGTTTCATTTAAGGTGCCTCCACAGTGACGAATAAAGGCTTTATGCTGAGCCGTTAAATCTACATCTGCAAAGTTATCTTCGGCTTCAGCCGATAACTCCTGAAAACGGCGATCCGCTTTGACCGCTAAACTATCTAACTCTAAAGCTTGTTCATTAATACCTAATAACTTTAATCCAGTTAAAGATTTTAAGCGCGAAAGAGCAACATAACCTTGCCCTTTCTCAAAGGTGTTCATGAGGTTAATTTCTGCAGCTTCTAAAGTCATACCCTGACTTTTATGAATAGTAATCGCCCACGCTAAACGAAGTGGAATTTGCTGAAAACTTGCAATCACTTTGCCTGCTTCATTTTCAACTGACCATGTTTCAGGGGCAACGAGCAATGTCGTGCCATCGGTTAGTTTTACTTTCGGCAGTAAGCCATTTTCGTCATCTTCTTCAAAGCCGATAACTTCACCTAAACTACCGTTGATATATCCCATATCAAAGTTGTTTTTGACAAACATAACTTTGGCATGCTTTTTCAGTGTGAGTTCTTCTGGTGCGCGTACCGAAGATTTTAAAGTTTCTAATAACTTTTCATTACCATCTAAAACAGCATTGAATTGATGCCCTTCATTATCAATTTCATTTAAGTGCTGATAATTGATATTGTCGACATCCATATTGTGCGTATAAAGACGAGTAAAGGTCTCACCAATATCATGCGAGCGAGATTGACGCAGTGCGTGTAAATGATCTGATTGAATATTCTGCGCACGAATGGCATTTAAAATTTGATTCAGAATTTCATCGTCTTGGCGGTGTTGTTCTGTTAAATAACATACACGAAATTTGGCTTCGACCCATGCATCTGACATAAAACAGAATTTGTCACGATTAGCTTCACCATTACGTCCTACAGGTGGTAACTGGAAGAAATCTCCAGCCACAATGACTTGAATGCCACCAAATGCCTCATCACTTTCTTTAAAAAATTTTAGGACTTGATTGACCAGATTGAGCTGCTTGGCATGTAGCATCGAAATTTCATCGATAACGAGAACTTGCGCATTTTCAAGGTGTTCCTTGAGATATTTACGCTCTTTCATACGTTTTAGGTCATCGTCAGTTAACTGATCTTTAATACCGATGCCCGCCCACGTATGAATGGTCATGCCATTCATATGCGTTGCCGCAATACCTGTAGATGCTGTAATGGCCACAGGTACTTTACGTGCTTTTAGATATTGGATGTACTGATTGAGTGTATAGGTTTTCCCTGCACCAGCCGAACCGGTTAAAAAAACATTTTCACCTGCTTTGAGCAGTTTAAGCGCAGTTTCCTGTTTCATAATCTCATATGTACATCTTCAACAGCCCATAGCTTAACGATTTTCCCGAAAAAATTAAATGAATGCGCCAAATTTTATATAAAGTCATTAAAAATCAATAATTAAGTCCTAAGTAATATTTGGTAGGTTTTTGGTAGGTAGGAAAATAATCTTCAGATCACAATACTAAGCCCATGGTGAGGCTCACCTGTAATAACAAACAATGGATTTATGGAAAAAGGAATCACTCCATGGCTTTTAAAAATATTGCAGATCAAACAAACGGTTTTTATATTCCTTGCGTATCACTCTTTGGACCAGGATGTGCTAAAGAAATTGGTACGAAGGCACAAAACCTCGGCGCAAAAAAAGCATTAATTGTGACCGATGAAGGCTTATTTAAATTTGGCGTTGCAGACCTTATCGCAAACTATTTAACTGAAGCAGGCGTTTCGAGCCATATTTTCCCGGGTGCAGAACCTAACCCAACCGATATTAATGTTCACAATGGCGTGAAAGCCTATAACGACAATGGCTGTGACTTTATTGTCTCTCTAGGTGGCGGTTCATCTCACGACTGTGCCAAAGGTATTGGCCTAGTTACTGCAGGCGGTGGTCATATTCGTGACTATGAAGGTATTGATAAAAGCAAAGTGCCAATGACACCACTGATTGCAGTGAACACAACGGCTGGTACTGCATCTGAAATGACTCGTTTCTGTATTATTACCAATACAGACACTCATGTAAAAATGGCAATTGTTGACTGGCGTTGTACCCCACTCATTGCAATTGACGACCCGAAACTCATGATTGCAAAACCAGCTGGTTTAACAGCGGCAACAGGTATGGACGCGTTAACTCATGCAGTTGAAGCATATGTTTCTACTGCGGCAAACCCGATTACTGATGCGTGTGCAGAAAAAGCGATTACGATGATTAGCCAGTGGCTCCAACCCGCTGTCGCAAATGGTGAAAACATCGAAGCGCGTGATGCAATGAGCTACGCACAATACTTGGCTGGTATGGCATTTAACAACGCGTCATTAGGCTATGTTCATGCCATGGCGCACCAGTTAGGCGGTTTTTACAACCTACCTCACGGCGTATGTAATGCAATCTTGTTACCACACGTTTGTGAATTTAACTTAATTGCTTGCCCAGATCGTTACGCAAAAATCGCCGAGTTAATGGGTGTAAGAACTCACGGGTTAACAGTGATGGAAGCTGCTTATGCTGCAATTGACGCCATTCGTAAACTGTCTTCATCAATTGGTATTCCATCTGGTTTAACAGAGCTAGGTGTGAAAAATGAAGACCTTGCGGTCATGGCAGATAATGCTCAGAAAGATGCATGTATGCTGACCAACCCTCGGAAAGCTAATCATGCTCAAGTTGTGGAGATTTTCAAAGCAGCTCTTTAATCCTGATGTAATAGCATGTCCCTCTAGTAAGTCAAATCCCTCCGACCGTTGACTTACTTTTTTGGGGAATACTTAGCTCCAGCGGTATTCCCTTTTTTTAGAACCTATACTCCAACCTTCTCTAAACCTGATTGACAATTCGCCCATTTCATTGAAGGATACTCAGCATGTCTTAATTACAATAGCCCGATAACAATGAATACATCTTTAGCTACTCAAACTTATGTTCCAGATATTTTAGGTACTGGCTACGAACAGCTTACCCTCAACTTTCCTGATGATTATGAAGGTAAAGTTGTAGCCACCTTAGTCCGTAAAAAAGCCGCTCAACCGACTCAAAAAGCCGTACTGTATATTCATGGTTTTTTAGATTATTTCTTTCAAACCGAAATGGCTGAGCAATTTAATGCTCATGGTTATGACTTCTATGCACTTGATTTAAGAAAATATGGGCGTTCAAAATTGCCTCATCAAATTTTCTATAATGTGCATGATTTAAATGAATACGACGCCGAAATTACCCAAGCATTAGAGATTATTGGCGAAGAGAAACATACCCAAGTCTTACTTGCTGGGCATTCGACTGGCGGATTGACAGCAACGCTTTATGCAACACATCACCCGAATCACCCTCTTATTAAAGCACTATGGGCAAATAGTCCGTTTTACGACTTCAATTTAAGTCTAGTCGAAAAGAAATTTGGTATTCCAATGCTCAGTCGAGTAGGAAAATATCTGCCAAAAGTTAAATTTCCAAGCCAACTGAACAAATGGTACGCCACCAGTCTTCATAAAAAATATCAAGGTGAATGGGACTTCAACCTCGACTGGAAACCTGCATCTGTTTCTACAGTTCAACTCAGCTTTATTCACGCCATTCATACGGCTCAAAAAGAGATTCATCACGGAGTTAAGCTAAACGTTCCTGCACTGATTATGCACTCGCACCAAACTAAAAACCCTAAAAAATGGGGACCAGATGCGACTCAAAGCGATATCATTTTAGATGTTAAAGACATTGCCAAATTTGGTAAAAAAATGAAAGGCGATGTCTCTGTGGTTTCTATTCACAATGGATTGCATGACTTAGTGCTTTCAGGCCAGCCAGTACGGGAACAAGTCTATCAACAATTGTTCCAGTGGCTAGATCAAAAAATCACTTAACTGAGTTTAGGTGAGTCAAGGTATTTCACCAGCAGTTGATGCGCAGGATGTTCACTCGGTAATAGCTCCATAAGGCGTTCTACCGCATCAATTGCTTCAGGAAAATGAGCTAAATGCTTAAGTAATAAATCTGTTTCTTGTGTTTTAAAAATTGCATCACTTAAGCGTGATTCAAGACAGTCACGCCATGCACATAAAAATGGACTTTCTGTTTTTGCAAGAAATACACCTGTGTAAAGCTGCAAAGCTGAAGCTGCATATCCCGCATCTAGTGCTTGTTCAGCTTGTAAAAAATCGGCTTCAACATGTACAAGTAATCGATATGGACGTGAACCAAGCAAACCGCCCAAAATATCGCGTAGTTGAGACATTTCAGCTTTAAGCGTGCCCATGCTGACTTTACGTTCGCCATAGAGTGCCTGATAAAGATGCTCTAAAGTTAGACCATGTGGACATAAAGCCAATATCGTCAATATTTCAATTTGACGCGGCGTTAATAACAGACTTTTGCCATTAAATTTAACTTGTGGTGTCGAAAAAGCACGAATATGTAATTGCTGGCGCTGCTGCTCTAGCAAAGCGGATTGAATAATGGATGCACAACGTTCAGCAGCCAATATTCCTAAACTATTATGATTCTTCCAAGTGGTTGATAAATCAACAACCCCTAGAGTTTGTTTTGAGTATGGATCGATAATCGGCGCAGCATAACACACCCAATCATGAATCGATTCCATGTAATGTTCGTTTGAAAAAACACAGCTTGATTGTTGAGTTTTTAAAGATAACGCTAAGGCATTGGTGCCCACAAATTCTTCACGCCATTGCCCACCTTGTACAAAGTGAACACGCTCAGCTGCACTTTGCATTTGAGCACTTGTTGCCGTCCAGATAATCGTACTGCCGATATCACCGACAGCAATCACCATTGAAGATTGCTCTGCAATATGACGTAAGTCGTCGGCACATTGGCTTAGAGCCATATCTAAAGCGTTTTGTGAAGCAGTTTTTTTCTCGACTAATGGAGCCGCAAAACGTTCTTTAGGAATCGCTGCAGAAGCTGATCGTTCCCACGAGCTTGCAATACTTTGGCCGAGTTTGGCAGCATTCTGAGGAGAGAGACTATTTTGCGTGCGCAGTTGATCAATCAGCGTCCGTTGCTGCAATAAATCCTTTTTTGTGAACATTTGTAAATTCCTTATATATCCACATTTCTATTCCAACCTTTCTCCAACCTTCTTCTTTATATCCTAATTATACAAAGTACGAAAGTACCTACTGACAGGGTTCTTGTTAGTCTTTAGTCCTAAAAAGCAAAGGAATATTTATATGCGCTATATCGATCCAAATCAACCAGGCTCAAAAGTTCAATTTAAATCACAATACGAAAATTTTATTGGCGGTGAATGGGTAGCACCTGTAAAGGGTGCATATTTTGACAATGTATCTCCTGTTGATGGAAAAGCTTTTACACGTATTCCACGCTCTAGTGCCGAAGATATTGAGCTCGCTCTAGATGCAGCGCACAAAGCGAAAGCAACATGGAATAAAGCATCACCAACGGTACGCTCAAATATCCTTTTAAAAATTGCTGATCGTTTAGAAGCAAATCTTGAAATGCTTGCTGTTGCAGAAACTTGGGATAACGGTAAAGCGGTTCGTGAAACTTTAGCAGCAGACCTCCCACTTGCGATTGACCATTTCCGTTATTTCGCTGGATGTATTCGTGCTCAAGAAGGTGGTATTTCTGAAATTGATGAAGATACCATTGCGTATCATTTCCACGAACCACTCGGTGTCGTTGGTCAAATCATTCCATGGAACTTCCCAATTTTGATGGCAGCATGGAAACTTGCACCAGCTTTAGCAGCTGGTAACTGCGTTGTGATTAAACCAGCTGAGCAAACTCCAGTGGGTATTTTGTTGGTGGCTGAACTCATCCAAGACATTTTACCGCCGGGTGTACTCAATATTGTCAATGGTTTCGGTTCAGAAGTCGGCCGTCCTTTAGCGACAAACCCACGTATTGCAAAAATCGCGTTCACAGGTTCAACTCAAACTGGACAAATGGTGATGCAATATGCGACTGAAAATATTATTCCAGTTACCTTAGAACTTGGCGGTAAGTCACCAAACCTTTTCTTTGAAGATATCATGGATAAAGAAGATGACTTCTTAGAAAAAACACTTGAAGGTTTTGCTATGTTTGCCTTAAACCAAGGTGAAGTATGTACTTGCCCTTCTCGTGCTTTAGTACAAGAAAGTATTGCTGATCAGTTCTTGGAGATGGCTGTCGAACGTGTAAAACGTATTAAAACTGGTCATCCACTTGATACTGAAACCATGATTGGCGCTCAAGCATCTCTACAACAACAAGAGAAAATCTTACGTTGTATTAACACTGGTCGTGAAGAAGGTGCAGAACTCTTACTTGGCGGTAGCGGCCGTAAAGAAGTAGGTGATGGTTACTATGTCGATCCGACTATTTTTAAAGGTCACAATGGCATGCAAGTTTTCCAAGAAGAAATTTTTGGACCTGTACTTGCTGTGACAACGTTCAAAGACTTTGACGATGCAATTAAAATTGCCAATGACACCATGTATGGTTTAGGTGCAGGTGTATGGTCACGTTCAGCTCACATTTCTTACCGTGCAGGTCGTGCTATTGAAGCGGGCCGTGTCTGGACAAACTGCTATAACATCTACCCTGCACATGCTGCATTCGGTGGTTACAAGAAGTCTGGTATTGGCCGTGAAAACCATAAGATGATGCTAGATCACTATCAACAAACTAAAAACTTGTTGGTGAGTTATTCAACTAAACCAATGGGCTTCTTCTAAGTTTCGCACCAAGTTGATACCAAACTATCAACACTAGAAAGAAGTAAGATGACTAATTATATAAGAAGCCAGTAATTTAGATTGCTGGCTTCTTCATTTACGATTGTTAAGCTTGAATTTTTATCATTTAGAATAAAAAAGTTCTATCTACTCTCTGAAATGCTTCATTTAGGCATTGCTTTTGCATTGATTCATACAAACCCACTCGCAGGAGTATTGTATGAATCAACCAGAAACAGCTTCCGTCATTTCTTCAGGCACAGAAGTCTCATCAGCCGAATATTTTGCTCAGCGTCAACTCAAACAAGGTACGGTTGGTTGGTTACTCCTGATTGGTTTAGGCGTAGCTTATGTGATATCGGGTGATTTTGCTGGCTGGAACTTCGGCATTGCTCAAGGTGGTTGGGGTGGCATGTTTATTGCCACTGCCCTCGCCGCAATCATGTACCTATGTCTATGTCTTTCTATGTCAGAAATGTCCACCATGATGCCAACAGCAGGTGGCGGTTATAGTTTTGCGCGTGCTGCTTTTGGTCCTTTTGGGGGCTATTTAACAGGAACAGCCATTTTAATTGAATACGCGATTGCCCCTGCTGCTATTGCTGTCTTTATTGGTGGTTATTGCGAATCTCTATTTGGCATAAATGGCTGGATGATTTACCTCGCCTGCTACGCCATTTTTATGGGCATACATCTTAAAGGTGCCGGTGAAGCTTTAAAAATCATGTTCGCAATTACCCTTGTCGCTGCTGTTGCTCTTGTTGTATTTATTGTGGCAATGATTCCACACTTTAATGCACAAAATTTATTTGATATTCCAATTGGTACAGGTGTAGGCGCAAGCAGTTTTCTACCTCATGGCTATTTAGGCATCTGGGTCGCAGTTCCCTTTGCAATCTGGTTTTTCCTTGCAGTTGAAGGTGTGCCATTAGCAGCCGAAGAAGCAAAAGATCCAGCCAAATCTCTCCCACGTGGTTTAATTGGTGCAATGCTCATCTTAACAGCGTTTGCCATGCTCATTTTATTCTTGGGTGCGGGCGCAGCAGGTGCAAGTACTTTACAAAAATCAGGCGCTCCGCTCGTAGATGCTCTGGTTAAAGTTTATGGCACCAACACTTGGCTTGCGACTTTCGTAAACTTTGTCGGTTTAGCTGGTTTAATCGCGAGTTTCTTTTCAATCATCTATGCCTATTCACGTCAAATTTTTGCACTCTCTCGTGCTGGTTACTTACCGACATCACTCTCTTTAACCAATAAAAATAAAGCGCCTTATCTGGCAATTATTATTCCAGGCATTATTGGATTCTTGCTTTCACTCACCAAAGAAGGCGATTCACTGATTTTAATCGCGGTTTTTGGTGCCACAATTTCTTATGTATTGATTCTTTTATCCCACATCAAACTACGCCTCTCTAAACCCGACATGCCTCGTCCTTATAAAACTCCTGGGGGAATCGTTACTTCAAGTATTGCGTTAGTCCTAGCAGTCGCTGCTGTAGTTGCAGGCTTTGTTGTTAACCCAAAAGTTTGGTTTATTGCTGCCGCTATTTATGTCGTATTTATTGCTTACTTTTTATTCTACAGCCGTTATCATTTAGTTAAAGGTACACCAGAAGAAGAGTTTGCAAATATTAAAGCCGCAGAACAAGAACTATAAAATAGGATGCAACTATGAGTTATCGCAATATTGTGGCCAATCAACAGTATCACTTTGCTGATTTGAAGACCTTGATGGCGAAAGCTACGCCGCTACGTTCAGGAGATGAATTAGCAGGTGTAGCTGCCAGAGATGCAACCGAGCATGTTGCGGCACAAATGACTTTGGCCGATGTACCACTTAAAACCTTTTTAAATGAGGTTGTGGTCGATTACGAAACCGATGAAATTACACGACTGATTATTGATGAACATGATCTGGCAGCCTTTGCCCCTATTTCACACTTTACAGTAGGTGATTTCCGAAATTGGTTGCTTGGAGAAGAAGCAACTGCCCAAAGCTTAAAAACATTAGCATCGGGCTTAACTCCGGAAATGGTAGCTGCTGTCAGCAAAATTATGCGCAATCAAGATTTGATTTATGTCGCAAGCAAATGTGAAGTGGTTACCCAATTTCGTAACACGATTGGTTTAAAAGGCCATCTTTCTACCCGCTTACAACCTAATCATCCTACGGATGATGTGCTTGGTATTTCTGCCAGTATTTTAGATGGTTTGATGTATGGCAATGGTGATGCCGTTATTGGCATTAACCCCGCAACAGATAACCTACATAATTTGTCAGAGCTACTAAAACTACTTGACCATGTCATTCAGGAATATCAAATTCCGACACAATCTTGTGTACTTACCCATATCAGCTCAGGTATTCAACTTGCTGAAAAAAATGTGCCAATTGATTTAATGTTTCAATCAATCGCAGGGACCCAACTGGCAAACGAAGGATTTGGAATTTCACTCGATTTACTACAAGAAGGATATGAAGCCACACTCGCACTCAAGCGCGGAACCATTGGACAAAATGTTATGTATTTTGAAACGGGTCAAGGCAGTGCCTTATCCAGTAATGCACATCACGGCGTTGATCAGCAAACATTAGAAACGCGTGCTTATGCAGTAGCTCGTAAATACAATCCGCTTTTAGTGAATACAGTCGTTGGCTTTATTGGTCCTGAATATCTTTTTAACGGTAAACAAATTATACGTGCAGGACTAGAAGACCACTTCTGCGGTAAGTTACTCGGAGTACCAATGGGTTGCGACATTTGTTACACCAACCATGCCGATGCAGACCAAAACGATATGGATGTTCTCCTTACTTTATTTGGTGCTGCGGGCATTAACTTTATTATGGGAATTCCCGGTTCGGATGATGTCATGCTCAACTATCAAACGACCTCATTCCATGATGCCCTCTATTTAAGACAACTCCTCGGTTTAAAACCCGCCCCTGAGTTTTCAGCTTGGCTTGAACAGCAAGGTATCTTTAAACAGCAAAACTCTCAAATCTGTTGGGCAGACCATATGCCTGACCAATTCTCTCGTCTGCTCATGAACTAGGGAGAACACCATGAAACTGAATCGTGATATTCAATATCCATCTTCTACTCATCAAGACCAGTGGGAAAAACTTAAACAGTTTACCGATGCCCGTATTGCTTTGGGCCGCGCAGGTTGTAGCATCCCCACACAAGCCTTACTTGAGTTCCAATTGTCTCATGCACAAGCAAAAGATGCAGTTTATCAAGATATGGATGTTTCCTATTTATCTGAGCAATTAGCGCAAAGACAGCTACAAAGCATTCATGTTCAAAGTAATGCCCCTAATAAGGAAATCTATCTTAAACGTCCTGATTTAGGCCGTCAGCTTTCAAACCTATCAAAAGTAGCCTTAATTAAGAAGTATGCAGAAAATCCGCAACAATATGATGTTTGTATTGTGGTCGGTGATGGACTCTCTGCAAGAGCGATTGAAGCGAATGCCATCCCATTCATTACATCGTTAAGTGAGCAAGTTCAGCAAGAAAACTGGACTCTTGCACCCATTGCACTGGCAACAGGCAGTCGGGTTGCTTTAGGTGATGAGGTTGCTGAAATCTTTAAAGCACCCATGCTAGTGATGCTTATCGGAGAGCGCCCAGGTTTAAGCTCTCCTGACAGTATGGGAATTTACTACACATGGAATGCATATTCAGGCTGTCTCGATGCCAAACGTAATTGTATTTCCAATGTACGCTCAGCAGGCTTAAGCATTCCTGTTGCAGTACAACGGTTAATGGCACTCATGAAAAAGTCAAAACAACTTGGCTTTTCAGGCGTTAATTTAAAAGATGAACATCAACTTGCAGATATAGGCCTTGAGACAACTCAAAAGCTATTATTTTAAACAGTAGAATATGCAAACAGATTCATTCAAAATAGGTAATCGTTTGCATAACAACATTATCTTAACGAAAAATATCAATTTTCAGGTATTGACGATTTATACAGATATTTTCTTCTTTATATTTATCGCTATACTCCACCTATTGATCTTCTATGAATCATTTGTATGAGCACAACAAACGCCTTCCCAAAAACTATTTATGCCATTCAGCATCTTGCTTTCGAAGACTTAGGTTCATTAGAAGATGTCTTTTATCAACTTGGCTTCCGCGTCCGTTATTTTGAAGCGGGTGTAGATGATTTAACTGCTGCTTTTGCACACGATGGATTAACTATTATTTTAGGTGGTCCAATCGGAGTTTATGAAACTGAAGATTATCCATTTTTAAAAGATGAAATTGCTTTACTTAAACAACGTTTAGCAGCGGATAAACCCACACTTGGTATTTGTTTGGGTGCACAGTTAATTGCTTATGCACTTGGTGCTAAAGTATATGCAGGTCATCAAAAAGAAATCGGTTGGAGTCCACTCAGCTTAAGTTTACGTCCTAATCAGGTATTATCTCCTTTGCTTAATAATGTTCATGTTTTACATTGGCATGGCGATACTTTCGATCTTCCTGAAAATGCTGCCCTTTTGGCTAGCTCAGATATTTATACCAATCAGGCATTTGAAGTTGGTAATAATATTCTCGCGTTGCAGTTCCATATTGAAACTACTGAAGAACATTTTGAAAAATGGCTTATTGGCCATACATGTGAACTTCGTAGTGCCAATATTTCAATCCAGAAACTTCGTGAAGAAAATAAAAAATATGCTCAAAACCTCGAACATGCTGCTTTTGATGTTATTCAAAAATTTCTTAAACGAATTGGATATAGTGGTTAATATTTAATTCAATATATTAGTTAAATTATACTTAGAAAGCCAAGTGCTCATTTTTTACCCAGAGATGGATTATTAATCCGTCTTTGGGAACCTTTATAATTAATTTCCGTGTATTATTAATTTATTAACTTTGTAACATAAAATAAACGCTGATTTACTATGGAAATCCTGAAATTTATTAAAAGCTTTAATACAGTGAACACTTATTTATTGCTAGCATCTATTCTTCTTATAATCATTGTTCTTTATTTCTACGTGGTTAATCCGGCTTAGCCTATTTGCCAAAGCACCATAAAGCATAATATGTGTAAGAAAATAGATATAAAAAGCCCAACTGAGTTGGGCTTTTTATATCTGCTATTTGCTCAAAAACATTTTACGCGTCTTACTTTTTCTCAGGTTTGAAGCTGTCTTTCAAATCAAGAACGCGGTTAAAGACTGGTTTTTCAGGAGTGTGATCATGTTGATCAGCAACAAAATAACCTTCACGTTCAAATTGGAAACGATCTTCAGGACTCGCTTGAGCTAAAGCAGGCTCAATCACAGCCTGTACCACTTTCAACGATTCTGGATTAAGGTTTGCCAAGAAGTCATCATCTGCATCAGGCGCTGCTTCAGTAAATAAACGATCATAAATACGCACCTCAGCAGGAATACCTTTTGTCGCAGATACCCAGTGAATTACGCCTTTTACTTTACGGCCTTCAGGGTTCTTACCTAAAGTTTCAGGATCAATTGAACATTTCAGCTCAATCACTTCACCATTAGCATCTTTAATGACTTCATCACACTTGATGACGTAAGCATGGCGTAAACGCACTTCACCATCAGGTGTTAAGCGCTTAAAGCCTTTAGGAGGAACTTCTTCAAAGTCTTTACGGTCAATATAGATTTCCTTGGTTAAAGGAATTACACGGTCCCCCATATCCACGTTAGGATGGCGAGCATGTGTAAGATCCATATCTTCTGGTAAATTGGTCAAAGTCACTTTAAGTGGGCTTAAAACAGCCATGCCGCGCGCAGCAGTATTTTCTAAAGATTGACGAATGCAGAACTCAAGCATAGCAACATCAACAATACCGTCAGTTTTAGACACACCTACACGTTTACAAAAATCACGTAAGCCCTCTGGCGTAAAGCCACGACGGCGCATACCGACAACTGTTGGCATACGTGGATCATCCCAACCATTTACATAACCACCTTCAACCAACTTACGCAATTTACGTTTAGAGGTAATCGTATAGTCTACGTTTAAACGAGAAGATTCATATTGGTGTGGAACAGATTTAGATTTAACCTTTTCAACAATCCAGTCATAAAATGGACGGTGATCTTGGAACTCCAATGTGCAAAGTGAATGAGTGATTCCTTCAATTGCATCAGACAATGGATGAGCATAGTCATACATTGGGTAGATTTTCCATTTGTCACCAGTTTGGTGATGCTCTGAATGCAAAACACGATACAAAATCGGGTCACGCATATGCACGTTCGGGCTTGCCATATCAATTTTGGCACGTAGAACTGCTTCACCTTCTTTGAGTTCACCGCTGCGCATCTGTTCAAAGCGAGCAAGGTTCTCTTCTATAGAAGCATCGCGATATGGAGAATTTTTACCAGGTTCGACAAAATTACCGCGATTTAACTTAATTTCTTCAGGAGATTGCAAATCAACATAAGCATCACCTTGCTCAATTAACTGAATTGCCCATGCATAAAGCTGATCAAAATAACCAGAAGCATAGCGTGGTTCACCATTCCAGTTAAAACCAAGCCATTTCACGTCATTGGCAATACCATCAACATATTCTTGTTCTTCTGCATCTGGGTTTGTGTCGTCAAACCGTAAATTACAAAGGCCATTAAACTCTTCAGCAACACCAAAGTTTAGACAGATTGCTTTTACGTGACCAATATGTAAATAACCATTTGGTTCTGGCGGAAAACGCGTTACGATTTGTTGTGCACGTCCGGCAGCCAAATCATCAGTAATGACTTGGCGAACAAAATCTAATCCAGCCTGTTGTTCTTGCTGCGCAGAATCGACAGAGGCATGAGTATTCGGTGTCGGGTTGTTTGGCAGGTTCGAGACAACATCATTAGGCTTCATAGTGTATCAATCACTTCTTTGTAGATAAAATTTCGAAAAAATAAACGCTATCTTCATTTTTCACAAAGATTTTAACGTTTTTTACTTGCCTTGTAGTTTACAGTTTGCTTATGCTTCTCTCAACCAAAAAACCCATGGTCATAAGCCCATGTTTAGGAGATTAATGTAATGAGTTTTCCTCAAGTCGAATTAAACACCAATAAAGGTCGTATTGTTCTTGAACTAAATACTGAAAAAGCACCAAAAACAGTAGCAAACTTTTTAGAATACGTACGTGACGGTTTTTATGACGGCGTTATTTTCCACCGTGTCATTGATGGTTTCATGATCCAAGGCGGCGGGATGGATGAAAACTTCAAAGAAAAAGCAACTCGCGATGCGATTGAAAACGAAGCTGACAACGGTTTAAGCAATGATGTTGGTACAATTGCTATGGCACGTACTCAAGCGCCTCACTCTGCTTCAGCACAATTCTTCATTAACGTAAAAAATAACTCTTTCTTGAACCATACTTCAAAAACTGCTCAAGGTTGGGGTTATGCTGTATTTGGTAAAGTTGTTGAAGGTATGGACGTTGTAGAAGCAATCAAAGGTGTACGTACAGGTAACCGTGGTTATCACGCTGACGTTCCTTTAGAAAACGTTGTTATCGAATCTGCTAAAATTATTTCTGAATAATTTTAGGAATAAGCTGTGACCTATCTGTTTATTTCAGATTTACATTTGTCACCTGAACACCCTCGACTCGTTCGAGGGTTTTTAGATTTGTTGATACATTATCAAAATAAGCAAACACAGCTTTACATTTTAGGTGACTGGTTTAACGCTTGGATTGGTGACGATTATTCAGCCCCTTGGCTCGATGAAATTGTCGAAGCTTTAAAAGCATTTAATCAAAAAGGTAATCGAGTATACTTTCAAGTCGGTAACCGCGACTTTGCTCTAAATCAGGTTTTCCTGAATAAGTTTAATGGTGTGCTATTACCAGATACGTATTATCTTAATATTTCAGGACAGCAATATCGTTTAGAACATGGTGATGCGTTGTGTACAGATGATATTTCTTACCAAAGATTTAGAAAAATTATTCGAAACCCGCTTTTAGTGGCTTTTTTACGTCGAACCCCTCTCAGTTTTCGCACAAAACTGGTCAATGGTTTTCGTAAAAAGAGTCATTCTGATAAACAACAAAAAAGTTACGAGATTATGGATGTGAATGAACAGGCCGTAATTGCTGCTTTAGAAAATGTTGATGCACTTATTCATGGTCATACTCACCGTCCCGCAATTCATGAGATACAACAAAAGCAAAGAATTGTATTAGGTGATTGGCGTGAAGATCATGCAAAGATTTTAGAAATAGATCCCTCTTCACATATGAAACAAATTAAACTAACTGATTGGTATTATTAATTAATAATTATTTATTTTTCAAATGTCTAGCTTGTTTATATAAATCGAAATCCCAGATCATACATAGACAGGTAATGAATACAAATTTCCAGTTTATATGTCCGTACTTTTGATATTCGATATATAAAATTAAAATGCACAATACAAATGCAAAAATTAGAAAAGCTTTAACAATTCTAATTTCTCGCAGTTTACTTTTTCGATTAATTGATATTAATTCAAACATTTTCAATAAATTAGTAAAAAATCTATATAAGTATTATATTTATTTATCACATTAAAATGCAGATGTTTTTCTATAAAATCGCGTATGATGCCAAAGATTAAAGCCCTTCCATTGTAATATGATTGATATGGAGTAAAGTATGGATATATTAAATACGGTTAAAAGTCGCTACACCACAAAAGCCTATGATCCTGAGAAGAAGATTCCTCAAGAAAAATTCGATAAATTACTAGAAATCTTACGCTTTACACCTTCTTCAGTAAATATCCAACCTTGGCATTTTTTAGTTGCTGACAATCCTGCGGCTAAAGAACGTATTGCTAAGGCTTTAACAGGTCGCTACGCCTACAATGCGCCAAAAGTCCTTGAGTCATCACATACACTCGTATTTTGTACAAGAACAGATATTTCACCTGAGTTTTTAAACCAGTTACTTGAACAAGATGATTTAAGTGGCCGATTCAAAGATGAAAAAGCAAAACTCGGCCAAAAAGATACTCGCCATGGCTATGTAGAGTTTTATCGCAATGAGCAGAAGAACTTATTTGGTTGGATGGAAAATCAAACCTTTATTGCTTTAGGGCAACTACTTTTTGCAGCTGGATTAGAAGGGATTGACGCAACACCCATGGGTGGTTTTGACGAAGATATCTTAAATGAAGAATTTAGTCTAAAAGAAAAAGGCTTACGGAGTTCAGTCATTGTATCACTTGGCTATAGAAGCGAAAATGATTTTAATGCCAAGCTCCCAAAATCTCGCCTACCTGACGATGTGATTTTTACTCACTTATAAACTTAGCAGAGTTCAAAAGAACTTTCTTTTGGACTCCTATTTCATAGTAAGTGCTAAACATACTAGACCACTTATTCCTAAAATTGTTCCTAACATGGTTGGCAGTTTTAATTTTTCTTTATATAAAACTACACCACAAACGATGCCAAGCAACACGACTAAAATATTCATGCTTGCAAAGACAATTGCGGGAGAGTCTTTAAGTAAAATATGGGCTTTTACATATAGAGCTATGTTTGAAAAATTCAGAACTCCAAGTAACAATCCAGCCAGTGTATTTTTAAAATTCCATGCTGACTTTTTTTGGAAAAATAAATAAATAATTGATAAGACAAAAGATGTCATAAAAATTAGATTCAAAGTTAACGTAAACTGCAAACCTAAACTACTCGTATATTTTAATAAGATATCTACTGCTGCATAACCAAACCAAACACTCATCAAAGCAAAAACTGCTTTTTTTGACTGCTGGCCTGAAGAACCATTGAACTGTCCAAATACAATTAAAAAAACAGCAAAAATTCCTAAACCGATTCCCAACAATTTAAGAGAGCTAAACTGTTCATGAAAAAAGAAATAAGCTGCTAACAAAGAAAGTACTACTGATAGCCGCTGAGCGATTTCAGTTTTGACAATACCAGCATATTCTAATGATTTTGCAAGACACAAAAAAATACTCGGTAGAATGATCCCTAATGCAAAAATTAGCCACCAAGGCGTATTCTGTATAGATATATGCTGTATATCTGGCTTAAACCACCAATAGCATAACAAGCTTGCACTTGCATAATTCCATGCAATCATCTGCATGGGCTGGTATCCCTTTTTCTTTAAATTTTTTAGCAGCACGGAAACCAAAACACTGCACAGTGCTGCAGCAAATATTAATATCATTCGCAAAGAACCTATTAATTAACCAAAATTTTAAGAAATGAGATGAACTGAAAGCTGCCTAATTTATTTTTATATTTTTAAAGCCATAAAAAAACCAGTCAGTTTATGACTGGTTTTTTATGGTAATCAATTAACGATTATTTTCGTCTTCTTGACCATCTTCAAATTTAGAATCGCCATCAAAACCGCCTTGGTGTCCACCGAAGCCACCTTGACCGCCGAAGCCGCCACCTTGACCACCGAAGCCACCTTGACCACCGAAGCCACCTTGACCGCCGAAGCCGCCACCTTGACCGCCGCCAAAGCCAGTACCTTGACCACCGAAGCCACCTTGACTACCACCCTGAGCTGGGAAACCTGCACCTTGTGCACCTGCTGGACGAGGGTTACGAGCTGGAACAACCGTAGAAATAGCGTGTTTGTAAACCATTTGACTTACAGTATTTTTTAATAAAACAACATATTGGTCAAAAGATTCAATATGACCTTGTAATTTAATACCGTTAACAAGGAAAATAGAAACTGGGATACGTTCTTTACGGAGAGAATTTAAGAACGGATCTTGTAAAGTTTGACCTTTAGACATTTTTAACTCCAAAAAAAAATTTTTAAATCAGCGCAAAAAAACTATCTTTATTTTTCAACTAAAAATTATAAAAAGACAGTGTGCAAATTTTGCTTTATCCATAAGAGTTTCGCAAGTCTTCTTTCGCCTGCTTTATCGTCAAGTAAGTTTTAAAATCGTGTATTTCTTGCAAAGAACGTAACCACGTATATTGACGTTTGGCAAGTTGTCGTGTTGCAAATAAGGCTTTATCCTCCATTTCGTGCTTTTTTTTGAGACTCATATCACTTTTTAATAGAAATTCTAGAGCTTGTCGATAACCAACTGAACGCATAGAGGGTAAATTTTCATCTAAATCGTATTTTTCAATTAGAGACTCAACTTCACTCAAAAAACCGATATCCCACATTTTGCTCAATCTTTGCTCAATGCGTTGATGTAATTCTAACCGATCTGGAAGCAAAGCATAGTTATGAAATATGTATCGATATGGTACATTTTTTGGTTGTTCAGCCTGCAATTTAGTAATTGGTTGACCTGTAATACGATAAACTTCAAGCGCTCGGATAATTCTTTGCTTATCAGAAACTTTAAATTTTCCAGCAGCAATCGGATCTACTAGCAATAAATCATTATAAACGGCATCCCAACCTTCATTTGCCGCTTTTTCTTCAATTGCTGCACGAACATTTGCATCAGCACTTGGTAAATTACTTGATAAGCCTTCCAAGAGCGCCTTGAAGTACAACATGGTTCCTCCTACCAAAATAGGAGTTTTACCGCGCGAATGCATTTCATCAATTAAAGCACATGCATCTTCAACAAACTGAGCAGCCGAATAAACTTCAAGTGGGGTAATAATATCAATCAAATGATGTGGATATAGCTCCTGCTCTTCACGAGTAGGTTTAGCTGTACCTATATCCATATCTTTATAAACAAGTGCAGAATCAACTGAAATTAACTCAAAATTTCCACGCTCATAAAGTTCACATGCCAAAGCGGTTTTTCCGCTTGCAGTCGGTCCCATTAAATTGATGACGGGCAATTGATTTGACATGTAAAACTACTCTCCTCGAGCAAATAATTTATCTAGTTGAGATAATGGAAATGCACGCCAAGTTGGACGGCCATGATTACACTGACTCGCAAATTCAGTTTGTTCCATTTGGCGCAGCAAAGCATTCATCTCAGAAAGGCTGAGTTGTCTGTGCGCTCTAACTGCCCCATGACACGCCATACCTGCTAACAGTTCATCACGCTTTTGCAATAACCCTTGTGCTTCATCATTTGGATCTAAATCATTTAGAAGTTCTGGAATAAGATTTTCAAAATCTGCTTTTTGCAAAATAGCTGGCACACCACGCACAATCACTTGCTCGTCGCCATACAAATCAATCTCCAACCCTAAACGCTCAAGTTGAGGTTTTAAATCCTCAACCCGTACAGCTTGCATACGGCTAATTGAGATCACTTTAGGTATAAGCAACTGTTGAGATGTCCAAAACTCAGGTTTATCCCAAGCATTTTTCATTTGTTGCAGCAAGATACGTTCATGTGCTGCATGCATATCAACAATAATAAGACCTTCCGTATTTTGCGCCAGAATATAAATTCCATGAAGCTGAGCAATGGCAATACCTAATGGAAATTCATCTACTTTAGCAACAGGCTCAATATTTTCCTCAACTGAAAAATTGGCAGCAGGTTGATCGCGTAAAGGTGCTAAGTAAGTCTTTAATGCATTATTTAACTGCACAGAACCATTATATTTTTGGGGTTGTTCTGCATAGTGAATAGCTTGCGGGCGACTATTATTAAAATCAGTTAAAAGTTCAGTAGCGGGCTGATAACTACTCGGTTTGTCTACTGTTGCATCAACAGCTTGCTCTGTACGATGCAATGTGAATTGTTCTTGATATTTAGGCTGAGGCTGTACCCATGAGGCCTGAGTATCGTCCACTTTCATGGCTTGTGCCAAATCAGCACTCGCTGTCTGAAATTGTGCTAGAGTTTCTTTAGCGTAATGTCTTACAAACTCATGTACTTCACGTTGATTTAGAAAACGAATCTCATGTTTGGTTGGGTGAACGTTAACATCAATATTTTCAGGATCAACTTCTAAGAAAAGTAAATAAGATGAATGCTGATGACCATGTAAAATACCGTCATATGCCATTCTTAAAGCATGTGAAATGGTTTTATCTTTCACAATTCGGCCATTTACATAGACATATTGTAAGTCTGCTTGAGCACGTGCATCTGAAGGATGTCCTAACCAACCCGACAAACGCATGTTGATACTGTCAGCATCTATCCAGTAAGCATTTTGAACAAACTGTTGGCCCAATAATTGCTGTACACGCTGAAATCTTAATTCACCGCTATCGGCTATTGGTAAATTAATCCGAATATTATCGTTATGCTCGAGTACAAAACGTATATCAAAATGTGTTAAAGCCAGACGACGTACAATTTCTTCAATATGACCAAATTCAGTGGTTGGTTTTTTTAAAAATTTACGGCGAGCAGGAACGTTAAAAAATAAATCCTGAACTCGAATATGAGTGCCCTTTTGTGCAGCCACAGCTTGTACTTGTTGATGATCAAAAGCTGTACCATTCACTTCAACCTGATGACCAATTCCGCTTTCATCTTGGCTACTGGTTAAAGTTAATCGTGAAACCGCAGCAATAGAAGCAAGCGCTTCACCACGGAAACCTAAACTGACGATTGCTTGTAAATCTTCTGCTGTTTTAATTTTACTTGTTGCATGACGCATGACTGCCAATGGTAAATCATCAGAATGTATTCCATGCCCATTGTCAATGATCTCGATTAGTGTTGATCCGCCTTGTGCAATCCGCACAATCAGTTCAGTTGCACCCGCATCAATTGAATTTTCTAATAACTCTTTTACAACCGATGAAGGACGCTCAATTACCTCTCCGGCAGCAATCTGGTTGGCTAACGCGGCGTCTAATGTATGAATACGACGTTGTGCTAGCTTTTCATCAGTCATGAAGCTGTTCCTGCAAAGTCTGGTACAAATGCTCTGTTGGTAAAGTTAAGGTGACGAAACGATTAAGTTCATCATCTGATTTTTGAATATCAATAACAATATCTGCCTGTGGAATTTCGTCTCCACCTTTCGACGGCCACTCAAATAAAAATAGTGCATCCTGAATGTCTAAATAATCACGGATTCCCATTAATTCAAGTTCGTAGGGGTCATTCAAACGATATAAGTCAAAATGAAAAATTTCTTTATTATTGATTTTGTATGGTTCAACAAGTGTATAGGTAGGACTTTTAACCGAGCCTTTATGCCCTAAAGACTGCAAAAAATAACGGGTTAATGTCGTTTTACCGGCACCCAAATCGCCAATCAGATAAATCACGCCAGCTTGAACATGCTGCGCCAATGCCTGAGCTAAACGCTGGGTATCTTCTTCATGATTTAAGACAATTTTCAATGAATACGACATAACACACATAACATGATTCAAAATAATCGATATGATACCATTGCCCTGCTTTAAAGCCTACTTAAGTCCTTAACAATGGCTTTTTTTACACCACATTTATTAAATATTGACACACTTTTATGTCTAGTCCGATTGAATTTTTCCCACCTATGATTGATGGCGTAAGCGCAAGCCAAGTCTATCTTCCGACTCAAACAAATGCTCAGACCATCTATCAATTTCTCTGCGAAAATTTTCCTCATATAAAAACAGTTGAGTGGCAACAACGTTTTCAAGATGGGCTTATTTCCGCGGCAAATGGCGAAAAATTAACATTAGACAGCCCCTATATAGCAAATACTCATATTTTTTATTATCGCTTTCTTGCTTATGAAGCCCATGTTCCCTTTGAACATCAAATTTTATTTGAAAATGATGACTTGCTTGTTGTAGATAAACCTCATTTTTTAACCATTAGTCCAACAGGGCAATATGTACAAGAAACGCTATTAGTCAGATTAAAAAAACAAACGGGTAATGAGTTTTTAACCCCAATCCATCGATTAGACCGTGAAACTGCGGGAGTCGTTTTATTTTGCAAACGGCCACAGTCACGCGGGGTTTACCAACAGTTATTTGCAGATCGTCAAGTTCATAAGATTTATCATGCAATCACTCAATATAAAGCTGAATTAAAATTTCCTCAGACTTTAAAACTCTATTTAGATAAAGGTACGCCCTTTTATACAATGTGCGTTATTCCCCATACTAAAACCAATACAGAAACAAAAATTGAGTTACTTGAGCATAACCAATCTTGGGCTAAATACTGTTTAACACCCACTACAGGAAAACAACATCAACTCCGTGTGCATTTAAGCCATTTGGGAATTCCGATTAAAAATGATCCGTTTTACCCAATAGTTCAACATAAAGCTGACGATGATTTTTCTCAACCGTTACAGCTATTAGCTAAGCAAATTTCTTTCATAGACCCCCTCACAAAACAGGAAATGGTTTTCAATTCTCACTTTGAATTGACACTGTAATCATATCGTAATGACAAAAAGATTATTTTTTATGCTGAAAGACATTGAAATTACATTCCGATGGTTTAAAATAAATCCCTAAAAATTAAAAATCATTTGGTTTTGTTATTCATGCGAAAAACAGAAGTTTATCAGGTTCGACTTGACTCCCAAGAGAAAAAACAGGCTTTTGCTGTTTTTAAACAATTGGGGATTACCCCTGCCCAAGCAGTGCGACTGTTCTTTAAACAAGTCGTCTTAACTAAATCTATTCCTTTTGCTATCGAAAATCAGAACATTAATATGGAACAATTATTAAAACTGAGAAAAGCGAAAGCATCTTCCTTAAATCAGAACCCTTCAAGTTTAAATGAAGATGATGACCACGAAGATTTATTTGAAGAGTTAAATGCCTTATTAGGTGAAAGTGACAACACTTAACAGTGTTGCATTTTTAAACAACTTTTAACGTCAATTGGTTGGTTTTTTAGTTATGCTCTCTTTGTAAAAACATAAACATAAATACAAGGAGCGCCTAATGATTGTAAGACGAGCGACCAAAGAAGATTTAACACAACTTGCTGTCCTATTTGATGAGTACCGTCAATTTTACGGTGCATCTTCGAATCTTGATGAATCACATCATTTTTTAAAACAACGTTTTGAAAATAAAGAAAGTGTATTCTTTATTCATATTAAAGATGAAAAAATCACAGGTTTCGTATTACTGTACTTAGGTTTTTCTTCAGTGGCTTGTTCAACTTATTACATCTTAGATGACGTATATGTTACTCCAATGTTCCGTCGTCAGGGTTCAGCAAAACAGCTTATTGATACAGCTATTTTATTTGCAAAACAAGAAAATGCTTTACGTATTAGCCTAGAGACTCAAACGAACAATCATGAATCTCACCGCCTCTATGAAAAAATGGGCTTCATTAAAGACAGTGAATTTCAGACATTTCATTGTTTTCTTAAATAATATTTTGAGCGAGTTGTTTTTCCTGCTCAGACAAATACACCCAATCCCCTTCCTCAATTTCAGGTAAGACCAGTTGGCCTATTTGATATCGATGCAGTTTTACGACTTTATTGCCAACAGCAGCAATCATTCTTTTGACTTGATGATATACACCTTGATGAATGGTCATCGTTAACTGATGAGTTCCAAGTAGTGCTACATCTGTAGCAGCAAATATCCCTTTTTCTTGGTGTAAATTAACGCCTTGAGTAAGCATTTCAATTTGTTCAGGTGTGACTGGGTCATAAGTCGTCACATGATAAACCTTTGGAACATGTTTACGAGGATGTGTTAAAGCTTGAAGATATTTACCATCATCAGTAAGTAACAATAAGCCAGTTGTATCTTGATCTAAACGACCAATGGCTTGCACACCACGTTGAATCATAGTTTCAGGCAATAAGCTAAAAACACTTTGATGATGCTGAGGATTGTGCGAACACTCGAAACCTTGCGGCTTTTTCAGAGCAATATAAATTTTTTCTCGATACAGATAATTTTGACCAAAAACAGAAAATTCAAAATTTTCAGGAGAGAATTGCTTTTTAAGATCACTCGCAACCTCTCCATCAATACTTACAGAACCATTTTTTATTAACTGCTGGCAATATTTACGTGAACCGAACCCTTGTGATTGCAAAATTTTTTCCAGCAGCATAAAGCCTTCTCTTTAAAACCAAACCATTATTTTAACGCAGTTTTAGAACTTTATTACCCTTTTTGCTTTATCAACTTTGTACTTAACTCTCATCATTTTGAAGTTATTCTTCAATGACGCGATAAATTTTCTCGTTTTGTTCACTTTCAAATAACAATTCAGTCGTAGGCAAGATAATTTCATTATCCACAATAATATGTTCAATTCGCTGACTTAGCTTTAGAGGCTCATTTCCATGTTCAACTAAATTCTTCTTTAACTGAGCTTTTGCATCATAAATTTTTTCAAATTGATCTTTAATTTTAATATCGACAATGTCCATATGAATCATCCTAAAATTATGACTAATGATTATTTTTATATCACAACATTTCAAAAGAAGAGTTTTTAACTTGTTAATTTATATAACATCGTTTCCAATCGTAACCAGAAAGCAAAACTCTTTATGATTGAATCATATAGACTAAAATTGTCATTACAAATTCATACTCTAATCTTTGCAGCTTTTAAAAGCTTTCACATTTTGATTCTCAATTATTATACAATTCAAATTATTTGCTTTCCTTGCCACTCTCCATGCTTGCCCAATTCGATGTTAATTTAGTTGTTTTACTGGTTTTGCTGATTTGTGGCTTATTGAGCCAAAATGCTGCTGTAACAATTGCAGCAGGTGTGCTTATTGTGATTAAAATTACCCCGCTAAATGACTTTTTTCCTTATATCCAAGCGCACGGTCTTAATTTAGGAATTCTTATTTTAACGATTGGCGTACTTACCCCCATTGCGAGTGGCAAGCTTAGTGGAGAAAGTATTTTAAAATCGTTTGTTAGTTTTAAATCTTTAATTGCCATTGCAATCGGTCTACTTGTTGCTTGGTTAGGTGGACGTGGTGTAAAACTTATGTCAAGCCAACCTGATGTAGTTGCAGGCTTACTCATTGGTACAGTTGCAGGCGTTGCACTCCTTCGTGGTGTACCAGTTGGGCCACTCATTGCAGCAGGGCTATTATCTTTATTTATAGGCAAATAAAAAGGCACATTTAAGTACCTTCTCATTATTAATTGGACTAAGTGCCCATGTTTAGCCTGAATAATAAGAATTTCGCTTTAAAGAGAACTTTTCTAACTGTTTTAAAAATCCCTCAAAATAGCTCTTCTCTTTTTCTTCAACTCGATAGCCTGCATATAATGTACGTCTTAAACCATTTTGAGAAACACAATCTAAACGGCGGCTAGTGACCCATCCCTTTTGCTCATATTCATTTACTACCCAGTCTGGTAAAGCAGCAATACCTCGCCCACTCGCTACAAGCTGAATAAGCATTTGAGTTAAATCTGTTGTGCGAATTTGTTTTGGTTGAATATTGGCAGGTATAAACAGTTTCGACATGATATCTAAACGATGCTTATCAACGGGATAAGTAATAAGAACTTCTTCTGCAAGGTCTTGGACCGTAATATTTTCAGCACGTACCAATCGATGAGTGTTTGATAGAACTAAACGTGATTCATATTCAAAAATTGGAAAATATTCAATTCCTTTTAATGCAATTGGATCGGCTGTAATGAGTAAATCAAACTCGCCATTTTGTAAAAGCTCATGTGGGTTTGACTCAAAGCCTGAAGCAAAATCTAAATCAACATCTGGATATTGATGACGGTATTGATTGAGCAAAGGCATTAGCCAGTCAAAGCAGCTATGGCATTCAGAAGAAAAAATAATTCTACCCGTTTGCCCATGCACAATACGAGTAATATCACTTTGAGTAATTTGAATCTGTGGCAATACATCATCAGCCAATTTGAGCAAGCGCTGTCCAACGTTAGAAAAGCTAACAGGTCTGCTTCGACGATTCACAACCTCTACCCCATACCAATGATCTAATTCTTTTAATTGGTGAGAAATAGCAGAGGGCGTTAAACACAAATCATTAGCTGCCGCAACAAGTGAACCATGTTCACGTAATGCAACCAAAGTTTTAAGATGACGAATTTCTAACATGGGCAAAAGCCTAAATAAATAGATTTATCCATAAATTTTGAAAATTTTCTCTTATTTGAAGAAAATAGAGTGAGTCTAGATAAATCATTATTAATGAATAGTATTCATCTTATCACAATATTAATTAATGTGTCTCAACTTACTTTTTACTTGATTATTTTTAAGGTAAATAAGCCAATTAAATTTTAAGACAATGATTTTATTTAATATAATTTTTTAACATATACAAAGAAAAAGGCCTAACGGCCCTTTTCATTTCATCACTCTGCTTTTGGTTTAGGGAATGCCTGCTCAAAATCGATGAGCTTAAAACTTTTCACCAAATCATCTTGCCCGTACGTTACTTCATAAGAAGTTTCTTTCCCACTAAAATACGCCTCAGTTGGTGTTCCAAATACTTCCCATAGCCCGAATGACGCAACATCCGCTATACCGTGTCCAAATGCACGGCTGACTTTCGCCCATTTTGGATAGCCTTGTTGGAAAGTATAAATCTCGACTCTTGTACCATCACGATATTCAGAAAGTACAGGTGCTCCTAGCTCAGCAATGACATAATTGCGAGAACTACCCGGATTTAACACGTTTAAATTTTTTTTACTTGGTTGATTACCCGCCATAAAGACTGAGCAACCTGACGTAGATAACATAACCAACCCCATAAGGCAGGCAATACTTAATTTTCTCACGATTTAGATTCTCTATTTTTTAAATATTTATACAACTTATTGTAATGCCTAAAGTATTACGAACTTATCATATATAATTTATTAAAAAATTTCGATAAATTATTTAAAATAAATATAAAATGCTTTTGCTTAAAACCTGCAACTGTACGCTCAATGTTTTAGTTTTTTATTATTTTGACCTCTTTTCCCTTATACTTTCATTTTTGAGTCTCCTTTTTTAATTTATTATGGCGTCCCCCCAATCTTCATCCAACACACCTCAACATTATTCACTGTTCTTAGCAATTTTCTCTCTCGCAGTTGGTGGTTTCTGTATTGGCACCACAGAATTTGTGGCAATGGGCCTTATTCAAGAAATTGCACACAACCTAAATATTACAGTACCTGAAGCTGGACATTTTATTAGTGCGTATGCATTAGGTGTTGTTATTGGTGCCCCTATTATTGCTATTTTGGGTGCTAAAGTTCCTAGAAAGACTTTATTGCTTTGTCTCATGCTGTTTTATGGTATTGCTAATGCTTGTACAGCCCTAGCAGATACGCCTGAGACCATTTTAGTTTCTCGTTTTATTGCAGGTTTACCCCATGGTGCATATTTTGGAGTGGGTGCTCTAGTCGCTGCTGAACTTGCAGGCCCATCACGAAGAGCTTCTGCAGTTGCACAAATGATGATGGGTTTAACCGTTGCTACTGTTATTGGCGTACCTTTAGCGACATGGTTAGGCCAACATTTTGGTTGGAGAGCAGGTTTTGAATTTTCAGCAACGATTGCATTTTTTACTTTAATTGCTGTAGCTTGCTTTGTGCCGAATATTCCGGTTCAAGCTACTGCCAGTATAAAAACAGAATTGGCTGGGCTTAAAAATATAAATATGTGGTTAACCCTTGCGGTCGGTGCAATTGGCTTTGGAGGCATGTTTTCGGTATATAGCTATGTCTCACCTATTTTGACTGAATATACAAAAGTTAATATTCAAATCGTTCCTATTGCGCTAGCACTGTGGGGAATCGGAATGGTGATTGGAGGTTTAGCAGCTGGCTGGCTTGCAGATAAAAACCTCAATAAAACCATTGTAGGCGTACTTATTAGTTCAGCAATCGCCTTTGTTGTTGCAAGTTTTCTAATGAGTAATATATATAGTGCTATTGCTTCTTTATTCTTAATTGGATTGACTGTAATGGGCTTAGGCGGAGCATTACAAACACGCCTGATGGATGTTGCAGGTGATGCACAAACACTAGCAGCTTCGCTTAATCACTCAGCTTTTAATCTTGCGAATGCATTAGGTGCATTTTTAGGTGGTTGGGTACTGAGTCATCAGATGGGCTGGATTGCACCGATCTGGGTAGGATTTGTATTAAGTCTTGGCGGTCTTATTATTTTACTTATTGCATTTGCTGTCGAGAAAGCAACTCAAAAAGCCTGACTAGCGCCAGACTTTTGACCAAAATACTAGTCTGTTAGCTTTCCACCACAATGTGGGCAATAACATTTCTTTTCCCTTTCCACTTCTTTTTCTTCTAATACCTTTTCGCGCATGATTTGAATAATCAGATTATGCGCTTGTTCTTTTGGCAATCCGACTTTTTGCCGAATACGTTCTATTTCAATTTCATCGTGAATGATATCTATACCACGCACTTGAAGTAACTCTCGGAACTCTTGTTCAAGGCGCTGATTACGCTGGTTCAGTTCATTAGCTAAACCAGAGGCTAAAATACCAGCCGGTAAAGCAGCAATCCCTACCCCCAAAATTGTAATCAAAGCACCTAGCAACTTTCCTAAGCTGGTTACGGGTGTGACATCACCGTATCCGACTGTAGTTAAGGTAACGACTGCCCACCACATTGCTTTTGGAATAGAGCTAAAAGCTTCTGGTTGAGCTTTATTTTCAACCACATAAATACCTGAAGCAGTCATAATAATCATAATGATTAAAATGAAAATTACTGCCTGAAACGAGCCCTTTTCCCTTTTAATGACACAAAGCAATATTTGCAAAGAGATAAAATAGCGGGTTAATTTTAAGAGTCGAAGTAAACGTAAAATTCTAAGCATACGAAGATCTATTCGTACAAAGAAATTTAGATATGCAGGCAGAATTGCCATGAGGTCAATCAGTGCCTCTCCACTCTTCATCCAAGCAAAACGCTGTTTCCAAGCAGGTTGTGTCGGATCACGTTCGACTACACTCCAGAGGCGCAAGAGATATTCAATACTGAAAATTGTGATAGAGATATTTTCAAAGTAGTCAAACCATATACGATAGCTGTAATACAGATCATTTACTGTTTCTAGCAATACCGCAATTACATTACCTATAATTAAGAAAACCAAGAAATAGTTAATACATCGACTTACTGTCGTTTCGTAATCATGATCATGAAGGTTGTTATAGAAGAACTTACGTAATGCCTTCCAAGCTAAAACTCGCATACGGATCTGAGCCACATTATTTTGAACATATATTAAGCTCACATACGTAAATTCACCACTATAACTCTTAATAAAATATTTTATTAATTGTATTAGCTAAACAATCATAAAGAATATTTCATATTTTCTAATTATATTTTAATGGGCAGCAACATATCTAAACTCATTTTCTTCCCACCATTGCACATCATAAATACCACCATGTGATTTCAAAATGACATTAATATAATTTTGAAGCAGCATAATATGATGAGTAATATCCAATTTTCTAAAAAGAAATCTTTTCAAAATTGGTGTATTTGGTGAAATAAATATTGCGAAACCATTGCTATATTCTTCATAAACACTAATACCAATATACATCGTGATCTCTGGTAGAGGTACTTCTATTTCCCAACCCCAACGCTCAGGATTTAATTCGATATTTAAGTGATATCTATTTTTCAAGATACTATAAATATATTGTGCAATATCCTCAGTTTTCTGTACTAATGTATTTCCGTCTTCTGTTGATAATTTTTGATCATATAACTGATAGTCATCAAATTTAAATTCAACAATTGTCTTTAGCATTTTTAAGTTCCATATATAAAATACCCGTGTTCTTTTTAATTATTTTTAAGTTCATGAAAACATTTTAAAACAAAAACTTCTTTAATATCTAGCGCTATATTTATTTTTACATTTTAAATATACAAAATATGATCTATTTAATATTTTAATTTGAAAATTGTGTATTAATTCTCTTTTAAATAAAAAAGGAGCTGAATAATCAGCTCCTTTTTTGTACTAAATTGAGGTATTAAGTCAATTGAGCAGCAGCAATTTTCTTAGTATCTACTTTATCAGCAGCATTTGTATATTCGCCCATTTGGTCGAAATTCAAATATTTGTAGATGTCAGCAGACATACTGTCAATTTGAGCTGCATATTGTTGATATTCTTCTGGAGTTGGTAATTTACCAAGTACAGCAGCAACAGATGCAAGCTCAGCAGATGCTAAGTAAACGTTAGAACCTTGACCTAAACGGTTAGGGAAGTTACGTGTAGAAGTCGATACAACAGTTGTGTTCGGCGCAACACGTGCTTGGTTACCCATACATAATGAACAACCAGGCATTTCAGTACGTGCACCAGCACGGCCATAAGTGTTATAGAAGCCTTCTTCCATTAACTGGTGTTCGTCCATACGTGTTGGTGGAGCCAACCATAAACGAGTTGTTAATGAACCGCTTGGTACTTTCTCAAGTAACTGACCAGCAGCACGGAAGTGACCAATGTTCGTCATACAAGAACCGATGAATACTTCATCAATTTTGTCACCTTGAACATCAGAAAGAAGTTTTGCATCATCTGGATCGTTCGGGCAGCAAAGAATAGGTTCTTTGATTTCTGACAAATCAATTTCATACACTTTAGTGTATTCAGCATCCGCATCAGCTTTAAGTAGGCTTGGGTTTGCTAACCATTTTTCCATGTTTTCAACACGGCGAGCCATTGTACGAGCATCACCATAGCCTTGTGAAATCATCCACTTAAGCATTGTGATGTTAGAACGTAAGTACTCAGCAACCTTCTCTTCAGAAAGTGTGATTGCACAACCAGCAGCTGAACGTTCAGCAGAAGCATCAGAAAGTTCAAATGCTTGCTCAACTGTTAAGTCAGTTTCCATTTCTGTTAAGTCGATTTCTAAGATACGACCAGAGAAGATGTTTTTCTTACCTTTTTTCTCAACAGTAAGATCGCCTTCTTTGATTGCATAGTAAGGAATCGCATGTACAAGGTCACGTAAAGTGATACCAGGCTGCATTTTACCTTTGAACTTAACAAGAACTGATTCAGGCATATCTAGTGGCATTACACCAGTTGCAGCAGCGAAAGCTACAAGGCCAGAACCTGCTGGGAATGAAATACCAATTGGGAAACGAGTATGCGAGTCACCACCAGTACCTACTGTATCTGGAAGAAGCATACGGTTTAACCAAGAGTGGATAATACCGTCACCTGGACGTAAAGACACACCACCACGGTTCATGATGAAGTCTGGAAGTGTATGTTGCATTTGTACGTCAACTGGCTTTGGATAAGCAGCAGTGTGACAGAAAGATTGCATAACTAAGTCAGCAGAGAAGCCCAAGCAAGCTAAGTCTTTTAACTCGTCACGAGTCATAGGACCAGTTGTATCTTGAGAACCAACTGTAGTCATCTTAGGTTCGCAGTAAGTACCAGGAATTACACCTTGACCTTCTGGAAGACCACATGCACGACCAACCATCTTCTGAGCTAAAGTGAAGCCTTTGCCAGTTGCAGCAGGTTGTACTGGAGTACGGAATAATGTAGATGGTGCAAGACCTAAAGCTTCACGCGCTTTAGCAGTCAAACCACGGCCAACGATCAAGTTAATACGACCACCAGCACGTACTTCATCTAAAAGAACTGGAGTTTTGAGTTCAGATTCAGCGATTTGCTCACCGTTTTTGAACGCAGTTACTTTAGCTGCTGAGTGATCAATCTTAAGAACGATTTCGTCGCCCATGTTCATGTTCGCAACGTCAATTTCTACAGGTAACGCACCAGCGTCTTCCATAGTATTGAAGAAAATCGGAGCGATTTTAGAACCTAAGCAGAAACCACCGTCTTTTTTGTTTGGAATGTGAGCGATTTCGTCACCGAAGAACCAAAGCACAGAGTTTGTTGCAGATTTACGAGATGAACCTGTACCAACAACGTCACCTACATAAGCAACTTGGTTGCCTTTAGCAATAAGTTCTTTGATTTGATTTAATGGACCAACTTCACCTGGTTTTTCAGGATTGATACCATCACGCTCGTTTTTCAACATTGCGTTTGCGTGTAATGGGATATCCGGACGGCTCCAAGCGTCTTGAGCTGGAGATAAGTCATCGGTGTTTGTTTCACCCGTTACTTTGAATACAGTAAGTTTGATTTCTTCTGGTACGTCTTTACGGCTAGTGAACCATTCAGCATCAGCCCAAGATTGTAAAACAGCTTTTGCATTCGCATTGCCAGCTTTAGCTTTGTCAGCTACGTCATGGAACGCATCAAATACAAGTAATGTTTTTTTCAATGCTTCAGCAGCTAAGCTACCTAATTCAGCATCATCTAGAAGCTCAACTAAAGGCGCTACGTTATAGCCACCAAGCATCGTACCTAGTAAATAAACTGCACGTTCTTTAGAAACTAGCGGAGATGTCGCTTCGCCTTTTGCAATCGCTGCCAAGAAAGCTGCTTTTACGTAAGCTGCTTGGTCAACACCTGCAGGAACACGGTTTTCAAGCAAATCAACCAAGAATGCTTCTTCACCTGCCGGTGGGTTTTTTAATAACTCAACAAGTTGAGCAGTTTGAGCATCATCAAGTGGCTTCGGTGGGACTCCGAGTGCGGCACGTTCAGCAACGTGTTGGCGGTAAGCTTCTAGCACGGTGTTCATTCCTCTTTTTTTAAAAAATTACTTGTAAATTCCAGCTTTCACAAAGCTTCACAAGTAATATGGACTACAAAATTTTACTAGAGTTCAAGCTAAAAGTTAATGCGCGCGGGGTGTTTCTCCGTGATGCCCATTATTTTGTAACTAAATACCCCTGTGTAAATAATGATCTTAATGACTGACTTATCATGCGATATTTTGAATTGAAAGAACACTCCACCTTAGTGGAGTGTTGACGATGTCTTGCACACTTAGAACTTTTTGTAGTTTGGCATTTTGTCATGTGGTGTAACTAAGCATTCATCTGCCATTTGTTTTCTAATTTTTTCTTGTAGGGCTTCTGGGTTAGTTTTTAGCTCATCTTGTGGAATAGCATAAACTTTCTCAATAATATTCAAGATGAATTTTTTGGTGATCTCATCTTCAATTTTATTTGCATGCTCAACCGCTTGAGACTTTTCAATTGCTTGCTGGCGGTCAAACACAATACTTCTAGCTGCATTACCAACACTGGTACAAAAGCCATGCCATTGTTCTTCAGGTGTCAAAGGTTTTTTCTCTGTACAGCCGACTAACAGCATTCCCATCAAGACAAATAAAACTTTTTTCATCATTACTCTACACAGACTAAGCTGCCCACATCATACTGAATCTGACAGACTTTGCAAAAACTGCCATAAAAAAACCGAGATACTCGCTCACGGTCTTTTATATGAAGTGTCAAAAATATAGGTTGCTTTACTCAAATTAATTAAAGAACTTAATATCAGTAGGTGTAGATATTTTTGCAGCATCGCCAGCAGGTTTTAAACTACCGCTTTTTGCATCAAAGCGGAACAAACTGATGTTATTACTATATACATTCGTCACATATAAATATTTACCTGTTGCATCAAAGGAGAAAGCTCGTGGTTCAATGCCATTAGCTTTATAAATGACTGGTTGACCTAACAACCCATTTTGTTGAATTTTAAATACCAAAAGTTTGTTGTCTGCACCACGATTGGCAGCAATGATATATTTGCCATCTGGACTCAAGATAATTCCACTCGCACTCTTAAATTCAGGTGTTTTATCTTCGTGTACCAACTTTAGCTCAGCAATTTTTTTCAAATGTCCATCTTGTACATTAAACGCTACAATTTCACTTCGCATTTCTGCGGTAATGTACGCATGTTTGCCATTTGGAGAAAACACCATATGGCGCGGTCCAGAACCATGAACAAACTTCACATCTCGACTGCTGTCTGCTTCAAGTGGTTGGGGTTTGTTAGGGTTATAACGAAAGGCATAGACTTTGTCATTTCCTAGATCGCTCGCATATAAATACTTACCATCTGGGCTGAAAGTTGTCGAATGTGCATGACCACTTTCCTGACGACCTTTGACATGGCCAGAACCTTCCGCGAAAACAATATTCTGTACCATTTCACCTACATGTCCATTTGGCAAAATTGGCAAAACGGCTACACCACCACGACCTTTATCAAATGCAGAATAATTCGACACGAATAGGAATTTACCATCTAAACTGATTGAGGCGTGTGTTGGATGCCCACCATGGCTATCTACTGTGTTTAGCACCTCTACCTTTCCGTTTTGAACTGATAATGCAGTGACCTCTCCTAAATTTTCTTCATTTGTTGTATATGCAAAACGGCCATCTTTCGATTTCACAATCCAAGAAGGACTTTTCATTTTTAAAACTTTAATAGGAGTTAAAGTCCCATCCGTATTAACTTTAAACTGGTACAAACCTTCACTGGCCTGTTTTGGTTTTTGCACAAGTGGTGCATTAGGAATAGATGTCCAAGTTCCCACTAAAGCGATTTGTTGATCTGCGGCATTCACCATGTTGCCCCACCCAAGTGATAAAAACGTCAACGACAAAGTTGCTGTTAATTTCTGAATCAATGCACGATATTTAAGCTTTATATCGTTATCCTTGCTCTCTGTAATTTCAACACAAATAACTTTTTTCACTGGCATTTCCTTGAAAATTCACCTTATTTGTAATTATCAACAAGGCTTTATCGATCTAATTTCATTTAATGATTTTGAAAATTAATTTATAAAACAGCAATTTTCAAGTGAAGTTTCTTTAACCAGAACCGTGTTTAATATGTGATTACTTCAAAGTAAATTAATGATCTATATGAGAATTATTAATTTTTTTAAAATGGTATAACCTTAATAAAATAAGAGCCCACTTAAAGTGAGCTCTTAATTCATACATTTAGAAACGCCAGTTGTAGAATAAGTCGATCGCTCTTTCTAAAGACTGACTTGCTTCTAAATATAAACGGCGATTCATTTGATAACGTAAGGTAAGTTTATTGACTGGCGTAAATACACCAACACCATAACGAATAAATAAGTCAGGTGTGATATATCCAGTTAAGCTTACCTGAGTATCATCCCCTGTACCTTGGGCATCTAAGGCAAGTCCACTTAAACCAAAAGTACGACCAATTTGATTCGTTAAAGCACGAGTGCCACCTAAGCCCATACTAATACCTGCGGCAGCAATAGTATTGTTTACATCAGATTTAAAACCTTCCGAATTACTTAAACCGCTTGAACCTTCATTAATACGACCTGTTACCAATGCATTCAAGGCTTCTTGTTCAGACAAACCAGCATCATTATAAACTTGAATACTTGGTGATGACGCAGTACCCGTAACACGCACACCAACCATACTGCCCTGAACATTTTTATTCGCATCAATATCTAAAGTCGGGTTTGACAGTGGCCCATTGAAACGAGCAATTGCACGATTTAAATCTAAGCTTTGACCGTATGCTTCAATTTTCACTTTTTGACTTACACCAATAGCACCCATCGCGCGCATCGCAGTTTCATAACCACGTTGAGTCAAGTTCAAACGACCAACTAAAGGAATATTACTGTTAAAGCCTTGGAAGATTACTTGGTTACCAATATTCACCGAAATATCAGCACGAATATCCCAAGGTTTAGCTGCGCGTAAAATTGCAAGTGGGTCTTGGCCCTGACGGACGATACGCACATCTGAAGATGTATTAATAACAGGTGCCGTTGTTTCAGGCATTGAAATACGTGCACGAGGAACATCTACAGACCCTTTCAAACTTAAACGTTTATCGAAAGGATACATATCAAGTGTCAAATTCGGATTTGCAATTGCTGTAATTAATGGTGCTTGGCGTACCAGTAAGTTATCACCTTTTAAGTTCAACTGTAGACGCGGTGAATCTTTCCAGTCGAAACTGCCTTTAAGTAAACCTACCCCTTGTCCACTGTTAAATGCACCATCAATTGTTGCCATATCCTGACGAATAGATGAATACACTTGTACGTTGGTTAAGTTCACTGGCAGGGAAATCATACTGATCGCCCCGTTTTTCAATCGCATTTCACCCGTAAACTGCGGTTGGGTTAAAGTACCATTTACTTTACCAGCTAAAGCTAACGTACCACTCATTGAGCGTACATCTTGAATAAATGGTTTCAAAACTTTTAATTGCACATCATTAAAGGCCACCTCACCACGCATTGGCATAGAGGGTTGGTATGGATTAATAATGACATTTGCATAGCCAGTACCAATATCAGGTGTTTTGACATCAACGCGTAACAATAGACCATCTGAAATGCTTTTCGCAATTACACTGAGCTCGTCATAAGTCAACGTGGTTGGCGGATCCTGAGGATCTTCAGCAGCTAGGCCTAGTTCACCTTTTCGAGTTACTAAACGTGCGTCAAGTTTAGGATGCCCACCATTTACCCAAGAAGCTTTTGCATAACCATTGAGCTGACCTGTCATTGCCAACCCTTCTGGCATGAAAGCAGCAAAATCACCTAAATCCAGATTTTGAGTAACAAATGAAATATTACCCTGTGCTTTACTTACACGTACAGGTTGATCAAGACATAACTGACTATTTTTACTCTGCCAACAATGTTGCCCAACAAATAATTCAGAACGTGCTGATGAGAAAATAATAGGTGCATTTTGATTTTGTGCTAAACGAATTCGTCGCGAATCAAAACTTCCTTTTTGAATTTGGCCTAACCAATCATTATTTTGGTTAAAACCACCTGCTAACTGAACATAGAATTTAGAAACATTATTATTTGCCTGCACTTTTAATAAATGCGCTTTCCGTGTTCCTGTTAAATTAACTTCAGCAGACTGAATTAGACGGCTACCACTACGTAAATTATCTAACTTAGCTGTGAGCTGGGTTGGTGTTGTTTCAGATGTTGGTAGTTCACCCTGTATACGCAGTTTTTTAATGCTCACTAAATTAGTATACGCAAAGTTATCAACTGCAATATTCGCGGTAGCTTTTAGGCGAGGTTGAGATTGGACACTCAAATCTCCATAGGCACGTCCACTCAAACCAGGATACAACTCATAAAGTGCAGGTGCATTGAGCTTAATTTTTAAATTTTGCGCATTACCCGTTGCTTGTAACTGATTTTGTGCATAAACCAAAAATAAATTATTCGCTTCGAATTGTTGAGGTAAAAAGCCCTTTTGGTTCGAATCCATAAGTACAGATAAGTTACCTTTACCTCTCACTGGCTTGTTATTCAAAAATCCTGCAAGATTCAACTGTTGAATATCAATACGCTTTAACTTATCAGACCAAACACCTTGCGTTTTTACATTTCCTGAAATTTCGCCTTTTACACTTGAAGCAAAATATTGAGGTTTAAAACGTACAAGCGAGCTATTGATATCCCAAGCAATACGATCTTTTAAGTTTACTGAGCCAGTCGCATAGATTTTTCCAGCAACACCATCATGTTGTAACTGGTTAATTCGAATAAACTCTGGAGTACCCGCAATAGAGAACTTTAATAATCCATTCGCCTGATTAAGTGCTTTCAAAGATCCATCATAATTAACTGCAAAACCTTTAAACCCACCACCTGCTTTAACATCATTAAATAATAAAGCAGCTGTACTTTTCCCTGCTAACGCAACCGTTTCTTGGCCTGCTTGAGCCAATTGACCTTTTAAATCGATTTTTTCAAGTTGAATAATTTGTTGATTTAGCTTTGCAAAACCACTTGCTTTGATTGATCCATTAAGTAGGTTAACAGGTGCTGCTGTATGAATACTTTGCGGATTAAAGTCTTTTGCATTTAATAAGGCATTCCAAGCCAGCTGACGTTTTTCAGTAGGCAATAAAACCTTGGCCTGACCTGTAAGACTGCCTTTTTGAGCAGCAAAACTAAAACTAGGAACATTGAGAATATTATCTTTCACATTCAACGTTGCGAGATATTGTCCTGCTGGTAATAGAGTCTGTTCATGCTGATATACTTTGGTTGCGACTTTAATATCTTGCTGACCATCTCGCAAAGTCAGATCAACTTGTCCACTATCACTGCTCAACCAACCTATATATGGCATAGCACGGTCTATTTTTGACCAAGCCACATTCATAAACATTGGTTGAGGTTTTTTATTCTTTTCAGGTGCTTGGTTTAATTTAAGTTTCCAAGATTCATAACGGTCGAAGTCTACATTCGCTAATACTTCAGTGCCTTTTTCTAAAGAACCAGTGGAAGAAACTGCTGCATCTAAACTTGGTGGTAAGAAGTCCTGAACGACTTGAGGAATCGCTTTATCTTTAGGATTAACATGATCTAAACGACCTTTTATGTCCCAAGTAACATAGTCTTTCCAGCTCACTAACCCTTTAAGGTTAATTGCACCTTTCATGACTTGGCCATTAAAGTCAGTAATATTCAACTGATGTACTAAATCAGTATTCATTAAGGCATTGTATTGGCCTTCAGGTAAGTTCGCACCTTTTAAATCTGTATCAAGTGCTAAGTTAAGCTTTTGAACATTACCCTCAAATTTAATAACACCATTTTTAGCAAATAATTTTTGATCAACTAGTAAAGGCAAGTGATAATTTTTAAGTGACAAAGCCCCTTGCATTGGAACTTCATGACGAACTGGATGTAAAACAACCCAGCCTGTTAAGAGGTCTGGTGTTGTCGTTGCTACGCCAGCTTGTAATGTATCTAAACTTCCTCTGGCTGCAACTTTTATATTTTGAATATTTAAGCTTTTTAAAGAAGGAATTCTTAAATCTGCTGTCGCATTAAGCGGATATTTCCCACTAAAATCCATGTTCCCTGTTGCGTTATGTACAGAAAGATAACCCATATCCATACTTGAGTTTTCAAACTTCAGCTTTGTCTCTGACCACAGCGCATCGTTTAAGTGGACATCATGAAAATTTACAACAGAACCCGAATTTTTAATTTCTAAATGATCAACATCTGCCTTGTCTATACGTAAAACAAATGGCAGTTTTATAGGTTTAAATCCAAATGGTTTATCTGACGGCGGCGCTTTATTAATAATGATTAAGTTACGTACATCTGCGTTGCTTAAATGGACTTCTTTTTCTAATAGTAAAGAACGCCATCCTAAGCGAACATCAGCTCTATCTAAAGTAACATCGACTTCTGCCAACTGAACAATAATATTTTTAAGGATAATCCCTCTAAGTAAATTACCCCCTTCATATTCATATTTAATGACTTGTTGAGCTTGTAAAACACGGTCTAATAAAAAACGGCTTCCACGGTCAGTCGACATCATAATAATGATGGAAGCAACAAGTAATAAAAGTATGATTAATATTGTCAGCAAGAAGCTACGCAAAATACGTCGCTTCTTAGGAGAGCTTGGTGCCGAAGTGGGCTGCTGTTCTACTTCCGCCATAAAATAAACCTAATAAAATTTTATTTTTAAAGTTGTGGACCAATAAAGAAATGCAAACGAATTGGATGATTTTCATCTGAAATACCCGAAGCTACATCCAAACGAATTGGGCCAATAGGTGACTTCCAACGAATACCAACACCAACGCTATAAGCGGTCGGGTTACTAAAATTCTTATCGTAAGCATTACCAAAATCAGAAAAAATTGCTGCTCGCCAACCTTCTTTGAATTGATAGTTGTATTCCAGAGAGCCTACCGCTAGAGCTTGTCCACCAATTTTATATCCATCTACTTCCGGAGAAAGACTTTTGTAGTCAAACCCACGAATTGTTTGGTCACCACCTGTAAAGAATCTTAAATTGTATGGAACTTTATCAAACTCATCGGTAAAAATATAACTAAGATCTGATCGGCCCACAAACTGATGGTCATCATGCTCACCTAAAGAATAAATAAATCTCCAACCAGCTGTTGCAATTGCCATATTGGCATCGGAAAGTAAACTGCTACTTCCCAGTTCTAACTTATAACTTTGTTTAAATGCTTTAGTTGGGTTTAAACGTGTATTACTTGAAGTTTTAGAAGTTTCATAACCAAACAATAACGCTTCTTGCTCTGAAGCGGCAGTTTTAAAAGCATCGGGTAACTCAGAAATATCGACATTTCCTTTTTGAGTTAAACGATCCAGACGATAACGAACTCCAATGGTATGTTGCCAATCACCTAACGGTTTTTTAATAACGCGCTCTCCACCAAACACGGCAGATTCGGTTAATAAACTGACATCAGGCCCAATATTATCTCTAGTCTCACGTTCATAACCACCCACAATGTTAAAGTAGTCATTTAATGGGTGTTTATAAGGAATACTATAACGGCCATCTATGGACTGACGAATTTGAGAAAGCTCAAAGTTCGCGTCAAATGAATGACCATATTCGTTCACAATTGAACGACGATATTGACTACGTAAGCGAGCTCCCGTATCGGTACCATAACCCACACCAGTTTCCAGACTATTTAATCTGTCTGCATTTAAAGTCACAATAACTGGAATTCTTTTTTCTTCACGTGCTTTGGCTTGTAAACGGTCTTGTTCCGATTCTTGCTCTTCATGATCTGCTGCAGTTTTTAAAGCGGCTGGAGCTGCAGCTAATTGTGCATTTTCAGTCCCAGCAAATTGTTTTTCGTCTACAACATTTTGACTAACCTCTTTAGTAGGTGAGGCTAATTGACGTGCTTTAGCAAGTTGTTGTTGCTCTGGAGAAAGCAGTTTTGATTCGTCAATCGTAACATTCTGCTGATCGACCAGTGCTTGTAAATCTGGAGGTAACTCAAGCGGCTTTTCAATTGGATCAGGTTTAATTGAATCGACCAGAGTATAGTTAAAATACCGCGAG
The DNA here is from genome assembly GCF_000292385.1 of Acinetobacter sp. GG2. Classification (NCBI taxonomy): domain Bacteria; kingdom Pseudomonadati; phylum Pseudomonadota; class Gammaproteobacteria; order Moraxellales; family Moraxellaceae; genus Acinetobacter; species Acinetobacter sp. GG2. The sequence goes on from NZ_ALOW01000037.1 coordinate 60,686, forward strand.
TTAGTCAGGTTATTAGCTAAAGCATTTACACGCCAAAATGTATAGTCATCGCCCTCTTTCCAAGGCGCCATACTTTCCAAAATATTTAATTTGATAGGTAATGGTTTTGAAGGATCGCTCATACGAAACTCAACCTTACCAAGCTTGTATCGCTCACCCGTTTCATATTTGAGATTAATATCTGCTTTGTTTTCAGGTTGGCTGACTTTTACATCGTGTAACCGCCAGAATGCATCAAAGTATCCATTATTTGATGCAGCATCTACAATTCGGCTTTTAGTTGTTTCATACAGACCATGGTTAAAAATATCTCCTACATCTTGGTCTGGAACTAAACGAATAACTTGGAACTGTGGTTGTTTTGCACCTGCTCCACTAAATTCAATATTTTGTTCATTAATTCGAACAGGTTGATTTGGTGTGACTTTTACGCGTACTCGACTTGCACTTAATTTTTCAAAACGAAATTCGGCATTGTAATAACCTACAGCTTGTGCGGCTTGGTTACTTAAACTTCTAAGCTGTGGTAACGCAGAATTAAAATCTTCAAATGATTCTTGGGTAAATGTAGATAACTTACCTTTGATATTTTTAGCAAGATCATCCGGTGCACCACTAACCTCCGCAGTGATACGTGGAATTTGTTCCATCGGAGTCACACGCGGCGGACGAATTTTATTGATAATACGTTTAAAGAAACCTTTCTCTTCAGGTGGTTCTTCTGTAGCGGCTGTAAGTTCTGGTAAAGTTTTTCCTGTTTCATTTGCTTCGACTACAATCTTACTATCCGATTGAATCTCACTCATGAGTTGGTCAATATTTACAGGTGCTTGAGTAATTTCATGTAATTCTGCTTGAGATGCATCATTGACCACCATTTCTGGATGTTTTTGAGTTCCATTTTGGAAGTTTTGCGCTTCAGTTTTTGCCTCTTCTGCAACCCGATAAATTTCATTTGCCATACTCTGATCAACAGGCATAACAGGTAAATCATCAAGGTTATCCAGCGTGATTGGCTTAAATTCTTCAATCTGATTTGGAAATTGTTCTTGTTGTTGCAATATAGCCAAGCTATCTTGTTGCTGCTGTGCTTGAGTTACAAGCGTCGCAACATCCGTAATTGGAACATCATTTTGGTTATTTGTACTCGTTTGTTGTAGTGATAAATCAGTTACGGTCTGTTGGGCTGGTGGTGTTACTGTTTCTGCCGAACTTTCGGCATAACAAGGAGTAACACATAAACTTAACAATAAGCTGCTACAAATAAGTTTAGGTATACTCTGCATTTTTAAGATTAAATGCATAGAGTGAGAAAGAGTTGACTGTTTAAACTTAATTTTAGAAGGCATGGAAAACTCTAAACTTATTTTTTAATAAACGCACCAATATGAGGATAAAACTCACTCGAAACCATTGATTTTTCATTTAATCAAGCGTTAAAAATATCATACATGGTTTTCGATGCAAATTAACACTCGGTCACATTTTTTAATAAAACTCAATGAAGCTTGCACATGATGAAACAAGATGAATCCCTGATGACATCACGTCGGTTTGTACCGATGTTTTTTACACAGTTTTTTGGCGCATTAAATGACAATGTTTTTAAGCAAGCTTTATTGTTAGTCATTACGTATGGTTGGATTCAACAACAATCTGCCCCAGTAAGCACACTCAATAATTTAGCAGCATTATTGTTTATATTGCCATATTTCTTTTTTTCAGCAACTGCTGGACAAATTGCAGACAAATACGAACGATCACAACTTGTACGCGGCATAAAAATCTTAGAAATTATTATTATGCTCATTGGTTCTGCTGGCTTTTTATTGGGGCATTTATGGTTGCTGCTCTTCGCCTTATTTTTAATGGGTACACATTCAACTTTCTTTGGCCCAATTAAATATGCAATTTTGCCTGAAATTTTAAAACCAAACGAACTCATGTCGGGTAATGCCTTATTTCAATCTGGTACATCGATGGCGATCTTGTTCGGCATGATTTTAGGTGGTGCCGTAATCGCATCATCAGAAGGCAATTTACTGTGGATTAGTATGACTGTAGTCGCTATTGCTTGCATAGGCTATGTGTTTAGTCGCTTTATTTTGCCACAGAAAGTTGCTGCGCCAGATTTAGATATAGACTGGAACTTTATTCGGACAAGCTTCCAAACCATTACATATGCCAAAAGTTTACCGTTAGTGTTCACAATTTTATTAGGTAACTCGTGGTACTGGTTTTATGGGGCAACTTATTTAACGCAAATTCCGCAGCTGACTCAGCAAAATCTTCATGCATCGGAAAATGTAGTTAGCCTGTTACTCACCTTCTTCTCTGTCGGAATTGGTGTTGGTTCATTACTTTGCCGTAAAATTGGTGGTTCGGAAATTAATATCAAAATGGTGCCAATCGGTGCAATTGGCCTTACTGTTTTTGCACTTTACCTTGCAGCCAGTCTAGCTTTTGTACCTGAAAGAACTGGAGCATTACTGACCTTAAAAGATATTTTCACTCAAGGTTGGGTTTACTACCACGTCATGATTGCTGTTACTTTATTGGGTATTAGTGGTGGTTTTTATATTGTTCCTTTATATGCCATGATGCAGGCTTACTCACCACGCTCACATCGTGCCCGTGTTGTTGCAGCGAATAATATTTTAAATGCTGTATTCATGGTTTCTTCTGCAATTTTCTCAATCTTAATCTTAAGTGTTTTAAAAATTGATATTAAAATACTATTTATTATTACAGCTGTACTTAGTGCAATCTTTAGTATCTGGCTTCTCGCCCGACTAAAACCGATGCTTGCCACAGCACATCTTTCTTTGGAGGACTAATTTATGCGCCACTACACAGGAATTGATCAACTTATTAACTCCTTTGATCAGGCATTACGTAGTCTTGTCCCAGGTGCAACAGCAGCACAGCGCCAAAATCCGGCTGAAACGGCTGAAACAAAACTTGGAGTAGAAGATGCTCGCCATGTTGCGGGCTTAATGCGTGTTAACCATAGCGGTGAGGTATGTGCTCAAGCGCTTTATCATGGACAAGCATTAACGGCGAAATTGCCAAATGTGCGCCGCGAAATGCAACAGGCAGCGATTGAAGAACAAGATCATTTAGCTTGGTGCGAAGATCGTTTAAAAGAGTTGAATAGCCATACAAGTTTATTAAACCCTATCTGGTACGGGCTATCATATGGTATGGGTGCTCTTGCAGGTATTGCTGGTGATAAATATAGCTTAGGCTTTGTTGCTGAAACTGAGCGTCAGGTGAGCATGCATTTGCAAGATCATTTAAACCAATTACCTGCTCAAGATGAACGCTCTCGTAAAATTTTAGAGCAAATGAATGAAGATGAATTACATCATCGTCATACAGCACTCGAAGCAGGTGGTGTTGAATTACCTTATGCGGTAAAAATCAGTATGACCGCTATTTCAAAATTAATGACAAAAACGAGTTATTATCTTTAAAAAAACAAAGGATTGATCTCATTCAGATCAATCCTGTTTTAAATATTATTTTAATCCGTGATCATATTTGAAACGTTCAATATCTCGAATTGAGTTCCAATAGTTACGATTAATACGGTCACGATCATTTTGTAGATCTCTTAAAAGCTTACGATAACGTTCACGTTCTTCTGGCTTTAATTTTTCGTTATAAGCACTGTCAGAATACTGCTTAAACTTTTCATCATAACGGTCGTATTCATTTTTTGCATTGTAGTAATCTGAGGCAGCTCGATAATAAGGTCTTAAACGATTACGCTGCTCGATTGGGCATACATTAATATTACCGTTCCCCTCTAAAGCGTTATAAAAAATGTTTGATGGCTGGCAATAATACCCTAGACCTTCTTTATAGCCACGTTCATATGACTTTTGATCTGGAACAATATTAGCTTTTCCACATGCTTTGTAATATTGATCTAAGCGCGGTGAAGAACCTTTTGCTCCATCTTTCTCACCCACTAATGACCAATTTGCAGTCTTACATTCTTCTACGCTCATTGCAGCACAACCTGAAAGGCTGATTGCTAAAATGGCTAAACCGATATTTTTCATATTAAGAGAACTCAAAAATAAAATTTAAAAAACGCAAAAAAAAAATTTCATTACATACCTATATAAGTCCTACTTTATTCGAGACTTATACATAAATGTTTAACTGGATAAGCATTTTAAGTTTAAATCAGTTTCACCATCTGACCAAATGATAGAGTTCAATTTCCAACCACATTTAACTTTAGAAAGTGAAATCCGTAGAAGTTTTATATCTCTCCTACTATTCATATACGCTAATTTTACTTTAAAAATCCATTATCAAAATAAATCCCAATACATTGATTATAAATATAAAAAATTAAATTTTTCATAAAATATTCTTCAACCATCTTTACTCTTTTTTTACGCGATTTCCTTCAAAGGCTCAGGTAGGATTTGAGTTAAATAACCACCAAGGTTTTTTATAATGAGTACGCTTATTTACCCCAATTTAAACTTAAAAGATTCTCACTTTAAGGCATTTAAAATATCAGATGATCTTATTCCACAAACGAAAATCGATACCTTTAACTCAGAACTTTTTTTAAAAGAAGTTGATGAATATTTAAGTTTATATCCTCAGACTCAACACATTGATATTTGTCTACACGACTTAAACGGGCATATTCGTGGTAAACGTATTGATGTTAAGAGTCTAAAAAATCTATCGAATGGATGTTATTTTCCACTTTCTGTTTATGCCATGAGTCTTGATGGTAAAGTGATTGAAGAGACAGGCTTAGGAAAATATATTGGTGAACCAGATAGACTTTGTCTACCCATTTTAGGCAGTTTACAACCTAGTGCTTTATCTCCTGAATTAAATGCTCAGCTTTACCTATCCATGCAAGAAGAAGATGGTACAGACTGCCGCTATGAACCACGCAATATATTAAAAAAAATATTAAATCAGTTACACGATCATAATTATTTTCCTGTCATGGCTGCCGAGCTAGAGTTTTATCTTTTCTCACCTCAGTATCAGGCTGAAACATGTATAGAAAACCAATGCTTTGATATAGATGCACCAAATAACTATCAACAAGTCCTAGATGAGGTTGAAAAAGCCGCTCTACTACAATCTATTGAAATTACAGCTATTGTTGCAGAGTCATCTCCTGGACAATATGAACTAAATCTTCAACACAGCCATGACATTTTGAAGCTATGCGATCAAATTAATGCTTTAAAAAGAATTGTAAAGCAAGTCGCAAGAAAGCATGACTTAACTGCTTGTTTCATGGCGAAACCGAACTTAGCAAAAGCTGGAAGTGGCATGCATTTTCATATGAGCATGCTGAATCAATACCATGAAAATATATTTAGCTCAGAAGAAGAAAAAGATGAGCTGGCAGCGAAATTACTCAACGCGATTAGCGGACTCATTGAGTTAATGCCTGCATCTATGGCGATTTTAGCGCCTAATATTAATTCTTATAGACGTTTTAAAATTGGTCATCATGTGCCATTAGAAGCCAATTGGGATACCAATAATCGTAATGTCGCAATTCGTATTCCATGCTCAGATGTACAAAATCAACGCTTAGAATATCGGGTTGCTGGAGCTGACTGTAACCCCTATCTGGTTACAGCCACTATTTTAGCGGGCGTATCTTATGGCTTATCTCATAAGTTACCGCTACCAAAACCTGCACATCTTTTGAAGTTTCAAGATGAGCACATTTTATTAGCCAACAATCAGCCGGAAGCCTTAAAAATATTTAAAGGAAGTCTTATTTTAAAAGGGTATTTAGGGGCAGACTTTGTAGAACATTGGTACACAGTGAAACAAGCTGAATATCAAAACATTTATAGCCAAATGACTGAAGCAGAACAACATTGGGATATATAAATAAAAAAGCAAAAAAACTATAAACCACTTTGCAAACCCTTAGGGAGAAATACCCTAAGGTTTTTTTTATATCTCATTAATGATTTTTCTGTTTAGCTAAAAAGCGTAATCCCACACCAGGTTCAGTAGCAATATAACGTGGTTGAATCGCGTTATCTCCCAGTTTACTGCGTAACTTACCCACCAAAATACGCAAATAATGCGTATCTTCCTGATGGGTTGGTCCCCATAATTCTTTTAAAAGTTGTGGCTGGGTTAAAAGCTGCCCTTGATAGCGTATTAATAGCGTTAAAAGTTGAAACTCTTTTCGAGTTAAAGTAATTGACTGTTGCTCGACCCAAACCAAACGTTGTGTGACATCGACTTTAAGATAACCATCGTCATAAATATGTGCTTCTTGCTGAATCGGTTGATTTCTTAAGATGACACGTATGCGTGCCAAAAGCTCTTGGACACTAAAAGGTTTGGTCATGTAATCATTTGCGCCAGCATCGAGCAAAGCAACTTTTTCGTATTCATCAGCGCGTACAGATAGCACAATAACCGGCACATTTGACCAGCTACGTAACTCTTGAAGGACTTCTTTCCCATCTAAATCGGGTAAGCCCAAATCTAGGATAACCAAATCAGCCCCTTGTGTTGCTAAAGCTTCTAGACCTTTATAACCCGTTTCGCAGAGCGTGGTTTTATACTTTTGAGTTCTTAAAGCAATGTCTAAAAATTTACGGATTTGAGGCTCATCATCAATAATCACAATGCGTGTTTCTACAGGTGATGTTTCTGAACTTATCATGAATTTACAACTTATTCTTTTACTGGGTGAATGGGTAATCTGATTTGAATTAAAGTACCTTTATTTTGGCGCCCTGAAAATGCTTCTATTGTACCCATATGAGCACCAATAATCGCTTTTACGATTGTAAGCCCTAAACCAGTACCAAATTTTCCACGGTCTCCTCGTTCCATCGTATAAAACATATCAAAAATACGATGTCTTTCGTCTTCAGGAATTCCCGCACCTCTATCTTCAATTTCAATTTTTACTTCATCTTCTGATGAAAGTTGAGCACGAACCATGACAGATTCATCTGGAGGTGAAAAGTTTGCGGCATTTTCTAAAACATTAAAAATAGCTTGCTCTACCAGCGCTGGGTGAACATACAAACTAATGGATTTCTCAGGTAACTGAACAACCACTTGAGTATCTGGTTTATAACGCTTTAAACGGCGGGTTGCCGAACCAATTAACTCATCTACTCCAATCCAGTCTCTTTTTAAAGTTAAGCCTTCGTGGCCTAAGCGCGTCATATCAAGCAAGTTTTGAATATAACGGTCTAAACGCTCACCTTCTAAATGAATTGTTTCAAGTAAATCTTGCTGGTCTTGTTCTGACATCTCAGCTTTAAAATTGGCAAGCGTGTCTGCTGCGCCAATAATAGAAGCAAGTGGTGAGCGTAAATCATGCGATACCGAAGATAATAAAGCTGAACGTAAGCGCTCTGTTTCACTAGTAACTTTTGCTTGTTCAAGTTCATTGACCAATTGGGTTCGAAGTGCTGCCTGTGCAATGTACTCAATTACACTTTCAGTTAGTTTTTTTTGCTCAAAATTTAGAGAAACTACATCATCCTTAAAGTAAATTCCCACTATACCTAGGCTATTTTTCTGTTCTAAAAGTGGTAAAAACCACCAGTTTGATTGACTAAGAGTATCGGTAAAACGCCCACACGGTTGTTGATGTTTTAAGCACCATTCTGCGGCTACTTTTTCTTTATCATTTAGCTCAATATCAGATGAAATGACTCTATCTTGAATAGAAATCCACACTTTAGTTTGAAGCTGGGTTTCTAAAGTCATACGTCCTGTTTGCATGACTTCTTCAAGGTTCACCGCACTAGAAAGCTTACGTGCCAAGTCTTGCATCACTGTGGTGTAGGCATTGGCAGCTTTTAAAGACAAAACTTGCTGGCGTAACTGAGAAGCCAACCGCCCAGCGATTAAAGCTGCTGCAAAAAAAGCAACAACGGTAACTACACCTTGGTGTGCTGAAATTTGAAATGTAAAACGTGGTGCTATAAAGAAAAAATTGTAGGCTAAGAAACAAATAAGAGCGGCTACTACTGCAGCAAGCATTCGGGTTTTCGTTGCTACAATTAAAACTGAAATAATGAAAATGACAGAAAAGTCTTCAATACCCAATAGAACTTCGGCAAAGTGAGCTATAAAAATACTGACACATGTAACCGCTAAAACAAAAACACTTTCTTTTAATGATAAAAATGATGGCTTTTCAAGTTGAGTTGTCTTTTTAGTGCCCTGTTCTGGATGCAAAATCGTTAAAGCAATCGAATTTTCTTGATTTAATAATTGCTGAGCTAAATTTTTCTTAAATAACTTTAACCACCACGGCGAAATACTTTTGCCAATGACCAGATTGGAAATACCTCGATCAAGTGCAGCATCCATTAACACTGATGCAACTCGATGCCCATATAAAACTTCTGTTCGCCCCCCGAGTTGGCGAGCCAACTCAAATGCTCGGTCAATTTCGATATATTCTTTTTTATATGAATTTCCTGAACTCTGCCCAAAGTCCAAACTTTTAGCAACATTCACTACAGTCCATGTTGCTCCATAGCGTTCAGCTAACCGACAACCTGCCCGCACTAAATATTCAGAAGAACCTTGTCCATCTATCGCAATCATCAATTCATTTTGCAACGAGATAGACTTCAAACCCTTAGAGGTGTAACTCTGTTTTAAATCTAAATCGACATGCTCAGCAACACATTGCATTGCTAGTTCACGCAATGCTGTCAAATTTGAAATGCTAAAAAAGCCTTGCAATGCCAGATTCGCTTGCTCCGGCACATAGACTTTTCCTTGATGGAGCCTTTCAATGAGTTCACTGACAGGTAAATCAATTAAACGAATATCTCGAATACGATCAAATACACGATCTGGCACAGTTTCATTTACTCGAATGCCCGTAATCTGATGCACCACATCGTTTAAGCTTTCTAAATGCTGAATATTCATGGTGGTAAATACATCAATACCTGCATCTAGCAATTCATTGACATCTTGCCACCGTCGTTCATGGCGACTATTGGGTATATTGCGATGAGCCAACTCATCAACTAAAACAATTTCCGGATGCCTGAGTAAAATAGCATCCAAATCCATTTCTTCTAAAGTATGCCCCTGATATTGCATTTCCTTTCTAGCAATTTGAGGCAAGCCTTCCAAAATTTTTAGAGTTTCTATTCTTCCGTGGGTTTCAACAATACCAACAACAACATCTGTACCTTGTTGAAATAACTCTTTAGCGCGGGCAAGCATGGCATAGGTTTTGCCGACACCAGGCGCTGCACCGAGAAAGACTGTTAGTCGACCGGCTTGATATCTATTTACATGATTTAATAAGGCTTCAGCCTGATTTTCGCGATTGCTTTGCACTTGATATCATCCGGTAAACTAACAATTTTATTTTCAAGTTAATGTGTAGATTGTAATTGATCTAAAGCGATATTGAGTTCTAATACATTAACACGAGCTTGCCCTAGTACACCAAACTGAACTGGTTCAATATGCTTTTGTAGTAACTCTTCTACAACTTTAGGGTCTAAATGACGCGCTTGAGCCACTCTGGCAACCTGTAACTGAGCTGCCTCAGGGCTAATATGCGGGTCGATACCACTACCTGATTTCGTCACTAAATCACTTGGAATAGGGACATTACCTGTGCGGTCTTGTTGTTTAACCGCAAGAATCTGAGCATCAATTTGTTTTTGAAGCTCTGGATTGGTAAGGGCTAAGTTTGTGGCCCCCATAGATATTGGGTCATAAGCAACCGCTGAAGGACGTGGATGAAAATAAGCCTCTCCTACAAATGGCTGAGCGACTAATTTTGACCCTAGAACTTTATGGTTTATTTCAATCAAACTACCATTTGCTTGATTGTTAAATAACACCTGTCCCGCACCTGTAGCGATCGCACTATAAACAGCACCACAACCGACAAGGGTAAAAATTAGAAGTCCGAAAGATGCTCTTAAGGTCTGACCCAAATTTGCTTCTGAATTTTGTGCATAAGTTTTCATTTCAAACTCCAGATTACAAACCAAATAATTGAACAATAACAACATCAATCGCTTTAATGGCAATGAATGGTAGAACCACACCGCCCACCCCATAAATCAACATATTTCGACGTAGTAACTGAGTTGCAGTTGAAGGTTTAAATTTCACGCCACGGAGTGCGATTGGAATTAATAGCGGGATAATAATCGCGTTAAAAATTAATGCAGATAAAATCGCGCTATTTGGACTCGCCAAATGCATCACATTCAATACTTGCATTTGTGGAATCGCAGCAGCGAACAATGCAGGCAAAATGGCAAAGTATTTAGAGACGTCATTTGCTAACGAAAATGTTGTCAAAGCACCGCGGGTAATCAGTTGCTGTTTCCCAATCTCAACCACAGCAAGAAGTTTGGTTGGATCTGAGTCTAAATCAACCATGTTGCCGGCTTCTTTTGCAGCTTGTGTACCCGAGTTCATGGCTAAGCCAATATCGGCTTGTGCTAGTGCTGGCGCATCGTTAGTTCCATCACCGACCATCGCAACTAAACGACCTTGTTGTTGTTCGGTGCGAATACAAGCGAGTTTATCTTCTGGTTTTGCTTCGGCAATATAGTCATCTACACCCGCTTCAGCAGCAATCGCAGCAGCGGTTAATGGATTATCACCTGTGACCATGACAGTTTTAATACCCATTTCTCTTAAACGAGCAAAACGTTCTTTAATACCGTGTTTAATTACATCAGAGAGTTCAATCACACCCAATACATGATGTTGATTTGCAACAACCAACGGTGTTGCCCCTTTTTTAGCAACTTGTTCAACACGTGCTTTTAACTCTAGATCTTGAGAATAATCTTCATCTACAAATTTCAAGATTGCATCTAAAGCACCTTTACGAATTTGCTCACCATTCGGTAAATTCACACCAGAAATTCGAGTCGAAGCACTAAAAGAGATAAATTCGGCTTGCTCAGGTTCTTGCTGTTTTAAACCTTGTTCTTTTGCTAACTTAACAATCGATTTCCCTTCTGGTGTTGGGTCGGCAAGTGAACTTACCCAAGCAGCAGCTCTCAACTCCGACTCACTTACAGAAGTTAAAGGATAAAAAGAAGTCGCTTGACGGTCACCATAAGTAATGGTTCCTGTTTTATCGAGTAAAAGCACATCAATATCACCCGCAACTTCTACTGCTTTACCTGATTTCGCCAAAACATTGGCTTTGAGCGCGCGGTTCATACCCGCAATACCAATCGCAGGTAACAAGCCACCAATGGTTGTTGGAATTAAGCAGACTAACAATGCTACGAGTACAACCGGATCAAGTTCAATATGCAAATAATGAGCAATAAATGGTAGGCTAATCACAACAATTAAGAAGGTAATTGTCATCACCATTAATAAGAAGCCAAGTGCAATCTCATTTGGTGTTTTTTGACGATTTGAACCTTCAACCAAAGCAATCATACGGTCTAAGAAACTTTGACCAGATTCAGCAGTCACTTGCACAACAATACGATCTGTAAGAACTTTAGTCCCACCAATAACACCTGAACGGTCAGTTCCAGCTTCACGTAGCACAGGTGCAGACTCACCTGTAACAGCCGATTCATTAATGGTCGCAAAGCCTTCTACAATTTCACCGTCGGCTGGAACAAGCTCACCTGCATGAACTTCAATATAATCATTTAAATGAAGTTCAGTGGCTGCAACTTGAGTTGCTTGGCGGTCTGTCAAAGAATTAAGTCTTCGAGCAGTCAAGTTTTCTCTTGCTGCACGTAATGAAGATGCCTGTCCACGACCTCTAGCCTCTGCAACTGCTTCAGCATAGTTAGCAAATAAAATCGTAATGAACAAAATTGCTGTGACGACCAAACCGAATACCAGTGTGGCATATCCCATTAAGGTACTTAGAGCAGTGATTACTGTTCCAAGCCATACAATTGCCATGACTGGATTTTTAATTGCATGCTGGGGTAACAATTTTATAAAAGCATTTTTCCAAACTTCAAAACTTGGTACTGCCACAGTTGTTTTATGGCTATTTATATGAGTTTGTGTATTCATTTTCACTCGCCTCCTTAGCCTTTAACCAACAACAGTTGATCGGCAATTGGCCCAAGGACAAGAACTGGCATAAATTGTAATAAGGTAAGCAATACAACAATCGTAATCAGCGTTAAGGCAAAGGTTGGCGTTTCAACCTGAAGGCTACCTGTTGTTTCGGGTGCTTTTCTTTTTGCTGCTAAACGTGTCGCAATCATTAATGGCAAAATTAATGTCGGGAAGCGTCCTAAAAGAAGAGCAAGACTACAAGTGACATTCCACCATACGGTGTTGTCTCCAAGGCCTTCAAAACCTGAACCATTGTTGGCAAACGCAGAAACATATTCATAGAACACTTGGCTAATACCGTGTGGTCCAGGGTTTGTGATACCTGATAATCCCGGAATACTAAGACTCAAGGCTGTAAAAGCCAGAATAATAAGAGGCTGAATTAAGATAATAATCGCAAGTAACTTGATCTCTGCTGCTTCAATTTTGCGTCCAAACAATTCAGGTGTACGGCCTGTCATTAAGCCTGCAATAAATACAGCGAGTAACAGATAAATCATAAACTGTTGCAGACCACAGCCTACACCGCCCCAAATGGCATTAATCAACATATTAATGAGTTCAACCAGCCCAGTAAGAGGTGCCGAAGAATCATGCATCATATTGACCGAACCATTATTTACTTGTGTGGTCAGCGCAGCCCACACTGCTGATGATGCAGCTCCAAATCGTTGTTCTTTACCTTCCATTACGGCAATTTGCGATGCTGTCGATGACATACTTTCAGACCAGACAGCTGCTGCACCTGAAATAACCGACATTAAAAGCATGCTACCAAACACAAAGTAGGCAAATTTTTTACGTCGAGTAAAATGTCCCACCATAAAAACGACTGTGATTGGAATGAGTAAAATCGCTATCATTTCTAATAAATTAGATAGCGGCGTTGGATTTTCTAAAGGTACAGAACTATTTGGACCATACCAGCCACCACCGTTACTACCCAATTGCTTAACAGCAACCATGGGTGCAACTGGACCTAATGGAATTTTTTGGGTTTGTACGGTATTCGCTTTATCAATAAGCTGTACTTCTGGCCCACCCTGAAAAGTTGCTGGTACGCCTTGGCTGTTAAGCAACAATGACCAGACAAAACAGAGTGGAAGCAAAAAGCGGACTGTAGGGCGTATTACATCTGCCCAATAGTTACCAATTAAAATTTGATCTGGCTGTTCAGCAACATCGGCCGCAATATGGCTAGGACGTTGATAAAAGAAAGCTCTTAAGGTCGCAACAACTAAAGCTAATCCCATCATTGGTGTGATGACTTGCAAACCTACAATACCTGTCATTTGCGACAAATAAGACAATTGAGCTTGACCAGAATAATGCTGTTGGTTTGTGTTGGTTAAAAATGAAATAACTGTGTGTAATGCTAAATCCCAACTCATATTTGGTGCATGATTTGGGTTTAATGGCAGCCATGCTTGCGTCATAAAAATAGCAAAAACGGCTACAGCTAAAAAAATACAGCTAACAACAAATGCTAAAGAATATTGTTTCCAGTTCATTTGTTGTTGTGGAGATATACCTAACAAGCGATATACAGGATTTTCAATCCAACGAAATAATCCATCGCCAACCATCGGCTGATTTGCCATTACTTGCGATAGATATTTGCTAAGGCACCATGCTAAAAAAATAGCAATAAATAAAACAAGGATAAGTTCTAACATGGCTATTCTCCTCTATACCCCTTGGCTTGATTTGCCAAAATGGAAATAAGGAGAGATGAAGAAATATCACTTTTTTTGAGTCCGCATAAGGCTATGCCAGACTGATGCAAGATGCGCATTTGAGAATTTATAAGCATCTTTATTGTCCTGAAGTAACACTAATTTAGTGGATTTCAGTATGGATAAAATGCTCGTAAATTCTCTATTGAGGAACTCAAAGGCCGCGTAAATTTTGCGTAAATTTTAGTTTGAAAGACCTTAAAATTTAAAATTAACAACTGGGTAAAGCGTACTATCAGCCTTTAGTTTTTCACAATGCCAAAGTTCATATAAAGGAATTTTTACATCGAGCGCCAAAGGTAATTTTTTAGAATTAAATTGCATATGGTCCAGATCACTTCCCCATGCAATCAAATCTACATCTAAAGAAATATGATGCGATGGTCGAACACGTCCAGAATCTGACTCAAGTTTCTTTAAAAAAGATTCAACTTGTTCAGATGATAAGGTGCTTCGTAATAGACACGCTGAATTCCAGTAATCATCTCCAATACCATCTCGGCATGGAATTTGATAAACAGATGAAAACTGCACTTTCCCCAAAGTTGCTAATTGCGTATAAGCAAAAGTAAAGTGCTGATCTGCGTCTAAATTACTCGCTAGGGCGAGTGCAAAAATTGTTTCTGGTGCGTTCAAGACGAATTCCTACAGCATTAGCTTCTGCAATGATGGCTGGCTTACGGATGGTTATGGTAATTTTTTCAATTGTTGGAAAGGTTTCAAATAAACATTGCAAAACTAGATGAGCTGCGTGCTCGATTAACTCAGGTTTGGCTTGCTGAATAGTTTGAGCCGATAACTCACAAATCTGGGCATAGTTGAGTGTGTCCTCAAGTTTGTCAGATGCTGCAGCTCGGCTCAAATCATTATGGATGGTTAAATCCAACATTAAAGGTTGAATGATTTGTCTTTCCCAGTTGAAACAGCCAATCACTGTCTCAACATTCAAGCCTTCAATAATAATGGCATCCATAAATTTAAACTGACCTTAGTGCTTTAACAACGAAGCAGGTTCCATATTTTGAACCATTTTCAAACGTTGGTCTGCATAAATATCAGTATATGGTGCGAGTACGCGCATAAAACGATCGAAATAAAGCATTTGCTTAAATAATAAGGCAAAATCTCGAGGGAATTTAATACCGTGGCGCTCACCAACCCCTACCATATCCATCATAATGTCGTTTAAATCGGCAGGATTAGTAGACAGAATCTGCTGTGGATCGGCCATTAATACGCCATTAAACAAACGCTCTAAATCTTGAGCTAAAACCTGAACATCGACCTTGTTATGGGTCATACCCATTTTGAGCATATTTTCAGCCATAGCCTGATAATCAGTCTTTTGCAAAGCATCCATAAACGCGATACATGCTGTCCAGACTTCTGGTTTTAACTGACCCACAATACCGAAATCGATAAAACCAATTCGGCCATCTTCAAGCAACATTAGATTTCCAGCATGTAAGTCAGCGTGGAAACTCTTACAGAGCATAAGACTACCAAACCATGTATTCATGGCAGTAATGAGTACTTGTGACGGATCTTTAGCATATTGTTTCACGACACTAAAATCTGTCAAAGACACACCATATAAACGCTGCATGGTCAAAACACGGCGTGTAGAAAACTGATGATAAACTTTAGGGGCTGTCGCAGCTTGGTTTTGTGAAATATTTAAATATTCCACAAAGTCATCTAAGTTCTGGGCTTCCTCAATGAAATCGACTTCACGCACCATACGAGTTTTAATTTCATCAACAATGTCAGAAAGAGCAGCAAACTTGATTTTAGGGACTGCACGTTCAAGCAGCTTTGCAGCCCAATGCACCACATTTAAGTCAGTGTATAAAATAGTTTCTACGCCAGGTTTTTGTACTTTGATAACGACATCTTCACCTGTCGTTAGTTTAGCTGCGTGAACCTGAGCAATTGAAGCAGAAGCTAAAGGTTTTTCATCGATATAACTAAAAATCTCGCTTAAATCACGCCCTTCAAATTCAGAGGCAAGTACGCCTTGAATATAGCTAAATGGCAGAGTTGGAGTCTGATCCAAACAACCTTGAAATTCTTCTACATATTCACGCGGAAATAGCGATGGTGTACTCGCGATAAACTGACCAAGCTTAATATATGTTGAGCCAAGCGACTCAAAAGTCTCACGCATGAGTTTGGCATTACTTGGCTTATCAGTTGCGTACTTAATACCAGCTTTAGCCGCAACCACTGCGGTTTCACCGATACGGGCAACTGAGCGCAATCCATCAAATAAAATATTTTTTTTCATATTTCTTTAGAACCAGAATATTCGTCTCAAGTGTAGCAAATTTTGCTTTATTTGCTGATTAGCTTGCCTGACAAAGTGGACAATTTATATCTTTATCAAAATTAACAATACGTTGCGTCATATTTAACCCATCCCAAAGTAACAGTTTTTGTTTCAGAGGAGTGCGATTAAGCCCTAAATATAATAAAGTGTGATGTGCTTGTAATGACGCTATCATTACAGGAGTTGTTGCAAGCACTCCTGACTCTGCACAGCGAAGGCCTTCATTGTCATGCTGTTCTTTTGGGAATAAACATTCATAACAAGCTGAATCACCTTCAACCATAAACATTTGCGCCCGAAAGCCAATTGCAGAAGCACTAATTAATGCGACCTGATGCTTTTTACAAGCACTATTCACTAAATAGCGAGTTGTAAAGTTATCACAACCATCCAGCACTACATCTTGGTGTTCAACAAGTCTATCAATGTTATTTTCGTCTAAACGTTCATTAAAGTATTCAACACAGATATAAGGGTTAATTTTCTGTAACCGTTTTGCTAAAACTTCAGCTTTATAACCACCAATATCTTCATGACCAAATGCAATTTGACGCTGTAAATTACTTATCTCAATGGTATCGGCATCAATGAGTGTAATTTTTCCAACCCCTGCTCGTGCGAGTAGCTCTGCACTGCTACAACCTATACCACCAGCACCAACAATCAGTACATTGGCAAGTTTGAGTTTTTCCTGAGCTTCAATATCCCATCCATCAAGTAAAATCTGACGGCTATAGAGATGCATTTCTTCATCACTTAACTCTACAAAATCGATATCTTGAAGCTCGGTCACACGTTAATCCTTTCATTTAGAAGCCAAATGATTTTATGACTAAGTCAATCATTATGAAAGCTATAAAATAGAAACAGTTTTTTATTCGGTTACTGCTGTATTGTTCACATTACTTCTTTCACACTTTCTGCAACAATAGAACGAACTAGTTTCTTTGTTACTTAGGCTAAATATGTCTCAATCATATATTGCACCAGTAGAGTTAGAAAAAGCTTATCGTTTATTAAATCATGGTCCAACTGTGCTGGTTTCTGCACAACATGGTGATGACTGCAATGTAATGGCTGCCGCATGGGCATGTGCCTTAGAGTTTAAACCTGCCAAAGTGACGGTCGTTTTAGATAAAAGTACTAAAACCCGACAGCTGGTTGAGCAAAGTGGTTATTTCACACTACAAGTTCCTTGCTATGCACAGCTCAATATGACCAAGCAACTTGGTACCATTAGCAAATTACATGACCCACAAAAACTTGAACACTGCGGGGTTGAGCTGTTTTATCAAAAAGATCTGACCAGTCCGCTTGTATCAGGTTGTATCGCATGGCTGGTATGTAAACTTATTCCTGAACCACATAATCAGTCAGCTCATGACCTATTTATTGGTTCTGTTGTGGGCGCCTGGGCAGATAGCCGCGTTTTTAGAGATGGGCACTGGCATTTTCAAGATGCACCAAAAGAACTTCGAAGCCTGCACTATATTGCAGGTGGAACGTTTTACTTAATTGGTGAAGAAGTGAAAGCCGACATCTAATATAAAAAATAAAGGGAAATATTTATAATTTCCCTTTATTCAATTTAGTTTGCGTAGGCTTGCTGCATTTTTGCAATTTCTTGCTGCTTCAACAGTCCTCTTTGAATTTTACCGCTCGTGGTTTTTGGTAGACTGTCCACAAACTCAATTTCTTTTGGATACGCATGACGAGATAAACGGTTACGAACATATTGCTGTAACTTATCTTTTAATGTTTCACACGCTTGATAAGCAGGCTTAAGTACCACAAAAGCTTTGACTATTTCGGTTCGTTCCGGATCAGGTTTACCTATTACAGCTGACTCTAATACTGCCTCACATTCTAACAAAGTACTTTCAACATCAAATGGTCCAACTCTATAGCCCGATGTTGTAATGACATCGTCAGCACGCCCCACAAAATCAATGCCGCCATGTTCATTTAAAATGACCGTGTCACCTGTTAAATAATACTTACCAACAAATGATTTGCGATTATTGCCACCATAGCCTTTAAACCACATTAGTGGGGATTGCTCCGAGTCCATCGCCAAAATACCAACACCACCTGTTGGTAATTCTTGATAATTTTGGTCTAACACCGCAAAACGATGCCCTGGAATTGCAAAACCAGCTGAACCTACTTTTAATGGATGCTCAAGCGCATGGTGGTTCGCAATTACCATGCCGAGTTCAGTTTGGCCATACTGATCAAAAATATTGACCTCTAAATCCTGTTTAAACCAGTTCACAACCTCAGGAGTTAATGGCTCACCTGCACTACTCACTACGCGTAAATGTTGTTTAATTGAAGGGTCAAATTTTTCCTTAAACCCAAAGAACATTCGAAATGCCGTCGGAGAGCCGGTTAAATTACTTACTTTATACTTTTTAATTAACTCAATTGCCTGATCTACATTAAATGAACGCTCATCCATAATAATGCTATGCCCCAAGCTTAAAGGCCCGGTAATGCCATAGTACAAACCATATGCCCAGCCCGGATCTGCCAGATTCCAGAACATATCCTCTTCACGCAAATCGACAGCATGGGTCATATAACCTTTAAATGCCAAAATTGCTTTTAGTGGAACGGGTACAGACTTCGCCAGTCCAGTTGTACCAGAGGTAAACATCATTAAAAAGTCATCTTCAAAGCTACGATTTACTGGCTCACATTGCTCAGAATAGCGCTGTAAAGATTGCCAAAAATCGAAGTCATGCTCAGACAAAGGACCAGTCTGATGAACAGTGACAATAACCGGAACATTCAAGGTATTCAGTTTAGGGCGCTGTTGATCATTGGTCACAATCAATTTAGTTTGAGCAGTCGTAATACGGTGATCAATCGATTTTGCTTCAAAGGCAGTAAATAAAGGCTGATAAATAGCGCCTATACGCCACGCTGCCAAAATTGTAATTAATAACTCAGGCGTTCTCGGTAGAAGTCCTGCAATACAATCTCCAGATTGAATTCCTTGCGCTTTAAAGAAGTTAGCAAGTTTTCCAGAAAGCTCAGCAAGTTGTTCGAAAGTATAGTGCTCTGCCTGTCCGTTTTTTCCTTCCCAAATGAGCGCTATTTTATTTTTTCCTACATAACGCTCACAGCACTCAACATAAGCATTTATCGCTTGGGGATGCCCAACAAGTTGCCCTTCAATAAGTTTTGCAAGATCAAATTGTTGATAAGCTTCTGCCAAAGTTTTCATGATGCTCACCTTCATTCCGTTTGATGATTAATTTTGTGTTAGGCCACAAAATCTGTCCTGACTGTTATTGTTTTTGCTAAAGCTCGAAGAATATTTCTTCAACTTTTCCATCTATTTCAAATAAAACTAATAGCAAAAATGTTCCATTTCAATTGCAAGAAACCGCACATGATGTGCGGCTTCTTGCAGTTTTAAGTTTAAAAACTCAATATCTTATGAACTAAACTTGAGCCACTTCACGAGCAATCACCAAACGTTGAATATCTGAAGCACCTTCATAAATCTGGCTTACACGGACATCCCGATAAATTCTCTCAACAGGGAAATCACTGACGTATCCATAACCACCATGAATCTGGATTGCATCCGAACACACTCGCTCAGCCATAGTTGATGCAAAGAGTTTCGCCATTGAGGCCTCTTTTAAACAAGGTAGTCCCGCATCTTTTAAAGTTGCCGCGTGCAATACTAGCTGATGTGCAGCTTCAATCTGAGTTGCCATATCAGCTAAGCGAAAACCAACCGCCTGATGCTGAACCAGCTCTACACCGAAGGCCTTACGTTCATTTGCGTATTGGACAGCAGCATCAAAAGCAGCTCTTGCCATACCGACAGATTGAGCCGCAATACCAATACGACCAGCCGCTAAATTAGATAACGCAATTTTATAACCTTCACCTTCTTGTCTAACCAAATTTTCTAAAGGAATTCGGCAGTCCTCTAACGTTATGGTCGCTGTGTCCGAAGCATGTTGACCCATTTTGTCTTCAATTCGAGTCACCAAGTAGCCTTGTGTATTGGTCGGTACAAGAAAGCATGAAATGCCTTTTTTGCCAGCTTGTTTATCTGTAACCGCAAATACCAAAGCCACTTGAGCATTTTTACCACTGGTAATGAATTGCTTTACGCCATTGAGTACCCAATGGTCGCCATCTCGCTCGGCTTTACATAAAATCGCGCTCGCATCGGAACCAACATGTGGTTCAGTTAAACAAAAGCACCCTAGCCATTCGCCAGAAGCAAATTTTGGCAAATAGGTTTGTTTTTGCTGCTCTGAACCGTATGCCAGTGTAATACCGCAAATCAAAGAGTTTTGTACGCTGACGATTGTCGAAATAGCACCATCACCTGCAGCAATTTCCTCAATTGCGAGTACTAAAGATACATAATCCATTCCGGCACCGCCCCATTCATCGGGCACAGTCATTCCCATAGCGCCTAGTGCACCTAAATCTTTTAACTCCTGAGCCGGAAATTCATGGGTCTTATCGCGATGTGCAGCTGTTGGTTTTAACTGATTTTGCGCATAGTTACGCATCATCTCCTGAACCATGCTTTGTTCAGCATTTAGAATCATTTCAACATCCTTATTTTATTATTTTGCGGCCATACGAATTGCACCATCCAAACGGATAACTTCACCATTTAAATATGAGTTTTCGGCAATGTGGGCAACCAAACGAGCAAACTCTTCTGGTTTTCCTAAACGAGATGGGTACGGAACCATTTGCCCCAAAGCATCTTGTACATTTTGTGGCATACCCTTAAGCATTGGAGTTTCCATAATTCCCGGTGCAATGGTCATAATACGAATAGCATGTCTCGCTAACTCACGAGCAATCGGCAAAGTCATCGCCACAATAGCGCCTTTTGATGCAGAATAAGCTGCTTGTCCAATTTGACCGTCAAATGCTGCAACAGAAGCAGTGTTAACAATGACACCACGGTCCTCTTCACCTTCTTCAACCGTGTTTTTACTCATTGCATCTGCTGCAAAACGCAGCATATTAAATGTACCAGTGACATTAATATTTAAAGTCTTTGTAAATAATCCCAAGTCATGAACACCCTCACGACCAACTACTTTTGCAGAAGGGCCAATACCGGCACAATTCACCAAACCATGTAAATGACCATGTTTAACCAACACATCTTTAAAGAACTGCTCAGCAGCAACTTCATCGGTTACATCAAGTTTTACAAAGTCAGCTTTTGGCCCTAACTGTTTCGCCTGCTGCTCACCTGCTTCTACATTCATGTCAACTAACGTGACTGAGGCGCCTTGTTGCACTAAATATTCAGCCGTTGCAGCCCCTAAACCAGAGCCACCACCTGTAATCACGAAATGTTTTCCTTGAATTTTCATTATGTAATGTCCTATAGAAATGTTCTTTAACCTTAATAGTGAGAGTAAAAGTTGTTTTTTTTCGATACAATTTCAAAAAACCTCAAAATGCTTGCAGCTTTTGATCAATCCAAATTTTGAATATGAAATATTTCACTTGAAATACGTAAAAAAATGAGTCTTTGACATGGTTGTCCAATCTTCTTTAAGTAAAGGAACAATTTCGATTGCACTGGTACATGAAGCATTAAGTGCGGCTTATACCAAAGGGTTAAATACTCAAATCATTTTGAATAAAGCTGGCATTCCTGCTGAATTGCTCATGACACCCAAAGCCCGTGTTCCGGTAGCAACGTATGCACAATTATGGATAGAACTTGCTAATGCCATGAATGACGAGTTTTTTGGGATGGATAGCCACCCTATGCGTCGTGGCAGCTATAAATTACTTACAAAACTCGTCAGTACGGCTGAAACTTTAGAAAAGGCTCTCTACGATATTTTGATTTTTTTTAATTTTGTGCTTGATGATATACGTGGAGAGTTAATTCGAGAACAAGAAAAAGCTTATTTGGTCATTCGTGATCGTGAACAACCTAAACGTATGTTTACTTACGCAACCTTTTTAATGTTGGTACATGGGCTTATGTGCTGGTTAATAGACCAGCGAATTAGTTTAAACAGTATTGCTGTACGCTGTTCAAAACCAAACGATATTCAAGATTATCTAGTTCGTTTCTGTGAGGATATACAATTTAATGCCGAGATAAATCAGGTTGAGTTTGATGCCCACTATCTAGATATTAAAATTAAAAAAGATAAAAAAGCGCTTTATGATTTTTTAGAGCAAACTCCACAAAATCTTTTAGTTCGCTTTAAAAATGAAAATGCCTTGAGCGTTCTTATTCGTCGTCATTTATTAAAGCTTCACCCAGCCCAATGGCCTGAACTCAAAGATATCGCGCAGCAACTCAATATTTCAGAAGCTACTGTTCAACGACGTCTCAAACATGAAGGGGTAAGTTATCAGCAAATCAAAAATGAAATTCGATGTGATATTGCAATTGAACGTTTAAGCAAAAGCAATGATTCAATACAAGACATTAGTGAAGACTTAAATTTCCACGACCCAAGTGCTTTTCACCGTGCCTTTAAAAAATGGACAGGTGTTAGCCCAGGTGCTTACCGGGAAGCTACTCTTAGCTCCACCGCTTAAATAGTTTCAATTTTACTTATAATGATGCCAAAGTGACGCGATCATTTTGGCCATAATCTTGAATAGTTTTAATCTGACTAAAACCATGCTCTGTGAAAATATGTCGAACTGCTTGCCCCTGATCATAACCATGCTCTAATGCAATCCAGCCTTGTGGTTTTAACCAGTTTTTCCCTTGAGCAATAATAATTTCAATATCAGCCAATCCTTGATGGTCTGCAACCAATGCACGGCGTGGTTCTGTTGCCAAAGCTTGCATGTGCTCATCTTCTGGATCGATATACGGCGGATTAGAAACAATTAAATCAAATTTTTGTGGTTCTAGTGCTTCAAACCAAGCACCGCAAGCGAATTTTACACGTTGTAAATTATGAGCTTGTGCATTTTCTTTTGCGACTTCTAAAGTAGGCGCATAAATATCAGTTGCGGTTACCTGCCAATCTGGACGTTCACTCGCTAATGCAAGTGCAATTGCACCTGTCCCCGTTCCCAAATCCACAATATTTGCATTCTTTGGCAAATTTAGATTTAAAACGGTTTCAACTAAAACCTCAGTATCCGGACGCGGTACTAAAGTATCTGATGTTACTTTTAAATCGAGCGTCCAAAATGCTTGTGAACCTGTCACATAAGCTAAAGGTTCACCGTTTTGAATGCGCTCAATACCAGCTACATAGTCTTGCTCTTGTTGGGTTGTTAACTCTTGCTCAAGTCTAAACTTTAATTCAAGCGAATTAATTTTTAGAAAATGCTCAAGTAACCAAGCATTCTCCTGTCGTTCATAACTGTCAAGCTCACCACGAATTGCAAGCGCTTGAGCAATATTCATTAGCCACCATTTTCCTGTGCAAGCATCGCAAGCTGATCTGCCTGATATTCACGATGCAAGCTATCGAGTAATTCAGTTAAATCACCTTCCATAATGGCATCTAACTTATATAAAGTGAGGTTAATACGGTGATCCGTCATACGCCCTTGTGGGTAGTTATAAGTGCGAATTCGTTCAGAACGGTCACCAGAACCGACTAAATCACGGCGCATTTCAGAAGTCGCTGCATCGGCTGCTGCACGTTTTGCGTTTTCTAAACGTGATACTAACAAGGCCATCGCTTTAGCTTTGTTTTTATGCTGTGAGCGTTCTTCTTGACACTCAACCACTGTACCCGTTGGAATGTGAGTAATACGTACTGCCGAATCAGTTTTGTTAATGTGCTGACCACCCGCACCTGACGCACGGTAAGTATCAATACGTAAGTCTGCTGGGTTAATTTCAACGTTAGTATCAACATCAATTTCAGGCAAGATTGCAACCGTACAAGCCGATGTATGCACACGGCCTTGTGATTCAGTCGCTGGCACACGTTGTACGCGGTGCGCGCCACTTTCAAACTTCAAGCGGCCATAAACGCCATCACCATCTACACGGCAAATGACTTCTTTAAAACCACCATGCTCACCTTCATTTTCAGAAAGGACTTCAATACGCCAGCCTTGTGTCTCGGCATATTTGCTGTACATACGGAACAAATCGCCTGAGAAAATTGCAGCTTCGTCACCACCAGTTCCAGCACGAATTTCTAAATAAGCAGCATTAGAGTCATTTGGATCTTTTGGAATCATCAAAATATTGAGCTGGCTTTCTAGTTCTTCAAGCAATGCTTTATTCGCCTGAATTTCTTCTTCTGCCATATCTTTAAAGTCAGGGTCCGACTTCATCATTTCAGCAGTTTCAATGTCTTCTTCTGCTTGACGGTATTTGCCCCAAACTTCGGTAATTTCACTTAAATCACTATGTTCACGAGACAGTTTACGGAAACGTTTGTTATCGGAAATCACTTCTGCATCGGCAAGCAATGCGGTAAGTTCTTCATGACGATCACAGAGTTGATCAAGTCGTAAACGGAGTGACGCTTTCATAAGAGGAAATATCTCAAAAGTCCAAAAAACTTATCTAGATAAATATAAGAAGATAAGCCAAATCATAAAAATAGCGCATAGTTTACAGATTATGCTGATTAAATGACATATGTAATCCTTCAATTCATGAACTTTAGAATAGGCTTCTCAACATTCCTAAGTACATTAAATTAGATATTTTCCCTATCAAACGCTCACTACTTATTTTCAAACATTTGTATTGGTCAACTTTTCGGTCAGATTGATGGTTTTACATACGTTTTTAATAGAAAGCATACAAACGAGACACTAAACTCCAATAATCAAATGGGGGTTCTCCACATTTAAAGAGAAGTGTTTTGTTACATTTGCCGTAACGAAAGATATATGGTCCTGCAACTTGGGACATGGAGTAAGTAATGAAATTAAATACTTTATTATGCAGTGCGGTTTTAGCTACTTCTATGATGACTGTAGCACATGCTGATAATACAACTCACGTAGCAGCTGCTTCAGCTTTAGGTAGTGTAGCTGGTACTGCAATTGGTAAAAGCATGGGTGGTACATCTGGCGCAACAATTGGTGCTGCTTTAGGTGGTGCTGGTGGTGCAGCAGTTGCTAGTGATCGTCGTCACCGTACAGAGTCTGCAATTGGCGGTGGTTTAGGCGGTGGTGCTGGCTATACTGTTGGTAAAAGCATGGGTGGTACAAACGGTGGATACATCGGTGCTGCTTTAGGTGCGGCAGGTGGTGGTGCTTTAGGTAATAAAATTTCTAAAGACCGTGATTATGATCGATCTTCAAAACACTGGAAGAAAAAACACCGTCATCGCCACTAATCACAGTGAAGACATAGACTTAAAAACACCTTCGGGTGTTTTTTTATAGTTAAAATTTTGTGGCCTTAAAATATATCGTTCATGATTTATTCACATCTTAATAGAAACAATACAAAGCAGACACAAAACTATCGTATCAGCATGAGCCTTCTCCATAATTTTCACGAAATTTTTAATTACATTTAGCTCAAGATATAAAGATTGCTCTTTAGCAAAATGAGCATGGAGTTCCAAAATGAAAATGAATATTTGGTTAGCAAGTGCATTAATCGCAACAACCTCTATGGTGTCAGTTGCACATGCAGATAATGGTACCCGTGTAGCAGCAACTTCGGCTCTAGGTAGTGTAGTCGGTACAGCAATTGGTAGAAGTATTGGTGGTACATCTGGCGCAACAATTGGTGCTGCTTTAGGTGGTGCTGGTGGTGCAGCCGCAGCAAGTGACCGTCGTAACCGTACAGAAGCGGCTATTGGTGGCGCTTTAGGTGGTGGTGCTGGTTATACCGTTGGTAAAAACATGGGTGGTACAAACGGTGGTTACATCGGTGCAGCAGTAGGTGCCGCTGGTGGTTCTGCTTTAGGTCGTAAAGTTGGTCAAGACCGTAACTATGATGACCGTTATGACCGTCGTTATGATCGAGATGACCGCCGTTACGATCGTCGCTATGATCGTGAAGACCGCCGTTATTACAACGATCGCGCTTATTATCGTCATGATAATGGCTTACACCGTGGATGGTATAAACATCACTAATTGGTATACAGACATCAAAAAGCACCCTAGCGGTGCTTTTTTATTTGTGAGTGAAATTTATATCGAAAAAAATCGATATACATCACCTCATTTATATCGTATTATTTCGATATAACGTTTTTTGAGAATATCGCATGCGATCACTTCAAGACACCAAATTTTCAATTTTGGAGCTAGCTCCAATACGTGATGATAAAACAATCGAGTTTTCATTACGTCATGCATTAGAGCTCGCCCAACATGCAGAAAAATTAGGTTATGACCGTTTTTGGCTTGCAGAACATCATAATATGGATGGAATTGCGAGTTCAGCAACTGCTGTTTTACTTGGCTTTATCGCGGCTCATACCCAGCGCATTCGTTTAGGTTCAGGTGGTATCATGCTACCAAACCATGCACCATTAGTGGTTGCAGAACAATTCGGTACATTAGCAACCTTATATCCAAATCGTATTGAGCTAGGTTTAGGTCGTGCTCCTGGTACAGATCAGCTCACTATGCGTGCCTTACGTCGTGGGCATCAGGAAACGGAAGATCAGTTTCCTAGAGACGTTGTTGAGATTTTGCAATATTTTAAAGCACCTCAACCCGGCCAAAGAATTATTGCCACTCCTGGACAAAATACTCATGTGCCTGTCTGGTTATTGGGTTCAAGCTTATTTAGCGCACAATTGGCTGCGAAGCTAGGATTACCCTATTCATTTGCATCGCATTTTGCGCCACGCATGCTTGGTCAAGCGATTGAACTTTATCGTGAAAATTTCGAACCTTCTGAATATTTGGACAAGCCTTATGTCTCAATGGGCGTACCTGTTGTAGTTGCCAATACAGATGAAGAAGCTCAGTTCCTAGCAACAAGCGCATACCAACGTGTTTTAGGATTAATTCGTGGTGAAAGCTTAAAACTCAAACCGCCAGTTACATCAATGCAAGGACTATGGAACACAGCAGAACAACTTTCAGTTGAAAATTTCTATCAGATGGCACAAATCGGTTCTGCTGAAACAGTACGTTCAGGTTTAGAAAAGCTTTTGGCTACATATGAAGTCGATGAGTTTATTTTTACTTGTGACGTCTATGATACAAATAAACGTTTAGAAAGCTTTACTCAATTAATGCAATTAAAATCAAGTCATTAATATCTAAACAAAGTCTCATGCTTGGCTCAGTTCCAAGCCTGAGATAACCACCCATCTGAAAATACTTTACCCAGCTACCTTGCTTGGTTATTTATATTAAAACGATAAAAAATCATCATAAATGAAAACCAAAAGGACTTTTGGAAAATGAGTATTGAACTTAAAAATAGTGTTGCAAAATCAGCTACTTTTCAAAATTCAGTTCAGGATTTTGACGCTTTTAACGGTCAAGTTCTTTTATCAAATACAATCAAAGCATATGATTTTTCTAATTTAAATGTAGCGATTATTGGAACGGATCAGGAAACTGTCACACACTTAGACAAAATCTGCCAACAAGCAAAGTTTGTAACTGTATTTCAAATCACACCACACTTTATTTTGCCCCATAGTCAAATTGGTATACATCGTCTCATTACCCATCCACTTATTGCTAAAAACAGAAGGCTATTTAACAACCGTGTAAAAAGTATCTTAGCTCTACGTTTTTTGGAAACCCAAGTAAATGAAACATGGCTGAAGCGTCTTTTGACTCCTAATACAGCAAAAGCCAATAAAACATTTTTTAAATCTGATAACTATTATGCAGCTCTACAGAGACCAAATTGTAAATTACAGACTTGGCCAATTGTGAAAGTTACTCAAACGGCTATATACAGTATGGATGGCACTCAGCAAACCATTGATGTCATTATTAGAACAACTTCTTGAAAATAAAAAAAGCATGGTTGAAATACCATGCTTTTTTCATTCAGTTCAAATCATATTTTTGCAAATGCCCATGCTCATCATAATGCAGAATGACACGTTGAGCTTTTTGCAATTCTGATAATGACGCTGTACTTACTGTAAATTTAAAAGCCAATAAATCATCAGAACTATTTGGCGCTTTACTACGTCGATCATCACCATGAAATCTAAGCCAGTTATAACTTGCCCATAAAATTAGAACCAAAGCACTTAAGCAAATTAAAAGAAGTAAATGCAGTAAAGTTTTGACTTCCGAAATATGGTCTACCCACACATAGTCATAAATAAGATGTCCTTCAAAAAACCACAGAAATAATGACACTAGCGGAAAAAGCAGCCACATTAAACAAAACCAACCTATTGTTTGCAAGGTATAGTTCGCGGTCTTATTTTTTACATATTCAGGCTGATCAATATATTCAGGTATGTCTAAAACTTCTACGTCAGTATTTTCTTCATTTTTCATGAATTATCTCCACGGAAGCCTCGATCGGGACTAACCCAGCGGGCACGTTTTTTTGTGTTAAATATAGTTTTAGGTACCGCAACCACGCTGGTAAATAACGTTAGTAACCAGAAAAACAACGGATACCAAATTACCCAAAAGTAATTTCTAAAAAGACGCCCACGGTCATAACGATGATCGATCCATAAACTGACTAAAAATTGGATGAGACATGTTCCACCCAATATCACGCCATACCACTGTGGCATTAGAGAATTGATCTGCCACTGCTGAGGCAATTCAATAAATAGACCAATCAAGAAAAGTAAGAAAATAAAGATCATCACATATGACCAAACAATACTGACTAAAGCTTCAAGCATGACTGGCCACATACGGCGCAAGCGAACTTTGAACATTTTTGGAATATATTCCAATAAGACTTCTACCCCACCTTGTGCCCAGCGCAAACGCTGTTTCCAAAGACCTTTAAAAGTTTCAGGCATGTAGATATAACAAAGCGCTTGAGGAATATATTGAATATCCCAATGGTCCATTTGAAGCTTCCAAGAGATATCAATATCTTCGGTAATTTTGTCGTCAGACCAAAAACCGACACGAACTAAAGCAGTTTTTCTAAACGCTACAATTACCCCCGATACTGTAAAAATACGGCCATACGTGCGCTGTGCTCGCTTAATTAAACCAATAATTGAAGAAAACTCACCAACCTGTAATTTTCCTAAAATACTTGAGCGATTTAAAATTCTAGGGTTACCAGTGACAGCCCCAATACGTGGAAATTTTAGAAATGGCTGCATGAGCCAAAGTACAGCATGAGGATGTAATAAAGCATCCCCATCAATACAAACTAAATATTCGTATTTGCTTACTAACACTCCCGATCTTAAAGCAACTGCCTTACCTTGGTTTTCTGCTAAGTGCACGACTCTCAGACGAGTATCTTGTGTTGCTAACTCATCAAGAATCTCTGCTGTTCTGTCACTACTACCATCATTTACAGCAATCACTTCAAAATTTGGATATTTTGTTTGCAAGGCATAACGAATGGTTTGCCGCACTTGAGCTTCTTCATTAAAACAAGGAATAATAATGCTGCAACCTTCATTTGAAGGCTCAGGTAATTGCTGTTCATGGTATTCCCGTTTAAAGAAAAACCAGAGACCACCTACCATCCATGTCCACGCCATAAGTAGCGGATATAAAAAGGCAAAAGCAAATAGAATATCGAGTAATACTCTCATTACTTTTTCCCCTCATTCGCTAGACCTGCAAAGGGCTGATACATCACAGAACTGGAATTTAAGCTCATTGGGTTATATAAATATTGGTGAACACTTTTTGAGTTTTTAGGGCTATAGCCATCAACACCAAATTTCTGAATACCTATACGTTGAATATCAAAAAGACCTTGTTTCACTTCTTGCCAAGCATTTTTCTGGTCATTTTCTGGCAATGTTAATGTCAGCATAATTCTTTGCTTGTATTTCGCATCAAGCGTGTTTAAAAGCTCTAAGGCTTGTTTAAATTGTTTTTGCTTACCCACCATATTAAATTTTAGGTTCACTAAATCATTCTGGGTTAAGAGTGATTTTAAAAGTGCTGGTAACTGCTCAATATGCTCTAAGTCTGGTGTCAGCAACAAACTAAACTGGGCCTGATTACTCATATTCAAATAAGGCTTTGCAGCTTTTTGAGTCAGTTGACTCAGTTGTGATAATTGCTTTACTTGTTCAACACAGTTGCTTTCGTTCAGCGTTGTGTTTTGCATTGCACAATTTAAAGCAGTTCCGGCATTAAGCTGAATACCACTTAAATTGCTATTAAAACGCGCAATATCTTTAGCTAAATCTGCCACCAAAAATGGTTTATTTTTTTGAGGATAAATAGGTAGTTCTAAAATAACCGCCTGACCTGCCCGCGTTTGTGCCTGCCATAAACTACGGTTCAAAATATCTTGCTTAACTGGCATTTGAGTTGTTGGGAAATAAGCAACGTCATATTGCCCATCTCCATCTTGGTCATCTAATGGCTTCAATATCAGCGTATTGTTTTTTAAGCTATAAAGTTTGGATAACAATACCCCTAATTTTTCATCTGACTGAGTATTAGTTGAAGCAGCTAATTGCTTTAAATCCATACTCACAAAATGTTTTGGCTGCTTATACAAATCTTTCTCTGCAGAGTTC
This sequence comes from Acinetobacter sp. GG2, assembly GCF_000292385.1. Lineage (NCBI taxonomy): Bacteria > Pseudomonadati > Pseudomonadota > Gammaproteobacteria > Moraxellales > Moraxellaceae > Acinetobacter > Acinetobacter sp. GG2. The sequence goes on from NZ_ALOW01000037.1 coordinate 91,456, forward strand.
AAAATATTAAGCAACGTCTCCGATAGCTGCTCAGCTGTAGAGTTATCAACCATAAGACTACGTTTGAAGGTAACGTCATTAATTTGGTTCACCCCATCACGCCCTAAACTAAAGGAAAAAGTAAACCCTGCTTGTTGAGCTATTTTTTCTAACTGCTGATTGACCGCACCATACGGCCATACAATCGCTTTCGGCTCTACACCCAATTCTTTTTTTAAGACATCATGAGATTTTTTTAAATCATTCAAAATACGTTGTTGATATTCCGCGTCGGTTTCGTAACGCGCCTGTGATTTTAAATACATATAAGAAGTTGCTGCGGGTTGTTCATTCCCTTGAGGATTAGCAAGCACACCATGATGCAAATCATCACTATGGCTTGCAAACTCAGCTAAGCCAGAAGCCTGCATTTCTCGTACTTGCTTCCAATTGACCAAGTTCCCTTGTCCATAGGCTTCATAGCCAGCTTTTGTATTACCATTTAGCCAACTGGTTGGGAGTGCAAAAACTGCCGGAATCTGATATTGCTTAAGCAGTGGAAATATACGACTGTAGCTACTTAAAGCACCATCATCAAAGGTTAACAAAATGGCATTATGAGGTAGCTCTTTGCCTTGCTTACGAGCCTCTTCAATATCTTTTAAGCGTATTGGCTTCCACTCAGATTGACTGAGCCAGTCAAAGAACTGCGCTAAATTTTTAGTTTGAATTGCATAAATATCCCGATCGCCCTCTTTTAAAACATCATCTCTGACGTCATGAAAAGTTAAAGAAACCACATGATTTTTTGGTAAATCTTTTTCTATCTGGGCATATGCAAATTGCAGAGGTAACAATGTCGAGGCCAAAGCACAGCCCAACATTTTCGAAAATAAATTATTCATTAAAAACGCCCTTCAAATCCGAAAATACCATAGGTATGCTGTTCACCATGTCCATCGTAAGGATGGTATTGCCAGCCAATTCCATAATTGAGTTGCCATGTCCGTGATAGCTGCCATTGATGTTGATACTGCAAAGAATAGGTTGGTTTAGTGGAATAATCGGCTTGTTTATAAAAGCCCACCCCAGCCTCGAAATGCTGTTTAAATGAACGCTCATATTCACGCCAAGTCACCCAGTCATGACTTAAGTTCAACTCGGCGCTGTAATGCGAACTTGGGCTAAAATAAGCGGTTTGATCTTGGCTATTACTGCCGAAAAAACCACGGACAGTGCCATAAGTAATGTGATGCGGCGCTGCAAATAATCTTTCGCGCCAAAAAGTTGAAAATTCTTGTTGTTTATTGCCATCACTAATATCAGTCAAACCGTAACTTGCGCCAATTTGACGAGATTCATCCTTTTGCCATGTCAACGCAGCTCTATAAGATTGACCATCTTCTCCTGCGTCAATCGCTTGTAGAGGGATGTCAGCCTGACTGTTATATTGCAATTGATACTGCCAGTGATCATTTAACCACTGTGACCAATCAAGACGAACACCAGCTTGTCCGCCATCTGTACTTTGCGACAAAATTGCAGATAACGCCTTACGATTGGCTTGCCATTCGGCCCCAACACCATAGCGCTGGTTATGCACGTCGCCAAAATTGTATTCGCCATAACGATCTTGATGCCAAGCGAATAAACGATAATTATCTTTTATCCACGGACTATTAAGACGAGTTTCCATCTCACGGTCTTTTAAACCGTTTTGTCCACTTACAGAATCGCTATTATTAGCTTTACTTTGCCCCCAAGTCGTTGAATGTGAAATCGTAGCTCTATTACGATCATCCAACTCTTTGCGGCTTTTAATAACACCACTATCTTCGGGGTAAAACTGTACTAAGTTTTGCGTTGTTTTACGCCATGTCTGGATATCACCTAAAGCCTGAGCATTTTGCATTTCATTAATGCGAGTATCTTTAGCAATCGGATCTATACCATTTAAACGAGAAATTGTTTTTTTTGCTTCTAGAGGCTTCTCTCTCCAGCGCTCCACACGGGCAAGGTTATTAATCAAACTTTCATTTGCAGGTGCCTGCTCTACTGTTTTTTGAAAGTGTTTTTCAGCTTGATCTAAATGATTTGCATAAGCTAAATGCATTCCCTTTAAAGCAATATAATCGTCTCGATCAGGATGGCTCGTTTTATCTACACCCTTTGCCTGACTATATTTATAAGTCGGAATAAGATGATCAACTTTTGCCAAAAGCTGTTCCGCTTCCTTATATTTTTCTTGTTCAATATAAGAATAATACAACCCGCTATAGACGATCATATCCGGATAATTTTTTTCAGTTAAAAGTGTCTTATAAACAAGTTCAGCTTGCTTCGGCTTTTGCTTAGCTAAATAACTATCAGCAATTGCATGACGTACATATGCAGGTAATTTCTCAAGCGGAATATTTAATTGAGTAAAATTATCTAAAACCGCTTTTGCTCGCCCTCTAAAATCTAATGCATATAAATAATCGTAGTGAAACCTTAAATAGTTAGGATCTTCTGGTTTTATTTGCTGTTGTAACTTTTGCCCCTTTTCTAACACGCTATCTAATTCAGTAAAACTTTCTGTATCTGATAAGCCTTGGCGATTTAAATATTTATAACGGGTAATTGAATTATTGACCTGCTGAGAAAATTCACTCACTTGTAAAGTTTGCTGTAATTGCGCAGTTTGCTGATTTTTTTCGCTTGTTTGGAGTAATTGCTGAGCTTTTTTATATGCACCAATAGCAATCAAGTCATAGACATACTCTTGTAAAACGGATGAAGACTTAGGTTGTTGCTGATAAGCATGCTCAATTGTTGCTAAAGCATCTACAGGCAAATTAATTAGACGGTAAGCATATGCAATACGTACCAATTGATCAGCATTTAAATTTTTAATATTGATTTTAGATAACAGAGTCTTAGCATTCCCTATTTCTTGCGATTCAGCATATAAAACAGATAATAAAATGCGCCCATCAATCGTTTTTTGAATATTAAGCTTATTTGCCCATTCAATCGCTATTTTAAAATGTTTAAAATCTCGAAAATTTTGAATTAAAGGTAGCTTTGCATATTCCGGAAAATTCACATAATTAATATTTACCAATAAATCTGTAAATTTAGTTAGATCCTTTTTTTCATTAGACATAACAATTAAATAATCAGCCAACAATTTTTGATCATGAGGATACTGTTTTAACAATTGATCTAGCTGATAAACAGCTTGTTGAGTTTGCCCTGCTCTATAATCTTGAATAGCCTGCTCACGCAAGACATCCACTTGAGCGGCGTACAATTGAATTGGCAAGAGATATACCAATGAAAAAACACATTTTTTTAGCATTTTGATAATCGGATAGTCCCATATCGAGATGGGAAATTATAGTTAAAAATGTGAACTTCATCACAATAATCAAAATGCGCATGATATTTAAAATAAATGCAAAATATGAATAAAAAAAGTATTTGTATTTTTAAAAAATAACTAAAAACAAATATTTATAAAAACATAGATTATTAGTTTATATACATTTCTTTTCAAAAAGCTTATTTTAACTCACAAACTGTAGTGTAAGAGTTTACTCTCTGATAACTAATCAGAAACGATTCATTAACTTGGCGTTTTATATTTAAAACTTTTATTTTTAATATGTATATAAATTTAAAACCATTCAATCTAATTAACTTTAAAGTATTTAAATTGAATGGCTAAAATAAGCAGCTGATTTAACTAACCGATACGTCGTTTTAAACCGGTCATTTGTAAAATACGAGTAGAGATTTCTTCAATTGACATTTCAGTGACATTTAAATATTTAATACCTTCTGAAATATAAATACCTTCAATCGCTCTTAATTCCATTTGACACTGACTAAAACTTGCATATCGACTATTTGCTTTGCGCTCGCTTCGAATAGCAACCAACCGTTCTGCATCAATCATTAAACCAAAGAGTTTGCTACGATGCTCTCTTAATACTGCTGGTAGACGGTTATCGTCCAAATCTTCTTCTGTCAAAGGATAGTTAGCTACACGAATACCAAACTGTAGTGAAAGATAAATAGAAGTTGGGGTCTTACCTGAGCGAGACACACCAATTAAAATCAAATCTGCTTTATCGTAATGACGGGTACGCGCCCCATCGTCGTTATCAAGTGCGAAATGCACTGCATCAATACGTGCTTTATAATACTCAGAATCAGTAACTGCATGTGTTTGCCCAACTAATGTTGTTGGCGGCGTTCCAAGCTCCTGCTCAAGTTTACTGATTAGTCCTTCAAATACATCTAAATTAACCGCTTTTGCAGTATTAATAATTTCACGGACATGCGGATCAACTAAAGTATCAAATACTAATGGTAAGCATCCATCACGGGTTTGACATTTATTAATCTCAACCACAATAGCCATTGCTGCCTCTTCAGTTGTGATATAAGGCATGATGTGAATGTCAAAATCTACATTAGGGAATTGTGCTAATAACGAATGTCCAAGAGTCTCGGCAGTAATTGCAGTTCCATCAGAAATAAAAAAAACACTCCGCTTATACTGTTTACTTTCTGACATTAAAATTCTCCTTAAACATTTGTCTTAGTGCTATATAATCTTTATAGTAAACTGATCTTACATGACTGTCGCTTAGTAAAATTCTCAACTAAGCACTTTATTTTTTTAATTTCATGCCAAGATAGACATTAATACTGCAAAAGTGGAGTGAAAACTTTGGAAGCGCGCGTAATCGGTCTAGAAAAATTAGGGAAACACGATGTCGAACTCGTAGGTGGGAAAAACTCATCTTTGGGTGAAATGATCAGCCATTTATCAAATGCTGGTGTATCGGTACCTGGTGGTTTTGCAACAACTGCTGAGGCCTATCGTGAGTTCTTAGACCAAAGCGGTCTTAACGCTCGAATTCAAGCAGAACTTGCACAACTTAACGTCGATGATGTAAATGCACTTGCAGAAACAGGCGCTAAAATTCGTCAATGGATTGTAGAGACTCCACTCACTGCAACCTTAGAACAAGAAATTCGCGCCGCTTTTACAGAACTCTCTAACGGCAACCCTGATATCGCGGTTGCCGTTCGTTCATCTGCAACTGCTGAAGATTTACCAGATGCATCTTTCGCAGGTCAACAAGAAACTTTCTTGAATATTCGTGGTATTGATAACGTACTTATCGCCATTAAAGAAGTATTCGCTTCTTTATATAATGACCGTGCTATTTCTTACCGTGTACACCAAGGCTTCGATCATGATGTTGTCGCATTATCTGCGGGCGTTCAGCGTATGGTTCGTTCTGAAACTGGCGCTGCGGGTGTAATGTTTACTCTCGATACCGAGTCTGGTTTCCGTGATGTTGTATTTATTACTGCATCTTATGGTTTAGGTGAAATGGTTGTACAAGGTGCAGTTAACCCTGACGAATTTTACCTATCTAAACCACTATTAAATGCTGGTAAACATGCGGTATTACGCCGCAACCTAGGCTCTAAGCACCAAAAAATGATTTATGGTGAAGAAGGTTCAGCTGGCAAATCAGTTGTTGTTGTTGATGTTGAAAAACAAGAGCGTCAACAATTCGCATTAAATGATCACGAATTACAAGAATTAGCAAAACAAGCGCTTATTATTGAGCAGCACTACGGTGCACCAATGGATATTGAATGGGCAAAAGATGGTGACGATGGTCAAATCTATATTGTCCAAGCTCGTCCTGAAACCGTTAAGAGCCGTCAAAATGTCGGCACAATGGAGCGCTACCTACTTAAACAAAGAGGTACTGTTCTTTGTGAAGGTCGTTCAATTGGTCAACGTATCGGTTCTGGTAAAGTTCGTATTGTTAGCTCAATTAAAGAAATGGACAAAGTACAAGACGGTGACGTACTTGTATCTGACATGACTGATCCAGATTGGGAACCAGTAATGAAACGTGCTGCCGCGATTATCACTAACCGTGGTGGTCGTACGTGTCACGCGGCAATTATTGCTCGTGAACTTGGTGTTCCGGCAATTGTAGGTTGTGGTAACGCAACTGAGGTATTGACTGACGGCCAAGAAGTTACTGTTTCTTGCGCTGAGGGTGACACTGGTTTCATCTACGAAGGTGCATTAGATTTTGAAGTTCAACGTAACTCTGTTGAGTCTATGCCTAAACTTTCATTCAAAATCATGATGAACGTAGGTAACCCTGACCGTGCTTTTGACTTTGCTCAAATTCCAAACGAAGGTATTGGTCTTGCTCGTTTAGAGTTCATTATTAATCGCATGATCGGCGTTCACCCTAAAGCGCTTCTTAACATTGAAAGCTTACCTCGTGAAACTCGTGCTGCTGTAATGACACGTACAGCTGGCTATGCATCACCTGTAGAATTCTATGTTGAAAAACTAGTTGAAGGTATTGCAACACTTGCAGCAGCGTTTGCTGACAAACCAGTAATCGTTCGTATGTCTGACTTTAAGTCAAATGAGTATGCAAACCTTATTGGTGGTAAGTTATACGAACCGGAAGAAGAAAACCCAATGCTTGGCTTCCGTGGTGCAAGCCGTTATGTTTCAGATAACTTCCGTGACTGTTTTGAACTCGAATGTCGTGCACTTAAAAAAGTTCGTGATGAAATGGGTCTAACCAATATCCAAATCATGATTCCATTCGTGCGTACAGTATCAGAAGCAAAACGTGTAATTGAGCTACTTGCTCAAAATGGCTTGAAACGTGGTGAGAACGGCTTAAAAGTAATCATGATGTGTGAATTACCAACTAACGCATTGTTAGCTGAACAATTCCTTGAACACTTTGATGGTTTCTCTATCGGTTCTAACGACTTGACTCAATTAACACTTGGTCTAGACCGTGACTCAGGTATTGTTTCTCACTTATTTGACGAACGTGATGCTGCTGTTAAAGCACTTCTTTCTATGGCAATTCATGCTTGTCGTAAAGCGGGCAAATATGTGGGTATCTGTGGTCAAGGACCATCTGATCACCCTGACCTTGCAAAATGGTTAATGGAACAAGGTATTGAGTCAGTGTCTCTTAACCCTGACTCAGTTTTAGATACATGGTTCTTCCTTGCTGAAGAAAAAATCAAGCAAATCTAATTTGTTATAGAAAAAGACCCATCCGTGGGTCTTTTTTCATCTTTAGAATAGAGAATTTTTACTTATGCAAATTTACTTGGCACGTAATAATCAACAAGCTGGGCCTTATACCTTAGAACAACTAAATCAGATGTTGGCAAGCCAACAGGTTTTACTCACTGATTTAGCTTGGCATGAAGGCATGACAGAGTGGAAAGCTTTAGGAGAATTAACCCAAGGTAAACTTGTATATCAACCTACGGGTTATTCTGCTTTTTCAGCAAATACAAATACGACTCATAATGAGACAATTCAGCACATCCGTGTAGAAACTAAAGCACATGAACTTGCTTCAATTTCATCTCGTGCTCTTGCAAAAATTATTGACTTATTACTTTGGTTACCTATTGCAGCCATTCCTTCTTTCTTCTTTAACGAAGCTCAATATAAACAACTTTTTGAGTTACAAAAACAGATGCAATCTGCAGAAGTTGCCTCAACTAAAGCAGCGGAACTTCAACAACAGCTTTTTACGCTTATTCCGATTGAAGCATGGCATACAATGTTAGTTTATGTCGTCATCATGCTCGCTATCCAAGCTTTTCTTTTAACCAAATTTGGCCAAAGTATAGGGAAGAAAATTGTCGGAATTAAGATTGTAGATGCTGAAACTAATGGTAAAGTTAATTTAACGCGTGTCTTCTTACTTAGAAGTATCGTTTTCATTATATTAAACTTACTGTTTATGCCTATTAGCACAATTATTGACTATGCTTTTGCATTAGGCCAAAAACGACAGGCTCTACATGACAAAATTGCAAGAACAAAAGTGATCAAATGAGTGTGAATGACTCATTCATTTAAAGTCTAAAAAAAAGGAGGCACCCCACCTCCTTTTTTCTATAGAGAATTGATATTTAAATAAAAGCTCTATCAAGATTCGATACCCTACAAAAAAAATCGGGTTTTAAAACAATTATTTCAAGCTGCTTTATGTGTAGCTTAGTTTGTCGATATGAGGCATAATGCCCTACAACGTAGCGGTGTCGCATCATTGAGAAGTCTAAATTTTTAAGACTAGCATTCTCAATCATGCGACACTTTAATCGCTATCCCATATTTAATTAGGGAATGGGACTCTTCACCGAGGTTGTAAAATGAGACAAACGATTTTAGCTGTATTGTCTTTATCAACGCTTGCCGCACTTTTGACTGGGTGTGGTGGTGATATGGTACTTCTAAACTCTAAAGGTCCAGTTGGTCAAGGTCAAAGTGACCTTATGATGACTGCGATCTATTTAATGTTACTTGTGGTGATTCCTTCAATCATCATGGCATTATGGTTTGGTTGGAAATATCGTGCGTCAAATAAAGATGCAGACTATAAACCTACATGGGCACACTCAACTGCAATTGAAGTTGTAGTATGGGGTATCCCTGTCATTATTATTGGTATTTTAGCTTGGTTAACTTGGTGGGGTTCCCACAAGTATGACCCATACCGTCCTTTAGAATCAGATAAAGCACCTTTAACTATTCAGGTTATTGCTGAACAGTTCAAGTGGATCTTTATTTATCCTGAACAAAACATTGCGACTGTTAACGAAGTACGTTTCCCAGAAAAAACTCCGTTAAGCTTCAAAATCACTTCTAACTTCACAATGAACTCATTCTTCATTCCACAGTTAGGCGGTCAGATTTACGCAATGGCAGGTATGCAAACTCACCTTCATTTGTTAGCAAATGAAACTGGTGTATATCGTGGTTTCTCTTCTAACTACTCAGGCTATGGTTTCTCTCAAATGCGTTTCAAAGCGCATAGCGTTACAGAGCAACAATTCAATGAATGGGTAGCAGCTGTTAAAGCTGGTAAGGGTTCAACTATTAATCCAGAAGCAGTTCAAAAAGCTACGCTTGACCAAGCTGAATTGGCAACCTTACGTGATGGCGACCGTTCTAAGCACCAAATCGAGCATTTAGTAAATCGTGCTAAAGCTGCTGGTGATCAAGAAGCACTTGCTAAAGCAGAAGCGATGAAACCGTTCCCGACTAAGCCGCACCCTGTGACTTATTACTCTTCAGTTGAACCAAAACTGTTTGAAACAGTTATCAACCATTATATGAGTAACTATCATGGTGTTGACCACTCTGCTGAACATGCAACAGCTGACACTCATGCTGCAGCTGAACACGCTGCTCAAGGGGAATAAGACATGGATATGATTTTTGGTAAACTGGGTTGGGACTCTATCCCGACAGAGCCAATCGTACTTGTCACCATGGTCCTTATGGCAATTGGTGCAATTGCAGTGCTTGGCGGTATCACCTATTTCAAAAAATGGGGATATTTGTGGAATGAGTGGTTTATTACTGTAGACCATAAAAAAATTGGTATCATGTATATCATCGTATCTGTTGTCATGCTTCTGCGTGGTTTCGCCGATGCAATCATGATGCGTTTACAACTTTTCCTCGCTAAAGGCGGCGGCGAAGGTTACTTACATCCTGACCACTACGACCAGATCTTCACCGCACACGGTGTAATCATGATCTTCTTCGTAGCAATGGGTCTCGTTGTAGGTATGATGAACATCTCTGTACCACTACAGATTGGTGCTCGTGACGTTGCTTTCCCATTATTAAACTCTTTAAGCTTCTGGTTATTCGCTGGTGCTGCTGGTTTAATGATGCTTTCACTTGTATTAGGTGAATTTGCTGCAACTGGTTGGATGGCTTACCCTCCTCTATCTGGCATTCAATATTCTCCTGGTGTAGGTGTTGACTACTATATCTGGGCACTTCAGGTTTCTGGTCTAGGTACGCTTTTATCTGGTGTTAACTTCTTCGTTACCATCATTAAAATGCGTGCACCTGGCATGAAATTGATGGACATGCCTATTTTCACGTGGACTTCACTTTGTACGGCTGTATTAATCATTGCATCATTCCCTGTATTAACAGGTACACTTGCAATGCTTACTCTAGACCGTTACTTCGGCTTCCATTTCTTCACAAATGAGCTTGGCGGTAGCCCAATGCTTTATGTGAACTTGATCTGGACATGGGGTCACCCTGAAGTATATATCTTAGTATTACCAGCATTTGGTCTATACTCAGAAATCGTTGCAACCTTCTCTCGTAAAGCGTTGTTCGGTTACAAGTCTATGGTGTATGCAACTATCGCGATTACAGTTCTTGCGTTCGTTGTATGGCTTCACCACTTCTTCACCATGGGTGCTGGTGCGAACGTTAACGCGTTCTTCGGTATCATGACCATGGTTATTGCGATTCCTACTGGTGTGAAAATCTTCTCTTGGTTATTCACCATGTATAAAGGTCGCATCACCTTTACTACTCCAATGTTATGGACGCTTGGCTTCCTTGTAACATTTGGTATCGGTGGTTTAACTGGTGTACTTATGGCTGTTCCACCTGCGGACTTCTTAGTACACAACTCATTATTCTTGATCGCTCACTTCCATAACGTAATTATCGGTGGTGTGGTGTTTGGTATGTTTGCCGGCATCATTTACTACTGGCCGAAAATGTTTGGTTGGAAGCTCAATGAAGCATGGGGTAAAGCTGCGTTCTGGTTCTGGTTCTTTGGTTTCTATTTTGCATTCATGCCACTTTATATCCTTGGTTTCATGGGTATGACTCGTCGTTTGAATACATATGACAACCCAGAGTGGGACCCATACCTTGCGATTGCATTATTTGGTGCTGTTCTTGTTGCTATTGGTATTGCATGTTTCTTAATGCAAATCATCGTTGGTTTCTTACAACGCAAAGACAACATGGACCTTACAGGCGACCCATGGGATGCTCGTACGCTTGAGTGGGCGACCTCTTCTCCAGCTCCATTCTATAACTTTGCGCATGAACCAGATGCAAGCGGTGTTGACCGTTTCTGGACTGACAAAGAAAATGGTGTAGCATACGCACGTAACACTAAATATGAAGACATCCACATGCCGACTGATCGTGCTGCTGGTTTTGTCATTGCAATGTTCATTACACTTCTTGGCTTTGCACTTATTTGGCATGTTTGGTGGCTCGTTGTTGTTTCATTCGTTTCTGCTGTTGTTAGCTTGATCGTAAGCTCATTCACTAAGAATGTTGATTACTATGTTCCAGCTGCTGAAGTTGAGCGTATTGAAAACGAACGCTATGCTTTACTTGAAAAACACTTGAAGAAGGACTAAGGAAATGGCTGAAGTACTTCATCACGACAACCACGGCCACGATGGTCATCATGAACATGATGATACTGACTTAACCGTCTTTGGTTTCTGGACATACTTGATGAGTGACTTGATTCTTTTCGGATCACTCTTCATTGCGTTCGCTGTATTAAGCAGTCATGTTCCAGCAGGAACTCCAAGTGCATATGACTTGTTCCATAACTCATTAAGCTACGTGTTAACTGAAACATTTGCCTTATTGATTTCATCGGTAACATTTGGTTTTGCTGTACTTGCATCTTATAAAAAGAATGTAAATCAAGTGATCACTTGGTTATTTATTACATTCCTTTTTGGTGCAACCTTCATCGGTATGGAGCTGTATGAATTCCATCACCTTGTTGAAGAAGGTCACGGTCCAACTCATAGTGCATTCTTGTCGTCTTTCTTTACCTTGGTTGGTACGCACGGTATCCACGTAACTTCTGGTTTAGTGTGGATGTTAGTATTGATGTATCAAATCAAAACTAAAGGTTTGACTTTACCGAATACACGTCGTCTTGCTTGTTTAAGCTTGTTCTGGCACTTCCTTGACATCGTTTGGATCTGTGTATTCAGCGTCGTTTACTTACTGGGAGTTCTCTAATGAGTAGTCATGAGCATAATGCTGCTGGTGCGTCACACGGTAACTTTAAGCAATACACTGTAGGTTTTATTCTATCTGTTATTCTTACCATCATCCCATTCGGGATGGTGATGGCAGGTGGTTTTAGCCGCGGTCTTTTAGTTACAGTAATTGCTATTACTGCTGTTGCTCAGGTTCTTGTACAACTTGTGTACTTCTTACACATGAATACATCATCTGAGCAACGTTGGAATATGATTGCATTTATCTACACAATTCTATGTATCGCTGTACTTTTAATTGGTTCTGTGTGGATTATGAATTACCTTCACTACAATATGATGATCTAAACTGATTGTCATGTTGAGAAAGTATCTATTCCTGACTAAACCAGGAATTCTCTTCGGTAATTTCATTACCACCTTGGGCGGCTTCTTCTTAGCCGCCCAAGGCTCTATAGACATCTTATTATTATTACTCACCCTTGTTGGAACAACGTTAGTTGTTGCTTCTGGCTGTGTTGTTAATAATGTTATAGATCAAGATATTGATATAAAGATGCAGCGTACACAAAACCGTGCACTTGTTAAAAAAACCATCTCTCCTACTGTTGCACTTGTATATGCATTTGTACTTGGATTAATTGGTTTTAGCATTTTATGGTTTGGTGTAAACGGTTACGCATTTTTATTTGCAGTCATTGGTTTTGTTGTCTATGTCGGTTTTTATAGCTTGTGGACTAAACGTACCTCAATCCATCAAACCGTTATTGGTAGTATCTCCGGAGCGAGCCCTCCTGTTATTGGTTATACAGCAGTAACTCATCAATTTGATGTGGCAGCCCTGCTTTTGTTTTTAGCATATGGTTTATGGCAAATGCCTCACTCTTGGGCAATTGCAATTTATCGTTTTGATGATTACAAAAATGCAGGAATTCCAATTTTGCCTGTAGCACGTTCAATTTATCGCACGAAAATTGAATGTGTAATATATATCCTGTTATTTGCAGCTGTTTTGAATGGGTTATATTGTTTTGGCTATACCAATATATTCTTTTTAATTACCTTTAATGCGTTGACCGCATATTGGTTCTACTTATCAATTATTGGATTTAAAGCCGAAAACGACCAACTTTGGGCCAAGCGCTTTTTTCTTTACTCAGTAATCTTAATTACTTTGTTAAGTTTAAGTTTTAGCTTTACCTATCAATCCCCCGCTCCAAATCTTCCTCTCTTTTAATTAAGGGAGGATTTCCTCCTCAAAAACAAGTTTTCATATTTCTTATCAAAAGATTTGTTTTTAGTCTAATTTTTACCTATAATTCAGCCTTCGCATTTTATGCGACGTAGCTATTTATATTATATTTTAGCTATGACTCCTTGCTTCTAATTTTTTAGGGGCTGTTTAAACCGTAAGGAGCTGACAATGCGTCATTACGAAATCGTACTTTTGGTACACCCAGACCAAAGCGATCAAGTTGTAGGTATGGTTGAACGCTATATCTCTCAGATCAAAGAAGCTGAAGGTCAAATTCACCGTTTAGAAGATTGGGGCCGTCGCCAATTGGCTTACCCAATTAACAAAATTCACAAAGCGCACTACATTCTTATGAATGTTGAATGTGGTCAAGCTACGCTTGATGAGTTAGAAGAATTATTCCGTTATAACGACGCAATCATTCGTAACCTTATCATCCGTCGTGAACACGCAATCACTGAAGAGTCATTGCTTGCTAAGAGTGCTGAAGAAAAGCGTGCGCGTAAAGCTCAACGTGAAGAAGCACAGCAAGTTGCTCAAGAAGCTGAATAAGGAGAACATCAATGGCACGTTTTTACCGTCGTCGCAAGTTCTGCCGCTTTACAGCTGAGAATGTTGCGTACATCGACTACAAAGATATCGACACTTTAAAACAGTACATCACTGAAAACGGCAAGATTGTTCCTAGCCGTATCACTGGTACTAAAGCTCGTTATCAACGTCAATTAGCACTTGCTATCAAACAAGCTCGCTATTTGTCTTTGATTCCGTACACTGACAACCATAAGTGAGGTGATCTGTGGACGTTATCTTATTACAACGCATTAAGAACCTTGGTAAATTAGGCGATAAAGTATCAGTTAAAGCTGGTTACGGCCGTAACTTCCTTATCCCTCAAGGTAAAGCAGTTGCAGCTACTGAAGCTAACACTGCTGCTTTTGAAGCTCGTCGTGCTGAACTTGAGAAGCAAGAAGCTGAAATTTTAGCTGCTGCTCAAGCACGTGCTGAACAATTGAACGAAGTTAACATCGTTATCACTGCTAAAGCTGGTGACGAAGGTAAACTCTTCGGTTCTATCGGTACTCGTGACATCGCTGACGCATTAACGAATGCTGGTCTTACAGTTGACCGTGCAGAAGTTCGTTTACCTAATGGTGCGCTTCGTCACACTGGTGAATTCAACATCGCAATCCAATTGCATCATGATGTTGTTGCAGAAGTTCTCGTTACTATCGTATCTGAGTAATTTCTCATCAAAAAAAAGAGCATGCTCACGCATGCTCTTTTTTTATATCCTAAATTTTTGCAACAAAATTAGATATATTAATTCCTGATCAGTTCTTCAGTTTAATTGGTTTTTTAATTAGGTAGTTTATTTACTTTTGTTTTAAGATAGTTCTTGGCTTAAAACCCTTTTTGTGTACACATTTTATCATCAGGTCTAATTATGTCTCAGGCGAATGCCACTTCTTTAACGCTTTCATCTCCAACAGAAAACAAAACGAGTGAATCAGGCCAACTTAAAGAGTTTCGCACTCCCCCACACAATTTAGCCATTGAGCAAGCTGTACTTGCTGCGCTGATGACTGTTGCTGAATCTTTTGAACAAGTGAGTGATCTACTCAAAGAAAATGATTTTTATGCAACTCGTCATAAGTACATTTATCGTGCGATTGAAAAATTGGCACAGGAAAATTCCCCATACGATGCCGTCTTAGTGAATGACTGGCTTTTAAAACAAAATTTACTTAGTGCAATCGGTGGTGAAGAATATTTGATGCAGCTTATGGCTGACTCGCCTTCGAGTTTCTACAACCTTGAAACTTATGCGACCAAAATTAAAGAATTCTCTACGCTACGTAGCATGATTAAAGTCAGTACTGAAATTTTGCAAAATGCTTATGACACAAAAGGTCGAGGTGTAAGTGAAATTTTAGATTTGGCCGAAACCAGTATTTTTTCTTTAGCAGAACAGCATAATAACAACAAAAAAGATTCTGGCCCTAAAGCAATTAGCTCTGTAACTGCTGATGTGATTAGCAAACTTGATGAGCTCTCAAAACTCGATGGCAATATTACAGGCTTAACCACAGGCTTCTTAGAACTTGATAATAAAACTTCTGGTATGCAACCGGGAGATTTAATTATTGTCGCAGCACGTCCATCTATGGGTAAAACCACCTTTGCAATGAACTTGGTTGAAAGCGTCTTGCAATACAACCAACTTCCAGCTTTGGTATTTTCGATGGAGATGCCAGCAGACTCAATTGCTATGCGTCTAATTTCGGCAATGGGTAAAGTTCATCAAGGGCATTTGCGTTCAGGTAACTTAGATGCCGATGAATGGACTAAAGTTACAGGCACTATTCTGCAACTTCAACAAATGCATTTGTATATTGATGACTCATCAGCCCTACCCCCAACTGAACTCCGTGCTCGTGCTCGGCGCGTTGCCAAAATGCATGATGGCAAAATCGGCTGTATCATGGTCGACTATTTACAGCTTATGAAAGTTCCAGGTATGGGTGATAACCGTGTAGGCGAGATCTCGGAAATTTCACGTAGCTTAAAAGCATTAGCGAAAGAAATGCAATGTCCTGTTATCGCGCTTTCTCAGCTTAACCGAAGTCTGGAAAACCGACCAAACAAGCGCCCAGTAATGTCTGACTTACGTGAATCGGGTGCGATTGAGCAGGATGCCGACTTAATCATGTTTATTTATCGTGATGAAGTCTATAACAAAGAATCTAAAGAAGCAGGCACCGCAGAAATTATCATTGGTAAACAGCGTAATGGTCCAATTGGTACTGTTCGTCTTGCCTTTGAAGGTCAATATACTCGTTTTAGTAATCTCTCTCCTGAGTATTACAGCCAATATGATGATGAAGAATAAACTCTATCTCTAGCCCAAAGGAGTAAATGAGGGTGCGTCAAGCAACAGTTTATATTGATCACAAAGCGCTTCAATATAATTTAAACCGTGTCAAACAACTCGCAGCAAATTCAAAAATCGTAAGTATGGTCAAAGCCAATGCTTACGGACATGGAGTCAAAGACTGTTTAGCAGCCTTAAATGCCTCAGATGCCTTTGGTGTCGCTTGCTTACAAGAAGGCTTAGAAATTCGACAACTCGGATTTAAGCAACCTGTAACTTTAATTGAAGGGGTATTTTCTGAAGATGAAATGCCTATCGCAATTGAAGAAAAATTTGAATGTATAATTCACCATCAACAACAGTTTGAGTGGTTAATTAAATATAAACAAGCCTATATCGCCCAAGGTCTAAAAGTATGGGTTAAGCTGAACAGCGGTATGAACCGCTTAGGTTTTAAAAATCCGGAAATTATTGAAGTTATTAAAACTTTAAAATCTGAAGGATTTACTTGTGTACTTACGATGCATTTTGCCAATGCAGATGTAGACCACCCACTTAACGAGCAGCAAAAACAACAATTTTTGCACGTAAAACAAGCTTGTGATCCAGTTTTAGCATCTTGTTGTAATTCAGCCGCTATTTTTAAATGGCCAGAACTAAATTTCGACTACGTACGTCCTGGTATCATGCTCTACGGTGCTTCACCTTTTGCAGATAAAACAGTACATGAGCTTGATTTAAAACCAGTCATGTCTTTCACAGCAGAAGTTATCGCGGTAAATCATATTCAAGCTGGTGAACATGTTGGTTATGGTTCTACTTTTTGCGCTCAAAAGGCTATGGATATCGCAATAGTTTCTATTGGATACGGGGATGGTTATCCACGAGCTTATATAAAGCAAAATTTTGTCGCTGTTGATGGCAAACTTTGCCCAGTTGTAGGGCGAGTTAGTATGGATATGATTGCAATTGATGTCACAAATACCCAAGTAAAACTCGGTACTCAAGTTGAACTTTGGGGTAAACATCGTTTAGTTGATGATGTTGCTGATGCAAATGGCACAATTGGTTATGAATTACTTTGTCGCTTAAGTACTCGACCAGTCCGCCAAAGCACTTAATAATTTAATCAATAAAAAATCCAAGCTCTGCTTGGATTTTTTATTTAAAGTCATTTTTAACGCCAATAATCATCGGTAGGTTTTGGCATTTCTTGCAGTCCACGACGTAAAGTATCCGACCACTGATGACTTATTTGTGAAAAATAAGGATCATCTTCACTAATTCGCTTCCCCATAGGGATTACAAAACTATCTTTAGTATAGACTAGTGCATCTAAAGGTAAACCTACAGAAACATTAGAACGCAACGTCGAGTCAAACGAGATTAAGCTACAGCGCAGCGCATCATCCAACGGCATAGCATAATATAAAGCACGATCTAAAATAGGCTTACCGTATTTACTTTCACCAATTTGAAAGTAAGGCGTATCTGTCGTTGCACAAATAAAATTACCTTGTGGATAAACATTATAAAGCTGCATATCGCCGCCTTTAATTTGCCCACCCACTAAAATACTACAGGCGTAATTCATTTGTTCTTGAGTATCCGAGCTAATATCCTCTAAAACATTTTTTAAAGTCTTACCAACTAGATCAGCCACTTCAAACATTGTGTTAATGCTATATAGATTAGGCTCTTGTTGCAAAGTAAGGGCATTTTGCAAATGCCCGATAACCGCTTGTGTTGTTGCTAAATTACCTGCTGTTTGCAAAGCAATAAATCGCTCACCCGTCACACCAAAAGTATGAAGTTTACGAAACACAGAAATATGATCGACCCCTGCATTAGTTCGAGTATCACTTATAAACACCAAACCCTGCTCTAATCTCAGTGCACAACAATAGGTCATTTCGCTCTCTTCACATTCAACAGGCCAACACTTGAACCACAGACATCATATTTTCGACTCCACCTTTTTCTCTCACACCTCTAATCGGCGCAACATCAAGATAGTCTCGACCAACCGCAAGATAAATATGATGCATTGGTGTAAACAATTGATTGCTTACATCAAAACAATACCACTGATTATCTAAAAATACCTCCGCCCAAGCGTGACTGGCAAGGTGGGGGGAATTTTGATCAAATAAATAACCAGAGACATAACGTGCTGGTAATTGTAACGCACGGCACATAGCAATTAAAACATGTGCATGATCTTGGCATACTCCCTGTCCTGCATGAAAACCCTCTGTAGCAATCGTATGAACAGAGGTACTATCTGGTTGATAAGGCATCTTTTGCAAAATATTTTCACTGAGTAAAGCAATATGTTTTCTATCTTTTACCGTTACAATTCTCCGAGCAAAATCCAACATTTCAGAATCATATTTTGTGGCTTCTGTATTTTGAAGAAATAGGCTCATAGGTATAGATACATCTACTCCACCTATTTCTGTATTAAGAAGCTCGACAATCCCTTGCGCCATAAAAGTTAAATGCTGATACTCGTAGCGCTGAGTAGCCGTTAACCAAATATTATTAAAGATATCCCTTTTGAGAGTTTTATCTCCAGGCACACTGATTGCCCAATTCAAGACATGCTGATGTAATGATGTTTGAGGCATCATTTTAATATACTGAATACTGTTTTTAGCAGTTTCCGTATAGTGATAATGCGTTTGATGATTGATCATCAGTTTCATAATTATGCCTCGAACATATATTCCAACTGCTGTGTGAAATTATAGTAACCCTCCCAATTTGGATGATCTTTCAACAATGTCCACACTTCATTTAATTTATCCCCCCCTAAGTCATTAAGTCGTTTGAGTAATTTTTCCAAATCTTGTAAAAGCACTGTAAGGTCTTGTTGAAAACGTAGTTGTATATCGAATTGTTCAATCTTTTGGCCCAATTGCAGAAAAAGGGCAATATCCTCATGTTCAGCACTAAGTATTTGATTACATTTATCCAAAGCCTGATTTAATGAATCAGGGTTAGCTTGAATAGACTTAATCGCATGATTCAATTCCGCATACGCACTAGAAGATAATATTCCTCTTAATTCATGGATATTATCTTTGGCAATAGCGAACTGGTTCAGTAATGAATATGTTTGTTGAGTATCTAACATATAGCAATTCAGTAATTCCGCTTGCTCAATAAGCAGCCCAAATGCTGATGCAAATTGACTTGCTTTTTCATCATTTGTAAATGGCAAGTGTGATACAGCAAATTTAATCCGCATTAAATAACGGCCCAACCAATAAATGTGGTGCGCACTCGAATTGAGTAAAACCATAAATTTCCTCTTTAACCAACGATTAGGAATGTAATGTCTCAACAACCCATGTATCTTTAATACCTCCTCCTTGTGAGGAATTTACGACTAAAGATCCTGCCTGCATGGCTACTCGTGTTAAGCCTCCGGGTACAATTTCAGTGCGATAAGGAGAACTCAATACAAACGGTCGTAGGTCAATGTGACGTTCAGCCACCCCTGATGTTGTTAAAGTCGGTGCAACAGATAAAGCTAATGTTGGTTGCGCAATATATTCATGCGGTGTAGCAATCAGTTTTTTTCTAAATTCATCAATTTCACATGAGCTCGCTTTAGGTCCAATTAACATGCCATAACCACCAGAACCTTGAGCCTCTTTAATTACTAATTGGTCAATATGAGTGAGTACATAATCCAAATGTTCTTTTTCTCGACATTGATAAGTAGGTACATTCTTTAAAATTGGTGTTTCTCCCAAATAATATTGAATCATCTGATCAACATATGGATAAATTGATTTATCGTCAGCAACCCCTGTACCAGGTGCATTGGCAATCACTACATTTTTCTGTAAATAAGCAGACATAAGCCCCGCTACCCCAAGAGCACTATCAGGTCGAAATGCAAGTGGATCTAAGAAATCGTCATCTAAACGTCGATAAATCACATCAACTTTTTGGCGCCCGCGAATGGTTTTAACAAAAACTTGATCATTTTCTACAAATAAATCTCGGTTAGTAACCAGTGGTACATCCATTTCACGCGCTAAAAAAGCATGCTCATAATAAGCACTGTTAAAACGCCCTGGAGTTAAGAGCACAATAAAGGGTTGATCAACTTCTGAATTTTCTTGAAGTATTTCTTTTAATAAACTTGGATAATGTTCAATTCCTTGTAAATTATTAGCAGCACAAAGCTCAGGCATAAGTTGTTGACTAATATTTCTACTTTCAATCATATATGACACCCCTGAAGGTGTTCTTAGGTTATCTTCTAATACAAAGAACTCCCCATCGCCATCACGAATAATATCTATTCCACTAATTTGAGAATAAATTTTACCTTTTAGTGAATGCTTGAGCATATGTGGCTGAAAGGCTTCATGACAAACAATCTGGTTCTCTGGAATTAATTTCTCCTTCAAAATATGTTGTCCATGATAAATATCATCTAAAAAGTAATTTAAAGCTTTAACTCGCTGCGCACAGCCTGCTGCAATTTTTTCCCATTGTTTTTTTTCAATAACTCTTGGAATTAAATCAAAAGGAATCGTCCGTTCCGCGCCCTCTTTATCACCGTATACATTAAAAGTAATCCCTTGATAGAGAAAATGCTGTTTGGCCTGAGCATTTAATTGCTTAAGTTCATCTAAGGTACGAATACTCAACCATTGCTCAATTTTTTTAGAAGCTGCTCCATTAAACGTTACATCATCTAACATCTCATTGAAAAACTGCGATTTTAGTTGTTCAAATAAATTCGTCTGTACAGAAAGATTTTCTATAAACGATGGACTCTGGTTAAGTAATGCTGCGTTGGTCGCCCGCTCTTGTAAAAAATATTCAATATCGGCTTGTAGGTCTTTCTCTTGTTCTGACATAGCAACCTCGTCTTATCATTTATCTATATTTCATTTTTAAATAAGCAATTTCAGTGCCACTTATATATCTATAATACTTATTGGCTTTCATTGTTATAACTTTCTTCTAAATTTTAGCATTGATTGTAACGGCAGCCACAAACTGAATCTGACAAACTTGCTAAATGTGTAAAGTTTTTTTATTGTGGTGACACCAAAGCAATTGGATATAGATTTATTACGCTTATGTCTGTAATAGAAAAAGAAACTTCAAATAGTTTATATCGCCAATGGCAGATTTTATCTCGCCTCCCTACCGGTAAATGGATCGGAACTCGAGAATTACAAGAAATGCTTGAGCGTGAAGGTATTGAAATCAGTTTAAGGACAATTCAGCGTGATTTAAATCAAATTGCTCAGCGTTTTCCAATTGAAAGCAATAAAGCCGTACCTCAAGGCTGGCGTTGGCAATCAGATGCTCCAATTCAAAGCTTACCGCATATGACAAGCTCTCAAGCGGTGACCTTTATGATGGTTGAAGAACATCTCAAACATTTGCTTCCACCTAGCCTATTAGATGAAATGGGGCCTTGGTTTGACTTGGCAAAACGCAGTCTATCTACACAGAATAATGTAAGGCAATGGATTAATCGTGTACGCATTGTGCCAGCAAGTCAGCCGCTTATTCCACCTGTAGTCGATCGTGCTGCTCAACAAGCTATATACGAAGGCTTGCTACAAGACAAACAAATTGAATGTGTATATCAAGCTCGTGTAAACCAAGGTGAAGACAAAACTTATATTTTAAATCCACTTGCTTTGGTCCAAAAAGGTGCTGTCATTTATTTAATTTGCACCCGACATGACAAAACTGAAGTACAAACATTTGCTTTGCACCGTTTCAGATCAGCAAAAGTTTTAGAAAGTCGTGCGCTTCACCCCGTCAACTTTGATATTGATCACTATATTGACTCAGGTGCTTTAGGTTTTAGAGTAGATTACAACCAACCTACAGAATCTATTCAACTCACATTAACAATGACTGAGCAAACCGCTAAAACTTTTTATGAAAGCCAGTTAAGTAAAGATCAAACAATTACTCCAATTGAAGAAAACATTGTCGAAGTTACAGCAACCGTTCCATTTACATCTCAACTAGTGTGGTGGTTACGAAGTTTTGGGAAAAAACTACTACGTATCGAACCTATTCAAGTAAACAATGCTGTACGAGAAATTGAATCTGAGAATAAATAGATATAAAAAAGAGAACCTCAAGGTTCTCTTTAGATTTTGAATTATCATTTTCTTAATTTTATATTGGCATTTATATTTTTGGTTATGTTCAGATCAATATGTTCTCCCCCACCAAAACTGATCTGCCTCTTGTCTTGTTTTGCGCTATTTTAAACATGAGCATTGGCATGCCATTTCATCTCTATTGTAACGAATCGATTTCATTGTCATATTTAAAACCCTCTTGTTTGAACGTGAATTTAATATAACCTTCGTTTTGAAACCTGTGAAATAAGAAAAAAAGGAAGCGAAATCTATTTTCTTCCTTAGGAAATTTCCATATATTTTTTGATCAGAAAATAAAAAAGCCCAGTATAAACTGAGCTTTTTTACATACTAAAATAATTAAGCTGTTTTTCTCATCATGTTATTTTTACGAATCGTGATCATTACAAGCTGAACAGCAGCTGGTGTAACACCAGGAATACGACTCGCTTGAGCTAACGTTTCTGGAAGAACAGTTTTCAATTTCTGAGTAATTTCACGCGATAGACCAGAAACAACATCATAATCGAAATCGGCTGGAATTTTTGTTTCTTCAAGACGCTTTAATTGAGCTACATCTTCATGCTGACGGTTAATATAACCTTCGTATTTAACAGCAATTTCAATTTGATCACCAACTTGTTCAGAAACTTCCGAACCTGTAAGCTCTGCAATTTGAGCAAAACTAATATTAGGACGTTTAAGTAAATCAATCGCACTACATTCTTTACTCAAGTCAGCACCAGTCATTTCGACAAATTTCTTACCCATTGGATTATTAGGCGCCGCCCACAAATGTTGTAGACGCGATGTTTCGCGCTCAACTGCTTCCATTTTTTCACAATAAGCAGCCCAACGAACATCATCAACCAAACCAAGTTCACGACCAATTGTTGTTAAACGTTGATCGGCATTATCTTCACGTAACATCAAACGATATTCCGCACGTGAAGTGAACATACGGTATGGTTCTTTTGTACCCAAAGTAATCAAGTCATCAACCAATACGCCCATATAAGCTTGGTCACGTTTCGGTGTCCACTCTTCTTGTTCCCAAGCACGGCGTGCAGCATTTAAACCAGCAAGTAAACCTTGGGCACCCGCTTCTTCATAACCGGTAGTACCGTTAATTTGCCCTGCAAAATACAAGCCGTTAATTGCTTTGGTTTCAAGGGTGAATTTCAAAGCTTGCGGATTGAAATAATCATATTCGATTGCATAACCTGGACGCAAAATATGGGCATTTTCCATACCACGAATTGAGCGAACAAGTTCAAACTGAACATCAAATGGTAATGAAGTCGAAATACCATTTGGATAAAGCTCATGTGTATCTAGGCCTTCTGGTTCTAAAAATACCTGATGCGAGTCTTTATCAGAAAAACGATGAATCTTATCTTCAATTGAAGGACAGTAACGCGGACCTACACCTTCAATGACACCGGTATACATTGGTGAACGATCTAAACCACCACGAATAATGTCATGTGTTTTTTCGTTAGTATGCGTAATATAGCAGTTCACTTGTTCAGGATGCATCGAAGCATCACCCATGAATGACATCACTGGAGACGGAAAGTCACCCGGTTGTGGTGTCATAACAGAGAAATCAACTGAGCGCGCATCAATACGTGGTGGTGTCCCAGTTTTTAAACGACCTACTGGTAGTTTTAATTCACGTAAACGTTGAGCAAGTGCAATAGAAGGAGGATCTCCTGCACGACCACCGCTTGATTTTTCTAAACCAACGTGAATAACACCGCCCAAGAATGTACCTGTAGTTAACACAACAGTTTTTGTGTCAAAACGAATACCCATTTGGGTAACAACACCCTTAACGGTATCGCCTTCAACAATCAGGTCATCAGCCGCTTGTTGGAAAATATCAAGATTTGCTTGGTTTTCTAAAGTTTCACGAATTGCAGCTTTATAGCGAACACGGTCAGCCTGAGCACGCGTTGCACGTACTGCCGCACCTTTACGTGAGTTTAAAATACGGAATTGAATACCACCTTTATCAGCAGCCAAAGCCATCGCACCGCCAAGTGCATCAATTTCACGTACTAAATGTGATTTACCAATACCACCAATTGCTGGGTTACAGCTCATCTGACCCAAAGTCTCAATGTTATGGGTCAAAAGCAAAGTCTGTCGTCCCATACGCGCCGCAGCAAGTGCCGCTTCCGTACCTGCGTGACCGCCACCGATAACGATAACATCATAAACTTTAGGATAGTGCATGAGTACAAAAACACCAGAAAAAAAAGACGGAACATTATAGCAAAATTATCTGCTTATTGATGTACATAATTACAAAATTGTCATCACATGATTTACGCTACACCACATGTTTTGACATTTTGTTGCATGAATTCAATACAAAGTGAATGTTTTTTGAAATATTTCATTTTAGAATAAAAATTGTACAGCACTTATATGACTTTAAAACTAACGTAACTAGAAGGAACACAAAATGAAAAGCACCATGTTAAAAATCTTAACTGCATCTCTCCTTTGTTTTTCAGGCGTAACGTTGACCCACGCTGCGACCAATCATACTGCAAAGTCGACTCATATGGCTAAATCCAGCAAAACAACTCATCATTCTGCCGACTCAAGCAAATCAGTGATGCAAAAAGAACTTAGAGCTTGTGCGAAAAAACGTCAGGGCGAATGGGTGTCTTACAGCCACAATGGCGCAACTTTTAACGGTACTTGCCAACCAAATGAAAACGGCAAATTACAGTTTAAAGCCCCTGCTCCTTAATATAGTTTTGACTTAAGGTATAAAGAAATCACTTAATTTTCTTCTATACCACATCATCATTTTCAAAAGCGGTCCATTAAAGATGGGCCGTTTTCTTTTTTAAAGTACTCTAGTCGGCTACAATAGGCCTTTAAATAAAATTTTAGGTCCTTTTCGTGAAGTGGTTACAAATACACATTACCGTTGATCAAGAACAAGTTGAATTCACAGAAACACTTTTAATGTCTCTAGGTGCGGTAAGCGTAACTCTGGATGATGCCGAAGATCAGGCTCTACTTGAACCATTACCAGGCGAAACACCTTTATGGAATAAAGTCATTGTTACAGGTATCTATCAACAAGACGAACAAGACCCAATCGATGTCGATACATTAGAAGCTTTCTTAAAAGCTCAACTTCCAGATGTGCCAATGCGTCATGAAGAACTTGAAGACCAAGTTTGGGAACGCGCATGGATGGATTATTATGAACCTATTCAAATTGGGGAAAAATTCTGGATCGTACCTGAATGGTTAGAGCCACCAGAAGCAGACGCGACCAATATTAAACTTGATCCAGGTCTAGCTTTCGGCACAGGTAACCATGCAAGTACATTCTTATGCTTACAATGGTTAGGCAAAACTGATGTTAAAGATAAAATCGTAATTGATTATGGTTGTGGTTCAGGCATTTTAGGTGTTGCAGCTTTATTATTAGGTGCTAAAAAAGTCTATGCGACAGATATTGATCCGCAAGCTGTTTTAGCAACAAAACAAAATGCTGAGCTCAATGGCGTTCTAGATGGTTTATATGTTGGCCTCCCTGAAGAGTTTGATCAAGAATTCAAACCTCAACAAGCAGATGTTTTAGTTGCAAATATTTTAGCAGGCCCTTTGATGGCACTTGCGCCAGAGTTTGCAAAATTAGTTAAATCTGATAGTGAGTTCGCACTTGCTGGTGTAATTGAAGAGCAAGTTGCTGATGTTTCAGGTGTTTATTCTGAATTTTTTGATATATTAGATATTGAAAAGCGCGAAGAAAATTGGTGTCGCATTTCAGGAAAACGCAAAACAATAAACTGAGACTATTTAACTCATGAATGAAAAACAAACCCGCTGCCCTAAGTGTTTAACAGTTTATAAAGTTTCTCTTACCCAGTTAACTGTTGCTCAGGGTATGGTTTGTTGCCCTAAATGTAATTTAAATTTTAATGCTCTTACCAACTTGGTTAGTGTTGAACTACCAGAACCAACAAACTTATCTGTTTTAGCCAATGGTTCTATTCAAACACGATATATGACTCACTCTCATGTTTTAGATATCTTTGATCAAAAAGTTGAAAACTCTAATATTGATCTTCTGACATATTTAAATAATTTAAATTACTTTCATAATGAACCAATCAATGCACTACCGAATCTCAACTTAGCAGAGCAAGCAACCTCCCCCGAACAAGATCATGGTAAAAAACATAGTTGGTTATATTATACGCTTTGGAGTTCGGCAAATCTGATTCTGATTTTGGTTTTCACTTTTCAGATTCTCTGGTTTAACCCAAAACTCATGCAACAGAGTCCTGCTATTAGTCATGCATTTAATTATGTATGCGAAATTTTGCATTGCAGTAAGTCAGCTGAACAATACGAACTTCTTAATATAGAGAAAGTGAAACTACGTAGAATTGATTCAGAACATACTCAAGTTTCAGGTGTTTTGGTCAATCAAAATAATAAAAGTATTGAGCTACCAAGCCTAAAACTCAGTTTTGGTTCACAAACTGATCAAGAACAAATCATTTTCACACCTAATCAGTACTTGGTAGAAAATTTACGTGGAATTCAACGTATTCCAACCAATACACCTTTTAGATTCCAATTTGTCTTAAATAAAAGCAAAAAGAGCTTACTAAATTATCGATTAGAAATTGTCCACCCCTAAATTGTAAAAAAAGTGAAAAAAAAATAAAAAAAAATGCAGTTAATTTGCTCACTTTTTCCTAGACAATGGTATGATACGCGCCACGAAAGCTTTGACTCATATACTCCTCGCTCTCAATTCAAAAAATATACTGTTAAGCATGTGTGCTTTTCTAAATTAAGCGCATAGCCTAACTTTTTTTGTTTTTGAGGGGGCTGTAACAAATATTTAACTATTGTTACGCTTATTTTTTACTCAATACGAAGATTTATGGCAAGCTAATTGTTCTTATGTTTTAGAGTCACTGTTTTAGGATCTAAAACAGGACTCCGTATTTTAGACCACATTTATATACTACTTTACCCAAGCTAGTATTTGATTTTCGGATTAACTCGCATGAATAGCAAATCTCCTATTTTTACTGCACAATCTGATGTTGCTCTTCGCATCCACGTGGATCGCGCAGTTCGTCATTATTTTGCACAATTGCAAGGTGAGCAACCATCTCAGGTATATGACATGGTGCTAGCAGAAATGGAGAAACCTCTTTTATCTGTAGTTCTTGAATATACTCGTGGCAACCAAACACGTGCTGCAGAAATTCTTGGACTAAACCGCGGCACTTTACGCAAAAAGTTAAAAGCTCACGGTTTAATGAGTGAATAAATGATAAAATGCTCACGACGTCGTGGGCATTTTTTTATGCTTCTAATTGGTTTTAATCCGTAGACTTGAAATTGTTGACTTGAACATCATGACTATTAAACGTGCTTTGATTTCTGTATCAGACAAAACAGGAATTGTCGAATTTGCTCAAAACCTTGCAGCTTTAGGGGTAGAATTATTATCTACAGGCGGCACATATAAGTTGCTTAAAGATAATAACATTGCTGTTGTTGAAGTATCTGAACATACTGGTTTCCCAGAAATGATGGATGGCCGTGTAAAAACACTACATCCCAAAATTCATGGCGGCATTTTAGCTCGTCGTGGTCTAGACGAAGCAGTTATGCAAGAACACAACATTGATCCAATCGATCTAGTTGTAGTCAACCTTTATCCATTTGCAGCTACAGTTGCTAAACCTAACTGCTCACTTGCTGATGCTATCGAAAATATCGACATCGGCGGTCCAACAATGGTTCGTGCTGCTGCTAAAAACCACGCTTCTGTGGGTATTGTTGTAAATGCTTCAGATTACGATACAGTGATTAACGAATTAAAAGCTGCTGGTTCACTTTCTTATGAAACACGCTTCGATTTAGCTGTTAAAGCATTTGAACATACTGCTCAATATGACGGCATGATCGCTTCTTACTTAGGCGCTCGCGTTGGTAAGACCGAAGGTGAAGCTGATTTATTCCCTCGTACGTTCAACACTCAATTAAATAAAGCACAAGACTTACGTTACGGTGAAAACCCACACCAATCTGCTGCTTTCTATGTTGAAGCAACTGCAAAAGAAGCATCTGTTTCTACAGCAAAACAATTACAAGGCAAAGAATTGTCTTATAACAACATTGCTGACACAGATGCTGCACTTGAATGTGTTAAATCATTTGCTAAACCAGCTTGTGTAATTGTAAAACATGCTAATCCTTGTGGTGTTGCGGTTTCTTTAGACGGCATTAAAGCTGCTTATGATTTAGCTTATGCAACAGATCCAGAATCTGCTTTTGGTGGCATTATTGCATTTAACCGCGAGTTAGATGTTGCAACTGCTCAAGCAATTGTTGACCGTCAATTCGTTGAAGTTATTATTGCTCCAAGTATTGCTGATGGCGTACTTGAAGTAACTGGTGCGAAGAAAAATGTTCGTGTTTTAGTATGTGGCGAATTACCTGCAATTGATGCACGCGCTCCACAACTTGACTATAAACGCGTTAACGGTGGCTTACTTGTTCAAGACCAGGACTTGGGCATGATCACTAAAGATGATCTTAAAGTAGTTACTAAACGTGCACCTACTGAACAAGAAATTGATGACCTTATTTTCGCATGGAAAGTTGCGAAATATGTAAAATCAAACGCTATTGTTTATGCAAAAAACCGTCAAACTATTGGTGTAGGCGCGGGTCAAATGAGCCGTGTTAACTCAGCGCGTATTGCTGCAATTAAAGCAGAACATGCTGGTTTGGTTGTTGAAGGCGCTGTTATGGCATCTGATGCATTCTTCCCGTTCCGTGACGGTATTGATAATGCGGCTAAAGCTGGCATTAAATGCATTATTCAACCAGGTGGTTCTATGCGTGATGAAGAAGTCATTGCAGCAGCTGATGAAGCTGGTATTGCAATGGTCTTCACTGGTATGCGCCATTTCCGCCACTAATTTAAATTTAGTCCTCCCTAACCCTCCTTTTATTCAGGAGGGTTTTCCACAATAATGGAACTATCTCTCCACTTCGAGAAATAGAGGGGGATGAAAAAGGATTAAAGTTAAGGAACAAATTAAAAATGAATATTTTAGTTTTAGGTAGTGGTGGTCGTGAGCATGCTTTAGCATGGAAAATCGCGCAAGATGCCAAAGTTACTCAAGTTTTTGTTGCACCTGGTAATGCTGGTACTGCAACAGAAGAAAAATGCGTTAACGTTCAACTTGATATTTTAGACAACCCAGCAATTATTGCTTTTGCTAAAGAAAATAATGTTGAACTCGTTGTTGTTGGTCCAGAAGCACCGTTAGTAAATGGTGTAGTAGATGCTGCACGTGAAGCGGGTGTAAAAATTTGGGGACCGACTCAATATGCAGCACAACTTGAAGGCTCAAAAGCATTTGCTAAGCACTTTTTAAAACGCCATAACATTCCAACTGCTTTTTACGATGTATTTACTGAAGTTGATGCAGCTAAAGCTTATGTTGAAAAAAATGGTGCACCAATCGTTATTAAAGCTGACGGCCTTGCTGCTGGTAAAGGCGTAATCGTTGCAATGACCAACGAAGAAGCTTTTGCAGCAATTGATGACATGCTTGCAGGTAACAAATTTGGTGATGCTGGTTCACGCGTTGTAATTGAACAGTTCCTTGCTGGTGAAGAAGCTTCTTTCATTTGTATGATTGATGGCAAAAATATTTTACCAATGGCAACTTCACAAGATCATAAACGTATTTTTGAAGGTGACCAAGGTCCAAACACTGGCGGTATGGGTGCCTACTCTCCTGCTCCAGTTGTAACTCCAGATGTTTTTGAGCGCGTAATGACTGAAATTATGCGTCCAACTGTTGATGGTATGGCGGCTGACGGACATGTTTACACTGGATTCTTATATGCTGGTTTAATGATTGATGAGCAAGGTCAACCACGCGTAATTGAATTTAACTGCCGTTTTGGTGACCCTGAAACTCAACCAATCATGATGCGCTTAAAATCATCTCTTGTTGATTTGGTTGAAGCAGGTATTGCAGGTAATTTACCAAAAGAAGCTGAGTGGGATGAGCGTAAGTCAATCGGTATTGTACTTGCAGCAGAAGGATACCCAGATAGCGTACGTAAAGGTGATGTGATTTCTGGTATCGGCCAATCACCTGAAGATACTAAAATCTTCCACGCAGGTACTGCAACTCGTGAAGATGGTCACATTGTGACTTCTGGTGGACGTGTACTTTGCGTAACTGCTTTAGGTGACAGCGTTCTTGAAGCACAAATTAATGCTTTAGAAGTATGCGGCCAAGTAACTTTCACAGGTATGCAATACCGTAGTGACATCGGTTACCGCGCGATTGCACGTGAAAAAGCTGAATAAAAGTTAGCAAAAAAAAGCTTCCTATTTAGGAAGCTTTTTTTATTTTGTGCGCCAATAGAAGAAAATGATATAAATTTTTTAGAAGATTTATTAAGATATCAACAAATAGAAAAAAGCCCTCTATATCAACTACATTTTTATTGCTATCATTAGTACATAGTTGTAACTGTCATCAGACACTGCTGTTTTAATAATTTCCATAAAGACTTGCTCTACAAATTATGCCTGTAGAGAGTTTTTTAATATTCTAAATTTATGAATGCTCGTTTGGCTACTGTTGGGGATGAACTGTTTGGGGAAACAGTTTTTGTTTATTAAACAATTACCCTCTGTTATAGCCAAAATATGCAAGCAAATTATGGAACCCCAGAAAAAGATCACAGAGTTTAGACTAGTTGTAATTCCAACTCCTCTCTTTTCATATTGATATAGATCAATCGTTATTGTTCTATATCTTAATCAGGACTTTTTTAAATGAAAAAGCTGATCAGCCTTTTTTTAAGCATGTCAGTAGTATTATTGACAGCATGTAGCAAACAAGAAAATGCTCAACAAGCCGAACAAAACAATGATAGTTCCAAAGTACAAAAGGTAGTAATTGCCTCTACAGGTTCGGATGCTGACATTTGGCGTTATATCGCATCTTTACCTGAAACCCAAGCTGCTGGACTGAAGTTAGAAGTAAAAAACTTCTCAGATTCCGTTTCAATGAATACAGCAGTTGCAAATAAAGAAGTAGATTTGAACGCATTCCAAGCTTATTCTTATCTTACTGTATTTAATAATTCAAACCCGGATAAGATTGCAGCGGTTTCTACCACTTATATTGAGCCAATGGGGATTTATTCAAGTAAATACAAAAAAATTGAAGAACTTCCTGAAGGTGCAATTATTTCAATCCCGGATGATGCTGCCAGCGAATCTCGTGCGCTACTCTTGTTACAAACTGCTGGCTTAATCAAGCTTAAAGCTGACTATAATCCTATTCAGGGCAGTCCAATTGATGTTATCGAAAATCCTAAAAAGATCAACATCAAACCAATCAAAATGGAAACTGCATTACGTCTTAAAAATGAATTTGATGCAGTTGTATTAAATAATACCATAGCACTCGAGGGAGGTTTAAACGTACTCAAAGATTCTATGTTCTATGAACCTATTGATCAAATCTCAAAACTTAGTGTCAACGTTCTAGCAACTGCTGAATCACGTAAAAATGATCCTGTCTTGCAAAAAGTTGGTAAGCTTTACCACACTGCAGCTGTTAAAAAATACATTGAAGAACACTTTGGTGGAACAAAAGTTGACGTAGACAAACCAATCAGCTATCTCTCAGAAGCTAAATAGTAATATAATAGCCCAAACGTGAAACAGGCAAATTATCTTTGCCTGTTTTTTCTTTCAAGCATAGTTTCTGACGATATGATTCAATTTAAAAACATTTCAAAGCACTATCAGCTCAAAAGCCAAACCATACGCGCACTCGATCAAATCAATTTAGAGATTCCAGAGGGCAGTATTTTCGGCATTATTGGCTATAGTGGTGCAGGTAAAAGTACTTTAATTCGCCTGATTAATTTACTTGAACGACCAAATGAAGGTCAGATTATTATTAATCAAAAGGACTTCACTGCTTTAGATGCACGTTCATTACGTCAGGAGCGTGCAAATATTGGTATGATTTTTCAGCATTTCAATTTGCTTCAAACCAAAACAGTTGCTGAAAATATCGAAATGCCAATGCGCCTGCTAAATTACAAAAAAGCAGAACGTGAAAAGCGTTTAAATGAATTATTAGAGTTTATTGATCTTAAGCATAAAAAAGATGCCTATCCAGATGAACTGTCTGGCGGTCAAAAGCAACGTGTTGGTATTGCTCGTGCTTTGGCAAATCATCCTAAAATTTTATTATGTGATGAAGCCACATCTGCACTAGATCCGCAAACTACTCAATCAGTTCTAGAGCTTTTAAAGAAAATCAATCAAGAACAGAAAATCACAATTGTTATGGTTACTCATGAAATGGATGTCATTGAATCTATTTGTGACCATGTTGCAGTTATGGAAGCTGGTAAAGTGATTGAGCAAGGCTCAACTATTGATATTTTTAGTAATCCTCAGCATCCAACAACTAAAAACTTTATACAAACTGTCTTACATCAGCAGTTGCCAGTTAACATTCTAAATCAATTAGAAAATCAACATCACCACAGCATCTATTGCCTACAATTCTTAGGGCGTTCGGCTCAAGAACCTGTGATTCAGTCACTTATTAAACAATATGATATTAGTTTAAATATCTTATTTGCCAATATGACTGAAATTAATGGCACAGTGATTGGTCAAATGTTTGTACAGCTTTTAGGTGACCCGCAGTTGATCGGTCAAGCGATTGAGTTTTTAGAGAAAAATGAAGTGAGCGTAGTTCAATCAGGAGATCAAGTATGAGAGATTTAATCGTACAATGGTTAACTGAACTTACTCAGCCTTTCTGGCAAAGTTCCCTTTCTATGGACCAGTTTGTAACTGCATTACAAGAAACCTTTAATATGGTGTTCTTTGCGCTTATATTTGGTGGTATTTGGGGCTTCATCCAAGGCATTATTCTGCTTGTAACTCGCCCAGAAGGGATCTTACCAAACAGATTCATTTATCATTTGCTTAACCCAATTGTAAATGCATTGCGTTCTCTGCCATTTATTATTTTACTTATTGCAGTTATTCCACTCACCAAGTTCTTGGTAGGCACTTCAATTGGTACATGGGCGGCAATCGTTCCTTTAACGATTTATGTTGGACCATATATGGGCCGACTTATTGAAACTTCCCTACTTGAAGTAAATGAAGGAATTATCGAATCTGCTCAAGCAATGGGTGCAACACCTTGGCAGATTATTTCACGCTTTATTTTACCTGAAGCTCGTAGTTCTCTTATTTTGAACTTGACGACTGCTACGATTAGCCTTATTGGTGCAACCGCTATGGCTGGTGCAGTTGGTGCTGGTGGTATTGGTGACTTAGCCATTTCTTATGGCTATCAACGTTTTGATACAAGCGTTGTGATTTTAACAGTGATTATCCTCTTGCTTTTGGTACAGATTGTACAGACTTTAGGCAACTGGCTCTCTAAGATACGCTAAGTCATTTATATAGAAAGCTCCCTAAACGGGGGCTTTTTGTTTTTATAGTCTCCTGTTATTAAAAAGTTGAGTACATGGCTTAATGCCATTTTCTGTTATCATCAAAATTAGTGGTTACTCTTTGGATTTGGTTTCAGGATAAAACAATGCGTTATAGAATTCATTTTATTGATGTGCAAAATGCCCTACAAAACTATATCTGGATTTTAGAAGATACTGAAACTCATGAAGCTGTTGCTGTGGATCCAACAGAAGGTGGATTAGTCACTCAATTTTGCAATGACCATCATTTAACCTTAAAGCAAATTTGGCTTACTCACTGGCATAAAGATCATATCGGTGGCGTTGCAGATTTAACGGCTAACTCCACTTTGGCTGTATATGGCCCAAGAGATGAGCTAAGCAAAATTCCTGGTATTACTCATCCCCTTCAACATGATGACCATTTAAAATTTAATGATTTAAAGGCAGAGATTATTGCCACACCAGGTCATACCTTAGGGCATATTGTGTATTTTATTGAGGAACTGAATGCCCTCTTTTGTGGTGATACTTTGTTTGCAATGGGGTGTGGCCGACTATTTGAAGGTACGGCAGAGCAAATGTATCACTCTTTAAATCGACTCGCAGCTCTTCCAACCACAACGAAAGTCTATTGTACACATGAATATACACTCTCCAATGCTGAATTTTCCTTAAGTGTTGAACCTGAAAACCACGCATTACAAGAACGTGCAGAACAAGTCCGCATACTTCGCAAAGAAGGTAAAATTACTTTGCCAAGTAGTATTGAACTAGAATTGGCTACTAATCCATTTTTACGTGCTGAAAGTGTGGAAGAGTTCGCTCATTTACGTAGTTTAAAAGATAATTTCTAAGTTAATCGGATTTATAGAAAGATACAGTTCAGTTTTAAAAACTGTATCTTTTTGAATAGCGCGTGTTTCATGAAATTATTTTTTACATTTATTGATTTTAAATTAACTTGTTTTGATTAAATTTTACCCCAAACTTTATATTTTTAAATTTATATAAAAAACAATTAGTTAAATTTTAAACAAACATAAATTGATTACATAAAAACCGAATAATTTTATAAAGTGAAAGAGATTACATTATCTATTTTACTTTTTTTACAAGTTGCAAAATAAAACAAAGTTTTCCCCCTTTAAAAAATCTAGGTAAATCCCTATTAATAAATAAGGTGTAAGACACGGATAGAAGAAGGAGTTCTCACGTGAAAAAGGTTGTTAAAGCTAAAAATTTAATTGCGTTCCGTATTTGGTTAGAAAAATTAGGGTATTCGGTTAAAAACTTGGCCGATGGAAAAGGTTTCACTTTCAGTTTTAAAAAAGAGTATGGCTTAGTCACGTGTGATTTGGCAGGTAATGCTTTAGCAATGCAATTAGGTGAAGAATTTGAGGATCACTTAAAAGCGTAAACTTGAGCTGTTTTGCATATACTATTTTCAGTATAGGCAACTTAAAAGTTCTGTTTTCAAAGTAGATCTATATGAGAGTTTGTGAAAATTTTATATTGGCCTCCCATAATTAAGCATTTACATACAAGATAGTTTTTTTAAATTAAATTTTCGACTAGATATAATAAAACCTGTAGCATGGCGCCTCTCCCAAATTGCCAATTGCTACAGGTTTTTTATTTCGAATTAAAATTTTAAATAATTAATTCGTTTTAGATTTACCTAATGCTTTATCTAGAACGTCCTTGTCCAGAGCTTTGTCCCAACGAGCAACAACAATTGTTGCGCATGCATTACCAATTAAGTTAGTTAATGCGCGACACTCAGACATAAAACGGTCGATACCTAAAATGAGCGCCATACCTGCCACAGGTACAGATGGGACAACTGACAAAGTAGCAGCGAGTGTAATAAAGCCTGCACCCGTTACCCCTGCTGCACCTTTTGAACTCACCATTGCCACTAAAAGTAATGCAAGTTGTTCACTAATGGATAAGTCCACATTACATGCTTGTGCAATAAATAAAGCAGCCATGGTCATATAAATGTTAGTACCATCAAGGTTAAATGAATAACCTGTCGGAATGACTAGGCCCACTACAGATTTTTCACAGCCTGCTTTTTGCATTTTATCCATTAAAGACGGTAAAGCTGCTTCAGATGAACTTGTACCTAAGACTAACCAAAGCTCGTCTTTGATATAGCGAATTAAAGCAATAATTGAAAAGCCATTGTAACGTGCCACTGCACCTAAAATGATTAGTACGAACAGTACAGCTGTAATATAGAAAGTCATAATCAATAGTAATAAATTACCGATTGATTCGATTCCATAAGCACCAATAGTAAATGCCATAGCTCCAAAAGCACCAATTGGCGCAAGTTTCATTAACATTCCAACCAAGTAGAAAACTGGTGCCGTTAAGTTATTTAGGAAATCAGTGATTGGACGTGCACGATCGCCTAAAGCAGCTAAAGAAATACCAAATAGTACTGCCACAAATAGAACCTGCAAAATTTCACCACCAGCAAGCGGACTTACCAGTG
Source organism: Acinetobacter sp. GG2 (assembly GCF_000292385.1). Lineage (NCBI taxonomy): Bacteria > Pseudomonadati > Pseudomonadota > Gammaproteobacteria > Moraxellales > Moraxellaceae > Acinetobacter > Acinetobacter sp. GG2. The sequence continues at coordinate 127,671 of NZ_ALOW01000037.1, forward strand.
TTTGCGGGATAATATTCATAAAGAAGTCAGTAATATTGGTGGCATGAGCCTTCTCAACGTAAGTATTTACCTTATCGCTGACTAAGGTTGCTGGGTCAATGTTTAGACCTTTACCCGGTTGAATGATGTTTGCCACAATCATACCAACCACAAGTGCAAGACTTGAGAAAGTAATGAAATACAGCATTGCTTTACCAGTCACACGCCCGACACGACTCATGTTCGTCATGCTGGCAATACCAGTGACCACAGTCAAAAAGATTACGGGAGCAATAATCATTTTAACGATTTTGATGAATGCATCACCAAGCGGTTTTAAGCTCTGTCCAAGTTCAGGGTAAAAATGACCAATTAAAACGCCTAAAATAATTGCAAATATGACCTGTACATACAAAATTTGGTGAAATTTCTGTTTTTTCTGTACCGTTTCTTGGTCAAGGGTATTGAAATCCATTATCTAAATACCTGTTCGATGGGGATAAAAAAATAAAATATAAAGCGGGCACCACAAGCTGCTTTAAAGGAAGTGAAGCCATTGTAAAGAATAAAAAACACCCTGTGTCATAAATTTAAAAAATGTTAAAACCAAAAATCATGTAATTTTTTGTATATAAAGTTCATATTTCACTGCACTATTTAACAATTAAATTTGATAAAAACTATTATTAAATCTCATAAGAATATGTTTATTATTAAATTTATTCTGTTAGTGATTTAGCTAAAGACTTTTAAATCTAATTTTGGAACTAACTAAATGCACATTTCAATAATAAATGATTAAAGTAACTTCATGTTTATTTTAAATTATGAGAATTTAATTTTTAAATAATAAGAAAAATTGATATATAATTATTTAATAAAAACAAAAGCCTATATATTCCGCTATTTAAATTAGCCATTTTCATCTAAAAAACGAAGAGGCTTATATGCTTAAACGAATAGGCGTTTTAAAAGACTATGTACATAATCCAAATTTAGTTCCTGATTGGTAAATAGAATCCGAAATAACATGGGTGCAATTACAGTTTCGATAATTTCTTGGTTTGGTATAGTGAACTCATTTCTTAATTTTGCACGATTTTGAATAATATCGAGTTGTTGAATAATTAAACTTTCACACATACGGGCATTAGAATCAGAATTTGATGTATAGAGCACATCTCGCAATAAATCTTGACCGACTTCGGAAGAATACTCTTCAAAATATTGTTCAACCCAAGCTGTGATATCTCGTTTAAATGAACCTAAATCTTTAGGTTCCATGTCTGGTTTGAGTTCATTTAAAGCTACATCTGAAAACAGTTGGTTGATATCACCCCATCGACGGTAAATAGTTGAAGGAGTTACCCCTGCTTGTGCTGCAATCATTGGAATTGTAATTTGGCTTTGCTCGAAATCTTTTTGTAATTCTTTTACAGCATTATGTACCGCAGTTTGTATTCTCTCACTGCGACCACCAGGGCGTAATCCACTAACAACTTTTGCCATTTATAAACTCTGTAAAGGGATAAAAATTTATAAATATTTATATCTATATACAAAATACACTAAAGCTAAAGATTTGCTTTAGCGTCAAAATAATGTATAAAAGCTAAATATTCGCTTTTATGTTATTCATGTTATATGAACAATTCAAGTTCAAAACGGTCAAGAGCTGTTTTTAAATTAGATGCTGCAAGTGCATTGGCACTCAATACTATTACGCTCATGACATTTATGGCTGCATCTAGTGCACCAACGCCGCTCTACCGCCTATACCAACAGATATGGCAATTTTCACCTGTCACATTGACTCTAATTTTTGCAACTTATGCTTTTACCCTGCTGGGATCATTACTGATTATTGGTTCTCTGTCTGACTATATTGGGCGTCGACCAGTCATTATTGCAGCCATTTCTCTGCAAATTATTTCAATGAGCTTCTTCTTGTACGCTTCAGATGTTGCGATGTTATTTATTGCACGAGGCTTACAAGGCATCGCAACTGGGCTTGCTGTTTCAGCTATAGGTGCAGCAATTTTAGATTTTGGTAAGCTTCATGGCTCACTGATTAATAGTATTGCACCAATGGTTGGTATGGCTGTCGGGATTTTTCTGACCTGTTCTATCTTGCAACTCTCCACTCACCCGTTACAGCTTGTTTTTGAGTTTCTATGCTTTCTTCTTATTTGTGAACTTATTTTAAGTTTTCTTACTCCAGAGACAGTCCCAAAAAGAACTGGTGCACTTGCTTCTTTGAGACCCGCGATGGCTATTCCTCCACAAACGAAAAGTGCTTTATTAAGTATTAGCCCTATTAATATTGCACTTTGGATGGTCAGTGGTTTCTTCTTGTCACTTATGCCATCTTTACTGGCAAAAATTTTCCATACTTCATCGGCATGGCTAAATGGTATTATGTTTATGGCGCTCGCCCTTTCTGGTGCAGTAGGTATATTAACGCTTAGAAAATCGACAAATTTCCGTATTTTATTAACTGGTACTCTTTCAATTGCTATTGGTTCAATCATTTTATTTTTAGCAATTAATCTTACAAATGCAGTTGTGTTATTTCTAGGTTCAATTATTACTGGAATTGGTTTTGGTACGGCGTTTATGGGAGCCATTCGTAGTGTAATGCCGCTGGCTCTTCCAGAAGAACGTGCAGGCCTTATGGCTGCATTTTTTGTGGAAAGTTATTTGGCTTTTAGTATTCCTGCAATTTTAGCTGGATATTTTGTAGGGAAAGTTGGGCTGATGCATACAGCAAATAGTTATATTTGTTTTATTGTCTTATTGTCACTTGTTGCCCTTTTCATGATTTTTAAAAATTTTAAAAATAAATAACCATATAAAAAAGCCTCGAACTGAGGCTTTTTTTAACATTTACTGGTCACGCCAGCGTTTTAAAAAGCGTTTTATATACTTTTTAAATGGCCACGTAAACTGTTTTACAAAGCTATTTGGAATTTTATAGCCAACCGTTCCATAAACACTTGCCAAGTGATTCGGCATATATACAGTTTTAAATAAGACATCATAGAGCGGAATAAAAGCAGCGTAATTTTTATCAATCGCAGGTTTTTCTGAAGAATGATGCCAATGATGAAATTCCGGTGTTGCGATAAACCAACGTAGATATGGAAAGCGAAAACGTACATTGGAATGAATAAAAATCGCGTGAAACGAAATAAAAATTAAATAGGCAAAAACAGCAGAAGTATGAAAACCTAAAAGGAAAATCGGTAAGGTCGCAATAAAACGAGTCATTAAAACTTCAACAACGTGTAAACGGGAAGATGCTAACCAATCCATATACTCAGTCGAATGATGAATCGCATGAAAACGCCATAAAAAGTTAACTTCATGCATAGCACGATGTAACCAATACACCGTAAAATCGACCACAATAAGCAATTCAATAAACTGTAGCCAAATTGGCTGAGCTTGAACGTATGGCACAATTGGATTATCAGGTAAATGCGTAATCCAATATTGAATTGGCATAACCGTTAAGAAGCTAAATAGTTGAATACCAATATGGCTGACCATGAAATATTTCATATCGGTCACCCATCCTACTCTTAAGATCTTTTGTTCAGGATTTTTCGCAAAAAAACCCTCAAGTGGTATAAAAATGAAAGCCAAAATGACTAAGGTAAGTACAAAATAATCAATGCCTGCATAAAATGGTACGCTTGGAATGACTGGAGCATGAATAACACCACAGCCTAATACTGCTGCTATGAGTGCAAAACATAAACCATAAAAGCCATATCGATTTTGTCGTATGATTGCACTAAATGCTCCAAAACCAGCGCTAATAATAATGCCTGTGATTAGTCCATAATAAAAAAGGCTATAGTGCTTTGCATAAAGTGGACGTAACTCTGGGGTTGTCAGCACACTGGGAAATAAAAAACATAAAGCACCGAAAAGGCAAAGTAGGCTTAATGCCATGGAAATAAAAGCACTAATTTTTCCTAAACCTGCATTAAGCTCTAAATTTTCAAATCTTGCTCTTAATTGATCGGTCATAATTCATATCAACAATTCTTTTTATCTATACGGCGCATGCTAACAAAATTTAATTATTAATTGTAAAAAGAACCCCATTTAACTCAAACTAAAAGATAGATGGATAAATAAAACTAACTAATCAATCTAAAATAAGGATAAATTAGTTAGTTATTTTAAAATATCAAAATAAAATCAAAATAATGAAGACATCAACCGAGTAAAAGCTATTTATTTTTTATATGGAGTCTCATAGGTTGTTTCAGCGACAGGTGAAACACGCCAAATTGTATTGCCTACATCATCTGCAACTAACACGGCACCCGAAAAATCTATTGCCACCCCAACTGGACGTCCATAAGCCTTACCCTTATCACTGAGGAATCCAGTCAAAATATCTTGCGGTGGACCAGAAGGTTGACCACTTCTAAATGGTACAAAAATGACTTTATAACCACTGTGAGGCTTGCGGTTCCAAGAACCATGCTGCCCGATCAATGCCCCACCTCTAAATTGTGGCATCAGCTCGGCTGCATAAAATGTAAGACCTAAAGAAGCCGTATGGTTGCCTAGTGCATAGTCAGGTTTAATTGCACGAGCGACCATTGCTGGATTTTGTGGTTTAACTCGCACATCTACGTGTTGACCATAGTAACTATAAGGCCAGCCGTAAAAAGCGCCATCTTGTACCGATGTCATATAATCGGGTACTAGGTCACTACCAATTTCATCGCGCTCATTTACAACCGTCCATAATTTACCGCTTTGAGGTTGCCAAGCCATACCATTTGGATTACGCAGTCCTGTTGCAAATGGACGAGACTGACCGCTTGCAATATCAAACTCTGTAATTTGTGCACGGCCTTTTTCTTGATCTAAACCATTTTCGCCAACATTACTATTGGAACCGACGGTAATGTAGAGCTTGGTACCTTCACGGTTAGCAATGACATTTTTGGTCCAATGATGATTTAAAGGACCGCCCGGTAAGTCTAATACTTTAGTTCCGCTCGCAGTAATCTGTGTTTCTCCTTCTTGATAAGGGAAACGTATGAGTGCATCTGTATTGGCTATATATAAGTTATTACCTACTAAAGCCATACCAAATGGTGAGTTTAAGTTTTGAAGAAATACCGTTTTTTTATCAGCAACTCCGTCTCCATTAGTGTCACGGAGTAAAGTAATACGGTTAGCACTTGGATGAGATGAGCCTGCCCGTCTCATCACAAACGTCATGATTTTACCTTTAATGCCTTTGCTGTCTTCTGGTTTAGGCGGAGCATCTGTTTCAGCGACTAGTACATCACCATTTGGTAGTACATAGAGCCAGCGTGGGTGTTCAAGTCCTTTAGCAAATGCTTTTACTTTTAAACCATCTGCTGGAGTTGGCATAGCCCCACTCGGCCAACCCTGTGCAGGTGCTATATTTACGGTTGGAATTAAACTTGTTTTTGGTTCAGGTAATTTTGGATCTGGTCCATAACTCTCTGTAATTGGATATTGAGAGGATGAAGCACACCCTGTAACTAGAACTACAACGGTCGTGCCTAAAATCGGCAGTAAAAAACGTATAAGCATCCTTTATCTCCAATTCTTATTTTTCGCAATAAGCATAGGGTAATGCTTTAGAAGAGAGACTTATAGTTTATTTATTTAACTATACTAAGGAATACCGTCCATATTTTTAAACTTTTAATACATAACTAGTGTTTTCTAGACACGCAGATCAATTTAGCCATTAACTTCAAAAGCTTCAGACTAAAACTTGTTATACGGATTTTTACGTAAAGTATTTAAAAAGCCCTCTTTATCTTTTGGCGAAATCATCACCTTTGCTACTCTTCCATTTTTCATATAACTAATTTTAAGCCGATCTAGCGATAGTGCTGGAGATGAAAGTGGGTTATGCGTCGGTTCTATTTGGATAATATCATCAATATTAATTTTCCAACGGAAAACCAGACTCTTAATGACTAATGTACTATTTTCTACCACATAGTAAGTGCTAAAGATTGGGAACCAAATAACTACAATAACTAAACTATAAATTATGAGATGCGAAAAATTGGTGCCTATAGAAGAATGATGAACTTCTTGATAAATTTTAAAAATAATATTGGCAGTGATCACAACAAATATTAATAAAAGCCACCAATCAATTTTTGATCTAAATTTCAAAAGTTATCCTCCACGTCTAAATCTCATTTATAACGAGTATTTCTATATATTTTTATAAAATAATCGAACTAAAAATTAGCTTTAAATGTTAATGATACAAAATCTCGATCATCTATCGTGCTAAATTCATTAGAACCAAAAAAGTTATTATAGGCAATCTCTGCTGTATATTTTTGCTGATACGTCATAGATAGCGCCGCTGTTACACTCATTTGCCCTTCTTGAAAGTTTTGGCTATATCCATAAACATCATGTCTAAAACTAAGACTTGGCGTAATCACTGTAGAGGGTAAAATATCTTGATAATTTAATACGCCACGTAATCGGTAGCCAAATGACCATTCATTAAAAAATCCGTTTTTATTACAAAAGCGTTCATTTAAATTGTCTATTTCTGCATTGGTAAGATGAGCTGTACCATACGGCGTACATTTAAACTCGCCTGTTTCAGGATTATAAGCACCTGTTGACAGCTCACTACGGCCAAATGCGCCTGTCCGGCCAAACCGATGATTACCAATATCTGCAATATGGTTTAAGGCAAACTCTGTAGACCATGTCATCGAATTTGCACCCCAAATATTGAATATGCTGTCAGATGCCCCAACTGACAATTGTGTTACGGGTAAGCGTACATATCCTTGAATATATTGACCTAATTCAACAGTTTTTCCCGGAGGTGCAAATGGTGTTCCTTCCGATAGCACTTGAGCATAGACAATGTCTGTGCCGTTTAATTGTAAAGGTTGATTGGGTTTGTAGGTTAATTCACTAAAAACGGTTGTTGTTCCAACTTTCCCAGTCAAACTTAATCCAAACATTTTGATATTTTCAGGATAGATAGAAAAATAATTCGCCGTATTAAAATGTTCGGGTCCTGCTGCTGTTACAGCCGTTCCATCAAAGTTTGCATTACGGCTATGGTAGTTCGCATAGTAAATACCTAGCTCAGCATTCTTTAAACTTGGTAATGTCTGTTTTAAAGCAATACCATATTGGCCATTGTCCTTTGCTTTTCTACTTTCTGTACGTGGAATATAGGTACGTAAACGAATTGCGGTATCTGATAATTTATCTCCACCTCCAGCAATCAGAACTGGACCTGCATTTTCGGGCACAAAGTCTGAAATCTCAAAGAAAGTTCCGTTACCATCAACAACTGAAGGTCTAAATTTAAATTGATAGAACCCTTCTATTTTCAAATTTTTATTAATGCTTGTGTCGAATGAAAACATTTCGGTTGGAATGATTCTTTCTTTTGCATCACCACCCGGTCGGTTAATTGCAGCAAAATCGAATGCACTCACTGAATTTAAACCGTTTTGAAAAAACTGAGATTTCCCCCAATTTAAAGTCTGTTTGCCTAATTTTAAATTGATGCTTTTTCCATCGCCCAATTCAAAATCTTTCCATATATAGGCATTCCATAAATCGATACCTTTGAACTTTGCGAGCCTTGGCCATGCTGAATCATTAAAGGGTTTAAAGTCTCCTTGTCCTGTCTCATAGGCATGGTCATACCAGTATTTAGTGCTAATGACCGCACCCTGCTGTTTTCCATTTAGCTTAACTTCAGTTATACCTCTGATGATCTGTGAAATGGCATCATATTTACTAAAATTCATACGCCCATCATCACCATTCACATCAATGCTAGCGCCTTGTTTACCTATTTTGTTTGCGTCAGGCCGATAAAGTAATGAAACGGATGGATCTTGTGTACTCCAACAGGCTCCTAAGCTTAATGTTGTTTTTGTATCGACCTTCCAGTCTTTATCAATATCAAAACTGGCTGCATTTGCTTTAGACATAAATAAAATTAGGCTTAATGAAACACCTATTTTTTGAATATATAAAACGTGATTATTTCTTTGATTTAAATAGACGTAATGACCCATCATATTATCTCCCTATCAATATGATTTTTCTTATTTATTGCTTATTACTCAAAGCCATCCATTGGCTTTTAAATGGTTTACCTAAACAGGTATTTTTTGCACTAGGCTGGTTGTTCGACCTGATCTAACTGTTGAATAAATTGTTCAGCTAAAGGCCAATAGCCAAAGCCAGATGCAGGGTTTAAATGTCCCACTTCCCCCAGATTTACGAGTTGACTACCCCACTTTCCTGCCATTTCACTTACAGCTTCATAACGAGCTAAATGGTCATTGGTGCTTGCAACCAAAATGCTGGGGAAAGGTAGTGTTTGATTAGGTAAAGAACTCCATCCTTCTTGATGAAGTACGGTTGGACTTGGATAATTTTCTGGCCAGCTTTCGTTTAAGTCAGGTGGCGCCACAAGCAAAGCACCTTGAATTGGTCTTTGATATTTTGCAGCCCAGTGTATTGTCATCAGCACACCTGCGCTGTGTGCAACTAAAATGACAGGCCCTTGTATTTGTTCGAGTTGTGCCTGAATAGCAGTAACTCTATTTTCACAATTGAGTTTATTAGTTTCTACAGGTGGTACAGAGCGAACCTTTGCTAGCTTTGTTTCTAAGATCGTTTGCCAATGCTCGGGAACATGATCGCGTAACCCCGGAATAATTAAAATTGTTGCTTTAGTTTGTATTTTTTCCATTTCGACGCCTGTGAATTTTGCCATCTAGGAGGCTTAAGAATTTTTATAAAACTCCATTCACAATAAAGGCTCATTTCAGTTAATGGTGTACATAAGACGTCACGGACTTTTCATTTGACGACACATCTTTTTAAAATTTCGTAAATTAATTAAAATAGTTTTTGTAATTACAAATGAATTAAAAGAATAACTTTAAAATTGAATCGACATCATGATTAGGCGCTTAAATAAAAGCTTTTGTAATGTGGATATTTTAGTTATAACTAGATATGAGCTGTAAGGAATATGGCTGATTAAGAACAGGAGATAATAAAATGGTGCCTCTTGCGCATACCGCCTCTTTAAAAAATTATTTGGCAGTTGCTCAGCAATTAGATCTAAATCCCTACCATTTATTATCACGTGTTGGGCTTAGCCAAACTCAATTGAACGATCTTAAACAACGTATTCCTGTCGATAAAGCCATTACCTTGCTTGAAGACTCAGCCCAGATGAGTAATTGTGATGTTTTCGGTTTACATATGGCTGAACAACGTGAAATCGCGGATTTTGGTGAACTAAGCTTATTATTAAGTTACCAATATACTTTGAGAGAAGCGCTACAAACGATTGTTCGTTATAGGAATTTACTCAATAACTCACTTGAAATATATATAGAAGAAATTGACGATACGGTTGTTATTCGAGAAGAAGTTATAACCACAAATTGCGGATATAGTCGCCAAGCCACAGAACTTGCTTTAGGAATTACCCATCGTTTTTGTGCAGCACTCATGATGCAAAAATGGCGGCCGTTAAGTGTCCACTTCACTCATAACCCACCCAATGATTTAACTCTGCATCGACGGATTTTTGGCTGTGCGCTAGAGTTTGGTAGTGACTTTAATGGTATTGTTTGTACGGCAGCCGAACTTGATACAACAAACCCTCAAGCAAATTTGGCTATGGCTAACCATGCACAACGTTATTTAGATATTTTGCAAAATAGCAATGAATCGACCATGATTTTTGATATTCGTAAAAGTATTTATCTTCTCTTGCCAATGGGACGCGCTACGATTGATCAAGTCGCTCAAACACATGGTATTCATGTACGGACTTTACAGCGTCGATTAGAAGAAGCTCAGACGAGTTTTAGTGATTTAATGAATGAAGTACGCAAAGATCTCGTATTTCGTTATTTAAAAAATCTAAATTATTCACTTGCTCAAGTGTCTGATATTTTAGGTTACTCAATGCCGAGTTCTTTTACGCGTTGGTTCATTAGCCAGTTTGGTATGTCACCGAATATGTGGCGTAATCACAATAAAGCCCTGCTTAATTAATTCTTTTGTGTTTGATACCAAATGAAGTCATTTAAAATGTAAGAAAGCTGGAGAACCACTCCAGAACTTCCTTAAAAATCTAATTTTTAAAATTAAAACCACAAGCGCATAAGTCCAAGAACCAATACCACTAAAAAGATGCTTTCGCCGATCATTAAAAGGATTGGTTTAATGCCGACAGATGCTAATTCTTTTAACTGAGTTTTCATCCCTAAAGCACTAATTGCGATGACTAAAAACCAGCGTGATAAGTCATTAATTCCATTTTGAACCATCGCTGGTACCCATCCTGTACTGTTAATACAAGCGAGTAGTAGAAAGCCAACAGCAAACCAAGGCAGTAATGGTGGTCGCTCTCCGGTTGAATCTGCTCCTTGCATACGGGTAATCATAGCCGCACAAACAATTACTGGAAGCAGCATTGCTACACGCATAAGTTTAACTACAGTCGCCGTATCACCTGTTTGAGTAGACATGCTATAACCAGCGCCGACCACTTGCGCCACATCGTGAATCGTAGCACCAAGAAACACACCAGCCGCTTGTGGTGATAACTCTAGCCACTTCGCAATCATCGGATAGACAATCATTGCAAAGGTTGAAAGTGCTGACACACCAATCACGGTAAACAAGGTCGCTTTTTCTTTTTGCGGATGATTTGGAAAAGCAGCCGATAGTGCCAATGCGGCTGAAGCACCGCAGATTGCCGTGGAACCACCAGTGAGCATGCCAAATAGTTTTTGGAAGCCTAAGATTTTAGCGGCAATAACAGAAACGGCAATTGTGACAATAACCAGAGTAACGACTAACGCAACAGGCTGCCAACCTAGTGCGGTAATTTGTCCTAAAGTTATACGCATGCCGAGTAACGCGATGCCCATCCTCAGCACACTACGTGCGGTGAACTCGATACCTGCCTTACATTTACTTTCAGCCGCTAAAAAATTCACGCTCATGCCGAGCAGTAGTGCAAATAGCATGACTGGCGCACCATAGTGCTCTGATAAAAAACAGGCAGCCGCAGCAACGACCGAACTGACCACAAAGCCTGGTGCTAATTCTCTTGTACGCTGGGAAAAATTTTTCAGGACTAAACTACTCATGATTTTCCCCACAACCCATCACAATAAATACCTTGTCCTCGATCACTTCTACGGGATAGGTTGCAACTTTGAGATGAGCAGAATTAACTAAACAGCCATTTGTTAAATCAAAGCGTAGGCCATGGGCACAGCACTGAATCACTCGTCCTTCTAGACTTCCACTAAATAGCGATGCGCCCTGATGAGGACAGCTGTCATCGATTGCATAAAATTGAGTCGCAACGTTAAATAGTGCGAGAGTTTTATCTCCAACTTTTAAAAAAGCCCGCTCACCTGAATTGGGAATTTTTTCAAAAGGCACTTCAAATCGATTAGTCATATCAACTCTCCTTGCCCCAAAAGTGCTTCTTGCATCGCTTGATAAAGTACATCTGCTGATTGCGCGCCCACCAAGGCTGAAGCCCGATCAAAAATAAAATAAGGCACGCCATTACCTCCTGTACTTGCAGAGATAAAATCTTGATGATCATGAATAAGTAAATCTTTGATCAGTTCATGCGGAAAACCACAGCGTTTCGCAATTTTGTATAAAGTAGTGGTATTTCCGATGTCTAACCCATCATAAAAATATGCAGCAAAGAGTTGTTCTAACAATGCATTACACTGCTCAGGAGTTCCTATCTTTAAAGCTTTATCAAATAAGCGATGAGCTTTGGCCGTATTTGGCATGCGTTTAATTTGCTCAAAATCGATCTTGAGCCCAACTTTATGTGCAGCTTTATTGACCTGTTCTTGTCTCATACGAACTGCTGTCAAGCTACCTAACCGTTTCAAATAAAACGTTTGAAACGGTACACCTTCAACAGCTAAATCAGGTATAAGCTGAACACCTCGCCAATGCACAACTACTTTGACTTTGGGATGAAGCTGATAAAATCTATTTATAGCGATCAGTAACTGACGTTTTCCGATCAAACACCAAGGACAAATAAAGTCAAAAAATACATCAATATGTAATTGCCGAATCATCATTTGTTATTCATCCCGCATTTTTGTATTTGGTTACCTGAATGATTTTTAAGCTCAGTTATTCCTTGCTGCTCAAAGCGCGCGATATCTTTGTGATAATGGCGTTTGGCATAAAAAAATACGGCTGCGGCTGCAATACTGACCAATGGCATAAGTTGAAATGCGCTATGTAAACCAATCACATCAGATACTTTGCCAACGACTAAAGGACCAAGCGCTAAACCAAGAAAATTGTTAGCTAAAGTGAGTGTTGCAAACGCAGAGCCATGAACAGAGTTATGAGTGAGATTGGCTACCATGGCACTAGATGGCCCATTGGTTCCTAGGGCAATAAACATTCCGAGGCAGATGAGAAGTAACTGGTTACGTCCCGCAGGCACAGCAAAAGCAATGAATAAAAGAACACAACCGAGCAAGCAGTATGTAATCGCTAAACTGACCTTACGATCTGGACAGTTACGGCCCAAATAATCACACAACATGCCGCATAGAATTGTGCCTACTGCACTACATAGCAAAATGACCGCTGCCATCACACCTGCCTTGTCAGTACTCATGCCGTAATAGCGATTGAGATAACTCGGCATCCAGACAATCACTGTGCCACCAACAAATAATTGCAGACCACTACCAATGTAAGTGGCAATGACTGAACGACTTGAATATAAAGTTTTTAAAGGGCTTTTAATGTGCTGGGTTTTACTACGATTTTTGTTTTGAGGGGCCGCGTTTATTCTGTTTTCTTTCACTAATATTGGATATAGAAAAGCCAAAACAAGACCAAATAAAGCAATGCCTCCAAAAGCCCAACGCCAACCGAAATGCTGTGCGAGTACACCACCTAAAGCCACACCCAAAAACGAGCCAAATACGCCGCCCGCCATAAAAGCACTGGCGAGTGTTGCACGCATTTCTCGTGGAAAAACAGCCACAACCACCGCGATTCCAACGCTGCCATAAGCAGCTTCACCCACACCAACCATAAAACGAGCAATAAACATTTGCTCATAATTTTCAGCCAGTGCACATCCTAAAGTCGCCAAACTCCATAACGTCGCCATAATGGCCAAGCTTTTCACTCGTCCAAAACGGTCTGCCATTAATGACAACGGCAGAGTCAATAAACCCACCATTAAAGCGACAATGCCACTGAGCAAACCTAACTGACTATCGCTGAGCAACCACTCATTTTTAAGTAAAGGAAAGACTGCGTTTAAGACTTGCCTTGACATGTAATCTGAAATGAGCAAACCAAATGTCAAAGCAAAAACAAGCCATGCATAACGACGAGGTATACTGATTGACGTATCAACATCGCTCATCTGATCTGAATACTGATGTGCATTCATACGACCTCCTTGTATTTTTTATAATTTCTATTTAGCTAGTGCAGCAACGCACTTTTAAAATCAAAGCGAATAAGCTGCACTACAATTGAGGTCTAAATTCCGTTAGACCCTGTCACATTAGTTACGCTGCGGCACGCCTTTTTGCCCTGCTTTACGGTTGGGTGCCATACCATTTGCGATTAGGGTTTCTTCAATACTGTTGTATTGCACCCCAATACGATAAATTTCACGGGCTTCTTTTCCTGAGGCAATTTCACGGCCTAGTTCATGAGCAATTCGAACGGTTTGCTTAATTTGCTCTACAGATGAAAAACGGCGTCCATGATGATCAATGATCGTGTCTTCGTTACCCACACGGGCATGTAAACCCATTGCCATCGACATCGTATTAAAAGGCAATACATTTTTGAGCAGAGATTCTGATGTCAAAGTACATCCATCAGGTACGCGATGAATAAAATTAAAGAAATTAAATGGGTTTGGACCATCGAAACCGCCACCGATTCCAATCCAAGTTAAGTTTAACGGCCCCATGTACAATCCTTTACGTACCATACGTTCTAACGTCTCAAGACCATGCATACCCGTTAACTGAAAGTGTGGTTGAATATTGTTTTTACATAAGCGCTTGATATGTTCGGCAACCCATGCAGGTCCTGCTGGCACGGTCATTTCTGCATATGCTGCCTGAGTCGCAGGATGCGCCAGTGAAGTCCCTTCTAAATATTCAGGATAGAGCAATTCCATAATATTCATTTGTGTGGTGTTAATTGCCACCGTAACCTGATCGGGCTTTGGTGTAAGTTCAGCCAACATATGTCGGGTGTCATCACTTAACCATAGAGCTGCCTCACCTTCACTCTCTGGTGCAAATGAAATCGAACCCCCTACCTGAATAATCATGTCAGGCACAGCTTCACGAACACCTGCGATAAGCTCATTAAACTTTGACAAGCGTTTAGAGCCTTTGCCATCAAGTTCGCGCACATGTAAATGCAGCACTGTCGCGCCCGCTTCATAGCACTCAACCGCTTTTTGTATTTGCTCATCCATGGTCACTGGTATATCTTCGGGAAAGTCTTCTGGCATCCATTCGGGTCCATATGGCGCAACTGTAATTACCACTTTTTCCATATTTTCTGGGTGCAATGAGTCGTCAAAGAATTGCATGTGCATCTCCTGATATATTTTTAGAATTTTCAATTAAATAAAATTATTAACCTATAGATTTAATAGGTTGCGTCACCAATAATGCCAGCCCGTTCCATTTTTCGGTGGCAAGGTGGATAATCCATGACTGCATAATGTTGTGTACTGCGGTTATCCCAGATTGCAATGCTGTTAGGCTTCCAACGCCAACGCACTTGAAACTCTGGAATATAAGCTTGAGAAATTAAGTAACGCAGTAGTTCGGCTGCGCCCGGATTGGCATCTTGTCCAAATCTGACTCGGTCTTTGGTGTGATAGTTACTGAAGTGAGTTGTGAACGCATTGACGTATAAAATTTTCTCGCCCGTTTCAGGATGAGTACGTACCACTGGGTGCTCAGCATCGGGAAACTTTGCTTTTAAATCCAAGCGTTTTTCAAGTGGCATGGCTGCACCAAAACTCGCTTCTATGCTGTGATAAGCGCGTAAGTCTGCAATCTTCTCTTTAATATCGTTAGGTAAAGACTGATAGGCCATGACCATATTGGTCCACATAGTGTCACCACCTACAGGTGGGCATTCAACACAGTGCAGCACACATCCCATCGGTGGAACCTTGCGCCAGCTTGCATCGCTGTGCCAAGCATTTTCATAACGATCGACGGGACTTTCGGGATGCTTATAAATCTGCACCAAACCCGGATGATCAGGATGGCTGCCTACCGCAGGATGATCTTCGAGCTGTCCAAATTTTTCTGCAAATGCAACATGATCCTGACGAGTTAAGTGCTGATCTCGTAAAAACAACACACGGTGTTTAAGTAGTTGTGTGCGAATTTCAGCAAATAATCCATCATCATAAATCGCATCAGCAAGTTTGACGCCACTGAGCTCTGCACCAATATTGCAAGTTAACTGTTCAATTTGCATAAGAAATCCCTTCAAATTACAAAGATTGATGAACCTATTGTTTTACGTGCCTCCAAATCACGATGAGCTTGCACGGCATCCTTTAGCTCATAGCGCTGATTAATTTCAATTTTGATTCGTCCATGTCGAACATGATCAAATAATTCATTTGCCAGTTCTTTCTTCTCGGCAGGATCTGCAATGTAGTCGGCCAAAGCTGGACGTGTCACAAACAATGAACCTTTCACGGCGAGTAATACCGGATCAAAAGCAGGGATTGGACCAGACGCTGTTCCTACGCAGACCAGTAAACCACGGCGTTTGAGTGAGTCTAATGAATTCATAAAAGTCGTTTGACCGACACTATCGAAAACGACATTTACACCAACGCCGCCTGTTAACTCACGTACACGTTCGGCAACATTTTCATGGCTGTAGTTAATGACATGATCACAACCGTGAGCTCGCGCTACCGCAGCTTTTTCTTCAGAAGATGTAGTACCGATAACAGTTAGGCCAAGTAATTTAGCCCATTGAGAAACAATCAGCCCAACACCACCAGCAGCTGCATGTAATAAAATTGAATCGCCCGCTTTAAAGTCATAAATGCGGCGCATCAGATAAGCAGCGGTCAACCCTCTCATGGTCATCGCTGCCGCTGTTTCACAAGAAATTTCTTCGGGTAATTTAATTAAAGCATTTGCTGGAATTAGACGGTGGGTGCTATATGCACCTAACGTATTTAAAAAACCTGTATAAGTAACTCGATCACCTACTTTAAGCTGAGTTACTCCTTCGCCTAAAGCTTCAACGACACCTGAAGCTTCGACGCCCATGCCATTAGGCATGGGAATTTGATAGGTTCCATTACGAAAATATGTATCGGCATAATTTAGGCCGACTGCCACATGACGTAGGCGTACTTCTCCAGCTTTTGGATCTCCTACTTCTACATCTTCATAGCGCATTACTTCTGGCGTTCCTGTTCCATAGAAACGTATAGCTTTCGTTAACGTCATGTCCTATTCCATATTTTGGTTTTTTATTGAGTGCCTATAAAAGCAATAACCAAAATTACAACAGTTAGGATATGGGCCACTTTACATTTCACGACACAAGCTTAACGTTTAATGACAGCCGAACTTTACTAAAGTTGGTTTTATATTTATCTAACGAAATAAGGACTATGTTCATACCTATGAAAAATTAAAATAATTCTAAATATTTACGATTTATTTTTTTAAGTTAGCTTTTTAAATGTACTATTTTTTAATTAAAAATTCCTTTACCCTGACCTACTTTAACTATTTTTAACTTTCACGGTAGCTCAGGCGTTTAATTAAGTTCATTTATTTCTTATGTCAAAAAATTTAGCAACATTGATTGGTTTAAGTGCCATCCTGATGTGGGCCTCAATGGTGGGTTTTGTAAAACATATCACGACCGTCATCGGGCCAGATGTTGGAATTACACTGATTTACTCCTTAAGTGCGTTGCTACTCCTTATTATTTTTAGAGTGCCAAATTTTAAGTTAATTTCTAAAAAATATTTAATTTTAGGTGCCATTTTATTTATTGCTTATGAGCTATGTTTTTCGTTTGCACTTGCTTATTCAAAAACAGCACAACAAGCGATTGAAGTAAGCATTGTGAACTACCTTTGGCCAAGTTTGACGGTTCTAGCTTTTGTCATTTTTAAAGAGCTAAAATTTAATGTATTTATTATTTTAGGCTTAATTATTTCAATTTTTGGCATTATTTTTATTCAGACCGGAAATGGAGATTTTAGTCTAAGTCGAGTTATCGATAACTTTTATAGCAATTCTCTAAGTTATATTTTGGCATTTATAGGTGCCATTATTTGGGCTTTTTACTGTGTGTTGACTAAGAAAATAGGTAAAGGGCAAAATCCTATTTCTATTTTCTTTATTGGCGTTGCTGCGACTTTATGGCTAAAGTTATTGTTTAGTGGCCAAGCTGTTTTGCCATCACTCGATTTAAATATGACTTTATCTCTAGTCTTTGCGTCCACAGCAATTGGGCTAGGTTATGCAGCATGGAATATTGGCATTATTCATGGCAACACCACCATGCTAGTAGTTGCTTCTTACTTTACGCCCATCATCTCTTCTCTGCTTGCCATGTTGGTTTTACAAACCGAGTTATCAATCAGCTTTTGGCAAGGAACAGCTATGGTTACAGCAGGTTCACTCATCTGCTGGCTTTCAACGAATTGGACAGTTATTCGTTCTTATTTTAAAAAGGATTAAAAGTTTAGGTCATACTGATACAGATTTATCAGCAACAGAATTAGCATTAGTTTTTTGCTCTAAAGCAAAATTGACAGCTTCTTTTGCATGAATGGTGGTGGTGTCAAATAACGGTACAGAAAATTTAACATCACCAATCAACATACAAATTTCAGTACAGCCTAAAATAATACCTTCGGCACCTTCCGCAATTAGCTCCTCTACCACGGTCATATACTTTTGTTGTGACTCTGGCTTAATTATGCCCAAGCATAATTCGTCATAAATAATGCGATGCACTGTTTTACGACTGGTTTCATTTGGAATAATCACCTCAATTCCATGGTTTTGTAATCTGGCTTTATAAAAGTCTTGTTCCATGGTGAAAGCTGTTCCCAATAGTGCAACTTTTCGGATATTTTGACTTAAAATTTCTTTCGCTGTGGCATCAGCAATATGTATAAAGGGAACCGCAATCGCCTCTTCAATTTGAGAAGCTACGTTATGCATAGTATTGGTACATAATACTATACAATCCACCCCAGCTTTCTCTAAATTGATTGCTTGCTGAGCTAAGTATTCGCCTGCCTCTTGCCATGAACCTTTCGATTGTAAAGCGGCTATTTCTTCAAAATCGATACTATTTAAAATGACTTTAGCCGAATGTAACTTGCCTAATTTGTTCTGAACTGTTCTATTAATTTGTTGATAATAAAGCGATGTAGACTCCCAGCTCATTCCGCCTATTAAACCAATCGTTTTCATTCGTTTCAGTCCTTGTATTTGATCTATTCTTTATAGCCATAAAAAGCTAAATGCGACTAGAAGGAAATTGCTCTCTTTATTAAATCTATAAACTGTTTTATAAAATATATTTTTTAAAACTAATTAATAAAAACTTTATGTTAGAAACAGACCGCTTAATCTTAAAACCATTTGTTCAAGAAGATTTATCTACAGTCATTGAGATGTTACAAGACAAAGATTTTATGGCTTTTTCCCCTTATGGTCACTTAATACCTGAAGCTGCAACGACTCGTTTTTTTGAAATATTAGAGCATTATAAAAAGTATAATTTTGGCAAAATGGCTGTGGTCTTAAAAGATACTCATCAAATTATTGGTTATTGTGGGTTTGAAACTTGTGAAGTTGATGGCAAAACAGAAGCTGAACTAGGTTTTAGACTTATTAAAACTCAACGAAATAAAGGCTATATTGTTGAAGCTTCACTTAAGTTACTAGATGACATGAAAAATCGAAATTTTAAGCATGTGATCGCTTTTTCAGAAAATGATAATTTACCTGCTCACAACCTATTAAATAAGCTTGGTTTTGAAGAAACCAACTCATCTAGTTATATGGATATGGATGTTATCTTCTTCAAAAAAGATCTATTATTTTCTTCATAAGTATTATTCCTATAGAAAACTTTAAGTTAATGAAGATCTATTTGCTTCAAAGAAGCCACCATTAAACGCATATCAAAAAATATAAGAATTCACGCAAATTTCACGACAGCCTCTTTAATTTAATCTTATAAAGTTGGCTAGGATTCATTCATGAAAATTATAACTACTGCCCTAGGGCTGATTACCTTAGTAGGTCTAACAGCATGCAAAAGTGTGCCTAGTTATTCAGGTGATTATGGTAAAGCCGAACAACAAATTACTGGTGTTACATTAAATGATGAACAAGCACTAGAGATTGGTAATCACTTTGTTGCTGCGTTTAATACTTTGGGCACACCATCCTTTGTAAGTAATGCAAGTAATCTTTATGCAGATCAGCTCTATATCAACGATACACTCTCACAGTTCTCTCAGAAAAAAGATTTGATTAAACACTTTGAGGGTATGAACACACGCGTCAGTAACGTCACAGTCACACTCATAAGTGCAACACATCATCAAGATAGCGCTTATATCCATTGGTATATGACCTATGACTTTAAAATGCTAGGACGCTCAAAAACTATGGCTTCCTACGGAATTAGCCAAATCAAAATTAATGATCAACAGAAAATCATTTTCCAACAAGATTTCTGGGATCCAGCAAACGGTCTTTATCGTTCTTTACCTGTATTTGGAGGAGTTTATAAATGGATATTGCCGTTCAAAAAAGCCGAATCTTAATACTTCTGGGTATTTTAATTGCATCTCACGCAAATGCGGCTGAACTAAAGAAATGTAGTTCAGCACCTTTAATGGTAACGAGTCAAAAAGTAGGAAATGTCAGTTACTTTGCTGAAGATTGCTTAAAAAGCTGGCAAAACCAAAGCATAAAAATGGATTTTAGCTATAACCGAGATATTCCCGAATGGGCATTTAAGCGGGCGGCAGCACACTATTTGAAGAAAAATATTAGTGGATTTGATGCAAAATCTCCACTTAATCATATTAATGAGCTTTATAGACCAATTAAGAGCGGAGATTTATATAGTCTTTATTACCAACATGAAAATCAAAAACTGGAGTTAAAATTAAATCAAAAACTACTAGGTTCTATAAATAATCCAAATGCAAATCAATATTTTAAAATCTGGTTTGGTAGCGAACCATTTAATGCTAAATTAAAACAACAACTATTAAATTAATGGCTTAATAAAATCTTATGGGTAATCACTTTATCCTCATGGTTGAGGACCATTTTGAACTGGCGGCAACAGTCTGTGAATTTCTTGAAGTGCATGGTTATGTCATCGATCATGCACGTAATTTAGATGCAGCCCGTTCTTTTCTAAAATCACAGCACTATCATCTTTTACTTCTTGATATAAATTTACCCGATGGTTCTGGTTATGACCTCTGTAATTGGTTACGTACTGAACAAGGGGTTGATATTCCAGTGCTGATGCTGACAGCCAGAGATACGTTAGATGACAAACTTAAAGGATTTACTGCTGGCACAGATGATTATTTAGTTAAGCCCTTTGATTTTAATGAATTAGTGATGCGTATTCGTGCCTTAATTAAGAGAGCTGCGGGTGAAGTCGCGAATCATAAAATTCAGATTCATGATTTAATTCTTGATAGCGCAACTCAAACCGTAGTTCGCGCTGGAAATAATATTGAATTACCACCTATTCAATTTAAACTATTAAAAATTTTGATGCGCCAGTCTCCGAAAGTGGTTACCAAGCAAGAGCTTATGATGGAGCTGTGGGGAGACGAAGAACCTGAAAGTGATGCTTTACGCAGTCATATTTATAACTTAAGAAAAATGGTAGATAAACCATTTGACCCTAAACTATTACACACAGTAGCAGGTGTCGGTTTAAAGATTGCTTTGGAAAATTCGGCCGATTAACTTAGATATACCACAACAATTAAACCTGTTGCTTGTTCTAAGTCTAATTCAGGATGTGTAGCTAAATAGTATTGCCGATCAAACAGTTCGACTCGCCATCCTAATTGTTTGCAAAGCTTCTGTACCAGTTGCAACCCAATGCCATGACCTTTAACTTTTAAAGAAAGCTGTGAATCGCTAAGCTCTTGCACCTTCACATCATTAGGTAAAGAAATTCCTATACCATTATCAGCAATAATCAAACTGTTTTTTTGCTGAATAATATCAATTTGTGAGCCTTGAGAGTAATTGAGGGCATTGCGCAAAATATTACCTAAAACCATTTTGGTCATAGAAGGATATAACCAGCGCGGTTGTTCTGCTAAGTCTGTGTGAATATGAATATGTATACCCTTACTCTCACTCATGACTTGCAAGCTTTCAACTAAGTCTCGCACAATTTGCGATAGGAAATTTTTTTCCGATGGTAGGCTTTTTACTGTATTACGTGCAATTGCGAGTAAAGTGTCGACTAATAATTGCATATCTTCAATCGTATTATGAAGTCGAACTAAGGCTTTATCATCACCGTATCTAGCCTGACAAAGCTGAACATTGCCTTTTAAAATCGTAAGTGGAGTACGAAGTTCGTGACTTACATCTCCAGTGAACTCTCGCTCGCGTCGAATAAACTCACTTAAGACCTGATGATATTTTTCCAAGGCTTGTTTCAGATACTCTGCTTCCATATTGCCATTGGTATTTATATCTTTAAAAGGTGAAGCTTGTGTGTCTTGATGTGCCCAATCAATATTTTCTAATGCATTTGCCAAACGGGTAATTGGGGAAAAATAGCGTCTTGCTCTTCGGTTTGACCACCACAAAAAACTGTATAAAACAGATAAACTGAACATCAGTGGAGCAAGTCCAAATAACCAAATCAGCTTGTTGACGTTACTCTCGCCAAATACCAAAAGTACATGCTGTCCATTACGCTCACCGTATACGGTCATACGTTCTTTACCATCAATAAAGATTCGATGTACCCCACTCTCTAAATGCATATCTTTAAAAGGTTGAGGTGCTATCTGGGTATTCCATCGATATCCATATAAATTTTTAGTATCTGGCAAATCTGCGTTCGGGTTACGATCTATACGTAACCAGTAATGTTCCATTTCCTGTTCTAAAGCAGTTTTAAGTAAAGAACCCTTAATTACCCAAGCACTACAAGCCAACCCGACCACAATCGATAATGCGATTAGAGCAATCTGCAACCAATAATATCGATTGAACATTTTGGCTAATGGATGGCTAGATTTGCCATCGCGTCGAGTTCTTATCATATCGTTATCGCCGGGATAGGCTGTAGAAATTACAAAGGTCTCTTTTTAAATAAAAAGTGGCCAATGACCCATTCTTGTCCTTGCTCAAACCCAAAAAGTTCAGCACAAGCCATGAAAAAAATACGCCAGCGTTGCCACCAAATATTGGCATCTTTTCCATAGATTTTTTTAAATAACGGTTTAAGTTCTTCCTCTTGATTATCCATATTATCAAGCCAAGCGTTCGCTGTTCTCATATAATGCTCACCTGACCACTGCCAGTGTTGAGCCAGTTCTAAATGCTCTTGAAAATGTAGAAAAGTGGAAGTTGAAGGCATTAAACCGCCAGTAAAGAAATACTTGGACATCCAATCATAGTCTGATTTTACTTCAAAAGGATAATGCAAAAAGCGATGACAAAAAATATGACACCAGAGTAACCCATCTGGCTTTAACCATCCCTGAATTTTTTCAAATAGACGTTGATAGTTCCGCACATGTTCAAACATTTCGACCGATACAACACGATCAAATTGGCCCTTGTCTAATTCGAGTACATTTACATCACAAGTGAGTACTTCAACATTGGTAAGCCCTCTCAACTTTGCTTGCTCGAGAATATGTTTTTTCTGAGTCGCGGAGTTTGAAACAGCCGTAATTTGTGAGCGTGGATAATTTTCCGCCATCCATAAGGTTAAAGAACCCCAACCGCAACCTAACTCTAAAATGTGTTGACCATTTTTAAGTTGGGCTCTTTCACAGTAAAGCTGAAGTGCCAACTCTTCTGCCTGATCTAAAGTTGTTGTTTTGGTTGGAAAGTAACATGCACTGTATTTAAGCCTTTTTCCAAGTACTGTCTGAAAAAACTCGGTCGGTAACTCATAGTGCTGTTCATTTGCTTTATCTGTTTCTACAGCAATTTCACTCTTTTTGAGTAAATTAAGAACGTCCATATAGCGCTGTGCCCCTTGCTCAGGGTCATAACGGCCTTCTTGAATTAAGCGCTTTTTACTTAAAGCACGAATTGCAGCTCTAATTGCATGATCTGGAATCACACCACTTTCAACAATTTTTAGAGACTGATGAACAATAAAATCCATATGAGCACCTATTTTTTTGGTCTTCGCGGAATAAACATTGAAGTTCTTTGTTGATAATCAAGATAATTTTGACCGCGGCTTTTGATTGCTTGTTTTTCACTAAATGGAATACCCGTGACGTAGTATAAAAATAGCCACATCAACACAGGATAAATCCACAATAAATATTCGTCTGCAGCTAAACCAATAATGGGATAGGCAAACCAATGTAACCATTCAAAAAAGTAATTTGGGTGTCGTGAATAACGCCATAATCCTTGATCCATGGTTTTGCCATGGTTTTCCGGATTTAACTTAAATCTGTATAACTGCTGATCGGCAAGCTGCTCACCTATGAAAGCAATCGCCATAACTACAGCTGCAATCACTAAAGCGATTTTATATTCACTACTCCATAGGCCTGCTTCTACGTTAAGCAGTGTCCACATCGGTAAAAAGAACAGAAACACTAAGAATGTTTGAAATATAAAGAATAATAAAAAGCCAAAATGCTGGAACTTACCCATGGCCTGACGCATATTTGCATATCGACCATCTTCTTTTTGTTCAGACTGATAACGTCTTAACAGGTGCCAAAACAGTCTTAAAAACCATAGACCGCTAAACACGCCGATAAATAGCCTTACTTCAACTGGAGCAACTGAAATGAGTAAAGAAGACACAATAATATTAATTGCCAGACAGAAGCTCCAAGCAGCATCTACTATTCCAGCACGACCATTTAGAGTTGCAAGTAACCAGCTTATCAACATGATAAGTAAGTCCAGAATGAGCAAATTCCATAACATGAGCTGTCTCCTTGCTAAAGGTGTTTGAACTAGTAACTGGTACTTTCAAACAACAAGTGAACATTGCTTATCACGCCTTCTTTAAAACCGCCCTCGCAATAACATAAATAGAAATCCCACATGCGAATGAAGTTTTCATCGAAACCTAGAGCCAATACCTCTTCCCTTGCAGCTAAAAAACGCTCTCGCCAATGATGAAGTGTTTGCGCATAACTTAGACCAATGTCATTTAAATACTTTAGCCTTAAACCACTCTCAGACGCGGTTTGAGTTAATACACTCACACTCGGAATGAAACTACCGGGAAAAATATAGCGTTTAATGTAGTCAACAGTATTGAGTGCTTTTTTATAGCGAAAATCTTCAATGGTGATGGCTTGAATAAGAGCCAAACCTTTAGGTTTTAAAAGTGCTCTACATTGATCAAAATATGTCGATAGATACTGTGCACCAACTGCTTCAACCATTTCAATTGAAACCAGCTTATCAAACTTACCTTCGAGCAAACGGTAGTCTTTTAATTGCACATCAATACGATGTGCTAAACCTGCTTCATTTACGCGGGTAATCGCTTCATCGTATTGGGCTTGCGAAATGGTAATGGTAGTCACTCGGCAGCCATAATGCTGAGCGGCATAAATTGCAAAACCACCCCAACCACTTCCGATTTCCACCAAGTGATCTAATGGTTTTAAATCCAACTTTTTACAGATAATTTCTTTTTTTAAATCTGATGCTTCTTCGAGTGTCATATTTTCATTTTCAAAAACGGCGCTCGAATACATTAAAGATGGATCTAAAAATAATTTAAAAAAATCATTACTTAAGTCGTAGTGCTCGGCAATATTTTTACGGCTACCACTTATAGAATTCTTTCTATTTTTATACCAAGCTTTAAGAAAAAACTGGCTCGCTTGGGCAAACATATTTTGATTAAGCTGGTCTAATACATCTCGATTACGCGCCAAGATCTGAATCAACTCGACAAGTTGCTGGCTGCTCCAATCTCCACGGATATAACCTTCTGCTGCACCTAAAACGCCATTTTTTAAAATGAGTTCCATCAATAAAGGATTATGTACTTCAACCACAGCATGCAAGTCTGATACTTCACCCACCGTACCATTCCATGCACCCTGAAAAGTAATCTGCCCATGACGTAATTTGAGAAGGCTTTTGAGTAGTAATGGTAGTGAGTCATCTTCACCATACAGAAATGTTTTTATCATGTCTTATCTACCTTGATCTTTTTAGGGTGACGATAAAATGGCACTTTTTTTCGCCACAACTTAAATGCCTCTAAATATATTGAAAACAGCATTTTAAAAGGCGCCAAGCTGTTATTAACAGCATATCGATATTGTTGTGAAGGAAATGTGATGGGTATAAGTTCAAAACGCATAGTGGCGTCAAAGACTTGATTTTGTTCTTCAAAGAGCTGCATATGAATGACATTTTGTTGATCTGAAAAACTAAACCGCCAACGGTAAGTCAACTGCATAGGCATAAACGGCGAAACATGAAATGATTTTTCAAATTTAAAATCAAAACTTTCATAATCCTTTATGTGACTGTATTGGTTTGTACAATCATGAACATAAACTTTTCGTTCATTCCAAGGGGTGTTGGTAATTTCACTAACAATAAATACAGGTTTTCCAGTTTTAGTTAGAACAAAATAAAATACGACCGAGTTAAAACGAAAACCTAAACATCGAGGTAAAGCCAACACTCTGATTTGCCAGTCTGGTCGGAAATGTGAGTTGTTATTTTGAAGTATTGCTTTCTCTACTCTATCCCTTATAGAGCCACGATACATATTTAAAAAATCATTTTCAGATAGTTTTAGTACATTCCAATGATCGGTAGACCAAAGTGAGCAATCTTTTGAAATTTCATTTAATTGATCTGGATCGAACCACAAATAATTTAAAGTCGAAGTGAATTGGTGCTCTTTAGGGCTATAACGTCTATGACGAATAAGTGCAGGAGCTATAGCAAGTTTATTTAATAACATTTGAGAAGCCTCCTGCTTTTAATATTTATAACACTAAGATTTGCTCTACAACACGAGCTGCACTACGGACCCCATCTTCATGAAAGCCCCATCCCCAATACGCTCCACAAAATGAAGTACGATTTTGTCCATTAATCTCTTGCCAGCGTGATTGGGCTTGAATTGCTTTTGCATCAAATACCGGATGACGATACTGACGTTCCACCAAAATATCCTCGGGTTTAATTTTCATATTTGGATTTAAGGTAGAGAAAATTTGAGTTTTGCAGGATAAGTTCTGCAAATTATTCATCCAATATGTAAACCCGTAATGTATAGCGGACGTATCATTTTCAACTTGTGATGTTGGCGTTACATGTACATGCCAACTTGCCCACTGCAAACGGCTTTTAGGCATAATCGAAAGATCACGGTGAACCACCATTCGATTATCTTGATAACCAAATTGGCTTAATATTTCTTGTTCCAGAGATGACGCATCTTTTAATAAACTTAGGCTATCGTCAGCGTGGCTTGCAAAAATGACCCAGTCATATTGTGATTGTCCTTCAACGGTTTCAATCAACACCTTTTCTTGCGAACGGCTCACAGCTTTTACTTCAGCAAACTTCCATTCAAGAGATGGGCAGTTCTTTTGAATCGCACGAATATAACTTGCCGAACCGTGTTTGACTGTTTGCCATTGCGGACGTTCTTTTAGCTGTAACATGCGATGATGCTGAAAAAAGCTCACCACAAATCGATATGGAATTTGACCTACTTGCTCAACCGGAGCCGACCATAAGGCACCGCACATCGGATAAAGATGCTCATAACGGAACTCATGACTATATTTGTGTTGGTCTAAATATTCTTCTATGGTTAAAGTAGGCTCAATATCTGCCACATCAATATTTTTATTATCATCATAAAAACGCAGTAAATCTGACAACATTTGCAGAAATTTTCGGTTTAAAAAGTTTTGCGGACGTGCAAACAGCGACCATTTTTTTGAAGGGTTATATTGAAGCCCACTCACCAGATTATTTACCGAAAAACTCATATCGCTGCTTTGAGTTTCTACACCTAATTTTTTTAGCATATCGGTAAATAACGGATAGTTATAGTCATTAAACACAATAAAACCACTATCTACCGCGACTTTAGTGCCTTCTATCTCTAGCTCGTGAGTGTCAGTATGACCACCAAAATAGTTATTTTTTTCATATACCGTAACCTGATGTTGTTTTGACAATTTCCAAGCGGCATAAAGCCCCGATATACCTGAACCAATAATGGCAATCTTCATAACACTTCCCCATTTTCAATTTTTTCTATTGGTAGATCTTTAATTTTTTTATATTGGTAAACTTTATTCGGTACGGGTTTTAACCCCCATACCAAACCAAATAAAGACATGACTTTGAGAATATAAAAGGTGATATCAATCTGCCACCAATGAAAACCTTGTCGTACACTGCCCGCGTAAAAGTGATGGTTATTGTGCCAGCCTTCACCTAGCGTAATTAGAGAAAGTAAAAAGTTATTACGGCTATCATCTGGGGTATTAAACTCACGTGAACCATAGCGATGAGCAAGCGAGTTAATACATAAAGTTGCATGAATTAGAAGAACAGTAGAAATCACAAATCCCCACACTAAAAGTTGTAAGCCATTTGTTCCTAGTTCGGGATGATGTCGAGCTAACCATGAACCTAAACCATAAATTGCCAAAGCCGTCAAAATCACAATAGGCAGACAAAATCGATCAAGCAAAATTAGTTCTGGATACTTCAACCAGTCTTTAATGACTTTTTTTCGAGTGGCAAAATTTTGCTCATTTAAAAACCAACCAACATGTGAATACCAAAAGCCTGCTTTGGCTGAATGAGGATCTTGATCGGTGTCGGTAAAATGATGGTGATAACGGTGATGCGCTGCCCACCATAATGGTCCGCGCTGCGCGCTCATGGTTCCAATGAGTACAAATATGAATTGAACAATACGTGAGGTTTGAAAAGTTTTATGCGAAAGATAACGGTGAAAAAAAGCGGTAATCGCAAACATACGTATAAAATAAAAACCGAGCATAAAGATCACAGCGAACCAAGACACGCCGACCCAAAACGCAGCCAAACAAGCGATATGTAATAAAATAAAAGGAATAATTCTTAACCATTGAATTTTCTTCTCAATGACATATTTGCTAGACGTATCCATTTGCGCATTTTCTGAATCTGACCAGCTATCGATCCAGCGTAGAAAAAATTTAGACATTGATTCTTCCTGATCTAAAGCATTTCTTTTCTGTTTTTTAATTTAGAAAATGCGCAATGAATTTTATGTGAAGATCTTAAAATTACGAATAAAATTTAAGATCTTCTTCATCAGTTATTTTCTATTTAGACTGTGTAGTTTTAACAAGTTTAGAAACATCATAACCATACTGTTTCGCAGTTTGCAGATAAGACTGGTATGTCGCTTCATCAAGTTGAGGGCTACGAGAAAGAATCCATAAATATTTATGGCTAGGGCCACCCACTAAAGCAACCTTATAGTCCTGATCTACTCTTAGAACCCAATAATCACCCTTGGTAAAAGGAATCCATCTGAGGCCAGAAGGTAAAAAGCTCACCTTTAATTTACTGTTACCTTCATTTTGC
Organism: Acinetobacter sp. GG2; assembly: GCF_000292385.1. Classification (NCBI taxonomy): domain Bacteria; kingdom Pseudomonadati; phylum Pseudomonadota; class Gammaproteobacteria; order Moraxellales; family Moraxellaceae; genus Acinetobacter; species Acinetobacter sp. GG2. Next base: position 156,635 of record NZ_ALOW01000037.1, read on the forward strand.
GGATAAGCCACACCTTCAGATGAAATCATTTCACCTTTTTTATTGGTACAGCTATTTAATACACCTACGGTTTTGTCCGCGTTAATAGAATAGTTTGCTGTTGTATTGGCTACACAATTACGCTGAAAAAACATAGGTAAATGTGCAATTTCATACCACTTACCTGTGTATTTATTAATATCAATAGACTCAACCGCGACAGGTTTCGTGTTGTTGTCTGCATACGTACTAAAAGGAAGCGCTACACTAACCATAGCAAGGCCAGTACTCACAACAAGTGATTTAAATGATAATTTCACAATGATCCTCCTATATTTATTTAATATTCTTAACCATACTGCAGAGTGCTGTGAACAAAGTGTGAATTTTAAAAATTAATGAACGCTATTAAGTATTTAATTTAATATTTTTGAAGTGTCTAGAACTGGAAAATCAAGCTCAAAGCACACACCTTCAACCGTGTTATAAACACGGTAAAGACCCTCATGTAAATCCATAATTGAAGCGACAATTGATAAACCTAATCCACCTGTCTGGTTCTCATCACTTCGACTTGAGTGGCATTGGTAGAATCTTTCAAAAAGATGCTCAAGTTGATGTTCAGCAATTGAAATACCACTGGTTATCACACTTAGACTTACCACTTTCTTGTGATCAAGTGTCTTATATTTACTTGTAATAAAAATAGTTCGCTTATTCCCACCATGAACCAGTGCATTTAAAATCAAGTTATAAACTGCTCTTTGAAATAGCTCAGGATCTGCAAATAACTTTTGGGTTTCTAAATTTAAACTAAAATGGCAGTGTTGTTCCTCAGCTTGATACTCAAAAATTTGGCATAGGTTATCTATAACTTCTTGGATATTTATGTCTTGTTTATTGACGAGAACCATTTTCTGATCGGCTCTTGCCAAGAAAAGCATGCTATCAATCATGCGTTTTAATCTGTGGTAGTCATCTAAATGAGACACCAGCAAATCTTCATATTGTTTAACCGAACGTTCGCCAGTTAAAGCAATCTCGGTTTGCCCAATCAAATTATTTAAAGGCGTACGGAACTCATGAGCGATATCTTCAGAAAAACGGTTGAGCTGCGTATAGCCTTTTTCAATACGCTCAAGCATGTGGTTTATATCTTTTGAAAGCAACTCAACTTCTAAAGGAGAATTTGAGAGATTTAACCGTTTCTGTAGCTGGTTTACGTTAATAGAGTGAGTTTGCTTGCGAAGCTCTTGTAACGACCGTAAACCTAAATGGCACGCTAAAATGCAAAGCACAAAGATTGCAAACACGCCCCCGACCACATACATCAAAAGACTTTCTTGAAAAGGTAAAAGAATATTGATACGTTCCGACCACTGTTTACCTGCAATAAGCAAATAAGGCTCTTGATTAATCGTTATGGTTTTCCAAGCAATTCGAGTTGGATATGGGTTATTGGCTAAATCTTGAAATTGAAGAGTGTTTTTTTCTGTAAACTCAGGTAACTGAATATGAAGCGGATTGATATTAATTAAAGCTTTGTCTTTATGGATGAGCAGAAACAAGTTGTCTTGATTGCCAAGCATGTTTTGATACAGCTTAGGCCGCGCAATAATTTGCTCTACATTTTCACTGTCTTGTAGCAAAATTTCCAAACGGTTAATTCGCTCTGCTAAAGCTTTATCTTGCTGCTTTAATAAAATCTGGTTAATGCCTAAATAGGTCATAAACCCGACGGAACATAAAATTAAGGCAGAACAAAGCGTGACCAGTAATGTAATACGGACTTCAAGCGAACGTAGTAATTTAAAGTTCATAAGCTAACCGAAATTTTATAGCCCAAGCCACGTATGGTATGAATGAGTTTTAACTCATAGCCTTCATCAATTTTGCTTCGTAAACGGCGTACCGCGACGTCAATAAAGTTGGTATCGGTGTCAAAGTTAATATTCCAAACCTCAGAACCAATTTGTCTACGCGTCACGATTTGCTCTTTATTGACCAATAAATAACGTAATAAGTTAAATTCGGTTTTACTCAGTTCGATTAAGTTGCCACTACGCCATACTTTATGACCAACCAAATCCATTTTTAAATCGCTAATAGACAGCTCATTTTCTTGCAGATATTGCTGTCTTCTTAACAAACTTTTAATGCGTGCCAATAGTTCAATATAGGAAAACGGTTTAGCCAAGTAATCATCTGCACCCAACTCTAACCCTTTCACCCTATCCATTACCTGATCTTTTGCCGTTAAGAAAATCACCGGAATTTTAGAAAACTGGCGTAGGACCTGTAATACGCTCCAGCCGTCTATGTCAGGCAACATCACATCAAGAATAAGCAAATCATATTGATCCCTTTTTAGCATTTCCAAACCTTGAAGCCCTAAGTGAACACACTCTGCTTGATATCCGGATTCTTTTAATCCTTTGACCAAATAAGTGGCGATCTTGATCTCGTCTTCAATAATAAGGATACGCATTTTGTAGAGACTCATTTGAAAGATGACAACTTTGTAATGTGATTGTCATGCTTGAAATTAAGCAATTTGTTTAAGATTTTCAAAGCGACATAGAGGCGATCATTATGAAAAAATTGAACTGGCTGATGTTAACAGCCGTGCTATTCGGTAATAGTACTTTTGCACAGCCCCCTGCTTTGAATCAAGTTTATTCGTTAGATCTAAAAACCGCCCACCTTTTAGCTGAAAGTGCTAAAGAGGCATGCAAAAAATTAAATCAAAACATTGCGGTTGTTGTTGTAGATCGCGGCGGTAATCCTTTAACTGCCGAACGGCATGAGCTGGTGGGTCCGCATAATTTAATGGCTGCCGAGAAAAAAGCCTATACCGCGTTATCTACCAAAACATCGACCTTAGTTTTAAGCCAAAACAGTAACCAAAACCCCGATGCAAAAAATTTAACCACCGTAGCGAATTTACTTTTGTTAGGCGGTGGCGTACCTGTCCGTTTTGAGAACCAAGTAATCGGAGCAATTGGCGTTGCGGGTGCTGGCGGTGCACAAAATGACAATCAATGTGCAAGCAAAGCCATTGAAACCGTTTTTAATTCATAAGGAGTTAGTTCAACATGACAAAATCATTTATTGCTTTATCTTCGTTATTTATAGCTTCGGCTACATTTGCACAAACTAATCCGCTGAGTGTGCATGTGTTAAATTTAGAAACGGGTTTACCCTCTTCTCAGGTTGAAGTCGTTTTAGAAAAAAACACCAATAACCAGTGGGTAAAACTCAACCAGCAAGTGACCGATTCAAATGGTCGTATTACTGCACTCTATCCAGAAAATAAAAAACTAGAGCAAGGCGTTTATAAAGTTACTTTTAAAACTGAAGACTGGTTTAAAAAGAACAAACAGCAAACGTTCTTTAGTGAAGTACCCGTAATTTTTAAAGTGGACGGCAGCGTAAACCACTACCATATTCCGTTACTACTTAGCCCGTACGGTTACTCAACCTATAGAGGCAACTAAAATAAAAAAGCCTTTATCTGTTTTTAGACAGATAAAGGCTTGTGTTAGAACATTTTACTACGAACAAACACCATTCGTGATCGCTATTTTTTTGTTTGAATCTAATGCCACAATTGAAGAAGAAACCGAATTAATAATCTGGCCCATCGCCTCACTTGAAGCACTTACAATTGCATCCATTTTCTTAGCTTTCTGATCAATTGGCTGTTTAAACGCAATTCGACAATTGAGCTGAGATCCTGCATTGGTAATGACTTTTGGATTAGATGACTCTAATTGAGTTGGGGGTATTTGACGCTTCACGACCCAAGACACCGCAATATTAATATAGCTTTTATCAACAATATCAAAATGAGAAAAGTCTGTAGAAACTCGATATAAAGGCTGATTGTTTCCAGCAAGCCCACTGCTATAACTGTCAATTGCGCCTAATTTTTGCTGTAAACCTGCCGATAGAGTATCGCGTAATTGTGTACTCATAGTCGACGTCCAGCGCTCATTGTTTAACACAGTAGACTTACCACTACTGTCTTGTAGCACTAAAGGCGCACGGTCTAAACGGTCTGGAAGACCAACTGGTAGAACTTCAATAACTCGAATACTTGAGCTAACTGCCGGAGTTATTTTAGGACTAATCGTATAGTAGTTCGGCGTTGGTGAACTCGAACAGGCCGTCATAGCAACTGCCGTTAAAAACAGGCCGCTCCCAAGCAGCCATTTGGCTGCTTTAGGATGTTGAAAAGATAGAGTGTTTTTATTTTTCATCATCGGCCTCTGGTGTCTTACCACGAATAATTGATTCAGGATGTTGCTCAATATAATCTGCCATGAGCTGTAATGAAGCTGCTGCACGTGTCATTTGCTGCAATGCTTTACGTACGTCTTGTTGTAACGGCGCATCACTCGACAAGATAGACTCAGACGATCTTACAGTTTTGCGAACATCGTCTAAGGTTGCTTGTAAACCAGGTGCAACTTTACCATCTAACTGTTTAACCAGCTTGTCGGTAGACTCAATAGCTGTATTCATATTCTTAAGCGTTTTACGAACATCTTGCCCAATTTCAACTAATGGGAATTTAGTTAACTTATCGGCAATTTGAGAAACCTGTGCCTGTAAGCCACTCAACTCTGTTGGAGTAGTTGGAATCACCACGCGGTTATCACTCAAAATTTGTAAGCTAGCTGGTTTCGCTTTAGGGAACTTATCTAAGGCAATATAGTTTTGGCCTGTTAAGAGGTTGCCCGTTCTCATCTGCGCACGCCATCCATGCTCAACAAAATCTTTGAAAATGTTGCTATTTGGATTGAGTGCCTGTCCATTTTCAACACGTGACGGATAAATGACCGCCTCAACGCGCATACGAATTTGCTTATAGTTATTATAGAACTCCGCATTAATCGATTTAACATTACCAATTTCAATACCCATGAAATCAATTGGCGCACCAGCAGCTAAACCGCGAAGTGAATGATCGAAGTACATAATCACGCCACGTGGCTGACCATCTGGTTCTTTGAGCGCATCGGATTTTGAGTCCCAAAGATTAAAGCTGCTCTTATTGGCCGCTACAGTCGCATTTGAGTTTTCAGGGAAACCAAAAGCAATACCGCCAGCAACAATACTCGCAAGAGATTGAGTATCTAAATTAAAGCCTGAAGCATTCAAACTCACATCTATACCACTTGCTTGCCAAAAGCGTGCATCTGTAGTCACAAACTTATCGTATGGTGCACGAATAAAAGTCTGAAGCTGCACACTTTTACCGTCATCAGCTAGCTTATAAGCAGTAATTTGCCCGACGTTAATTCGGCGGTAATAAATCGGTGAACCGATATCTAAAGATCCCAAGTCATCGGCTTTCAAAAAGAATTCTTTACCCGGCACATCGGAAGTAATCACTGGTGGTATTTCTAAACCCGTAAATTCAAGTTTTTTCTCGGGTGACTTACCGCCATCTACTTCAATATATGAACCTGACAATAAGGTGTCTATGCCTGAAACGCCACCTGTTCCAATACGTGGTCGTACTACCCAAAAACGTGAATCTTGCGCGGCAAAGTTGCTGGCATTTTTACGTAAATCAATTCGCGCAATAATATGTGAGCGGTCATCGGCTAGATCAATTTGCCGTACAACACCAATATCAACCTGCTTATAGCGCACAGTTGTTTTACCTGCAACTAAGCCTTCTGCTGTACGAAAAGATACTTCAATTGTTGGCCCATTAGAGAGCAATGCTTTCACTGCGAGTGAAAGTGCAATTAAAAGTGCAACCAATGGAACTATCCAAATTAATAGAGGTTTCCATCGATTTTTCTTTTCTTGCGGTTCTGGTAAATCATTCATGTTTTCCAGTTCAACATCAGTCTCATGATGATCTGATGTACCGCCGTTTGTTTTGTTTTCAGACATACTCATTTTTCTTTTATTGACTGGGATTAATGGAATCATTATTCAAGGACGAATGCTCTACCTGAATAACTGTGGTTTTTTCCGAAGAAAAATCATTGGGTTTATTGGTGTTTTGGGATGCGTAAAAATTATCCCAAATAATACGTGGGTCAAAACTTAAAGATGCAAACATGGTTAAGACTACAACTGCACCAAACGCAATTGAACCTGGCCCTGCCAAAATAGTCGCAAGCGATTGAATTTGAATAAGTGCAGTTAATAAAGCGACCACAAAGACGTCAATCATAGACCAGCGTCCGACAAACTCTACAATTCGGTAAAGTTTGATACATTGCTCTGGTGAAAATTTCCAAGCTGCCGATGACTGTATATATACAACCAATAATAGGAAATACAAAATAAATAGCTTAAGCATCGGAATAAAAATACTGGCCATGAAAATGACCACCGACACTAAATAGTCTCCATTTTGCCAAAAATAAATCACACCACTCATGATGGTGTCTTTCTGGCTGCCTAAAAGTGAATCGGTTATTGTCATCGGCAGTACGTTAGCCGGTATATACAAAATAGTTGCAGCAACGACTAGAGCAAAGGTACGGTTTAAACTTCCCTGTTTGCGCTCATGCAGTACACTACGACATCTAACGCAGCGTAAAACTTTATTCTTTTTAGCAGCGACTACTTTATCTACTTTTGATGAGTTTAATAACCCACAGCAGTGGCATAATATCAGCGATAGATCTTTGGCTCGTGGATATTGCTTTAGAACCATGTCGGTATTTTCGGCCTTGAGTGCAGTCACTTTTTTTATCGTTTTCATAGTGGTGACCTATCAATTTCGTTCCATATATCGCTTACCTTTATGGACGTAATATAAACCATCAATAGGCTCAAGACCGCAAATGCCCACAAGGCAATTTCTGGAATAACAAGCACCATACCCATTAACTTTACAAGGGTGACCAAAATTCCAATCAGGAATACCTCAACCATTCCCCAGACTCTCATAAAATAAAGCGTTCGTAAGGCAACTACTAAAAACTTTGGTCGTCTTTTAAATATACTGACCGTACCCAGTACATAAGCCATTAATAACAAATATGAAAGTGGCACAATAAACGTGGTAATTAAAATTAAGACACCGACAAAAGCCCGATCATAATGAAACATGACCCATACAGCACCCAATAAAGTGGTTTCAGATATATTCCCTTGCAGTTCAATTTTTACAATCGGAAAGCTATTGGCAATAACAAATACGATTAAGGCCGTTAAAATGAGGGCCAATAAAGTCGTAAATGGCTTAGTATGCCGATAAAGCTCTGCACCACAGCAAACACAATAAGCTCTTTTTCCATAAGCAAGCGGAACTCTACGATAGACGGTATCGCACTCCTCGCAACCTGCTAATTCTTTAAGCTTCATAGGCATACTCTAAGGGCTATTTTTTAACTGTTTTACACAAACACTTTTATTACTAAGTTAAATTAAAATATAAAGCAATCTAAAAACTATACTGGGCAATACAAATTTGAGAATAAAAAATTACCGCAGATGCTGTTCAATATATTGTTGAAACTGCTGAATAATATGTACTGATTGTGTGGTGGAATTGAAATAAAGACCAAAGTTTAAAGTCTCCAGTTTAGGCAGTACATCAGTTTCTATGGTCTGAATATCTAGTGGAATTTGAAAACATGATCTTAGACTAATGCCAATCCCCGCCCGTATAGCAGGCCATAGCCCTTGGACTGAGTTACACTCATAAGCAATATGCCAAGCAATACCCTTTTGCTCAAGTACCTCAATCGCCATTTGCCTTAAAATACAAGGTTGCTGTAATACCACAAGTGGTATAGAGGCTCTATTTTCAATGATTTGCAAGATATGGGGATGAGGACAGAATAACCATTTTGTCTCTACACTTTTAAGCTCATGAAAGTTTTCAATTACTGGTTTTTGCTGCCATATAAGTGCTAAATCAAGCTCTTGCTTTTGTACTTTATCAATCAAGTTAAGGTTGCGGTCAACCCGAATTTGAAACTGTACGTTTGGATGCTGCAACATAAACTGAGCGATAAGTTGCTGTAAGGTTCCTTCAGCAAAATCTTCTTGTAAACCAAAACGAATGACTCCACTCGCTTGAGTCTGATGCAGCTTTAAAAGCACTGTATCGTTCAAAGCCAACATGTTTTTTGCATGGCTCAGCAATAATTCACCACTTGGGGTTAATTCTAATAGTCGCCCCTGTTTTCTAAGAAGCTGGCAACCTGTTTGTTGCTCTAGCTTTTTTAATTGCGCACTAATTGCGGCCGGTGAACGACATAAGTGTTGTGCTGCTAGCTGATAACTCCCAAGCTCGATTCCTTTAACGAATGCACGTAAGGCATCTAAATCAAGATTGGTTGGGGGTTTAGTATAATCATTCATAAAAACCGAACTATTAGTTAGAAAAGTTTTGATTTTTTTAACTATACCAAACTGCCATATTAGCAACAACAGCATCAATGTTGAGTTCTAAAATGTTCAGAAAAATTGATATTCATAATTTGGAAATGATTTCGCCCAAACTTTATGAGTTCGGCAAAGACTATTTATTTGCGGATATCTGGCAAAGACAGATGCTTGATACTCAAACACGTTGTTTTATTACGATCACTGCGCTTGTTTTACAAGGGCGTTATTCGCAGCTCGAATGGCATATAAAAAATGCCTTAACTGAAGGCATCACAAAAGAACAAATTATTGAAGCCATTACCCATATTGCTTTTTATGCAGGCTTACCTACGGCCATTTCAGCACTAGAACATATGCCAGAGGAGATATGGTCATGCCCATGATTCGCTTTACAACCAGTTATGCATATACAGATCATGAAAAAGCTCAGATATCAAAAATTGTGCAGACTTGTATGGAAAGTTATTTTGATACTCCCCCAAATGATTGCTTTCATTTCTTTGAGCACTTGGCTCAAGGCAATATATATGTTGATCCTGATTACTGGGTGGAGTCTTCCCGCACTGAAAAATTCATGCTGCTATACATCACTTCCGGTAAAGCCAGAACAGCTCAGCAAAAATCAGATTTAATGCAGCATGTAACAGCACAGCTCCATCAAAAATTTAAGATTCCAGAGCAAGATGTCATGTTTGTGATTGTGCAAAATAGCCCAGAAGATTGGTGCTTTGGTCATGCGCTACGAGCAGATATTTACTTAAAAATGTTAGCTTCGAAACAGTAATTTCAAAGTTTTAAATCGCTATAAACCACTATTTTTAAGGTAATAAATATTTTTAAATATCAAGCTTCCATAACACGAAGCTTTTTATTTAAAAATGAAAATCCCTCAAGTTGAGTTTATATTGTTTCTTTAAAATAAGTCTTATTATGAAGATTTATTTAAATATATTCTAAATATATTAAACTTTAAATTATGCTATCTAGTTAACAGAAACTCATTTTTAAGTAGATTATTTTTTAATTTGAATAAAAACCATTACTTAAACGACAGTAAAAATATTAAATTACTATATATCAATAAATTACAAAAAACATATGCAAAAAAATTAATTCAAAGACAATTTTATTTCATAAAATATTCTTTATATTATTGTAAAAAATTTTTACCTTACATTCAAAACCAAAGCTGATTTAATCACTCAGAATTAGTGACATGCATACATCACAAGCACTTTAAACGACTTATTTTCTATAACTAAACTTAAGAAAATCATTAGACTTGAAGGTTTGCTTAAGTAATTTTCATATAGTATTTTAAAAATGAAAAATAAATAAATTTATATATTAAAGATAGATCTAATAATAAAAGTGAGATCAAAATGATTGAATGGTTACAAGGTGTTTTAAAACATAGCCCCGAAATATTATTGTTCTTATCACTCGCAATTGGCTTCTGGATTGGACAGTTCCAGTTTGGAAAATTTCAGTTTGGTGGAGTCGCAGGCTCCCTACTTGTAGCAGTCGTTCTAAGTCTTATCGGTGTACCTGTTGATAACGGCGTTAAAGCAATTTTATTTGCACTCTTCATTTACGCGGTAGGCTTTGAAAGTGGACCCCAGTTTTTTAAATCACTCGGGCCACAGTCTATAAAAGAAATTTTGTTAGCAGTATTTATGGCAGTGTGTGGTTTAGTCACCGTTTTAGTTATGGCTAAAATTTTCCATCTCGATAAAGGTTTGGCGGCCGGACTCGCGGCTGGTGGTATGACTCAATCTGCAATTATTGGTACTGCCGGAGATGCCATTTCCAGACTCGATCTGCCTCTGGCTGAGATTCAAAGACTTCAAGCAAATGTCGCGATTGGCTATGCGGTGACTTACATTTTCGGTTCTTTGGGCGCAATCATTGTATGTGTAAATATCTTGCCTAAATTTATGGGTAAAGAGATTCACGACGATGCTCTAAAAGCTCAAAGTGAACGACTTAAAGGTGCTTTTGAACTCGCACCGGGTCAGGAACTGGCAATGCCGGAAATTGTTGGACGTATTTATAAAGTTAAACAAGCCAATGGGCACACTATTGCGGAACTTGAAGCAAAAGAAGCAAGCATTACGATTGAACGGTTAAAACGTAAAGATCAGTTTATTGATGTTGCTCCTGAACTCACCTTACAAACAGACGATGTGGTATTGCTGGTCGGTCGCCGTGCCAGTGTAGTTTCCGTAGCCGAGCAAATCGGACCCGAATTGCAATCATCGCAGGGTATGGAAATGATTATGGATACCAGCGATGTCATCTTAAGAAATTCCAAATACATTAACCGTACCTTAGGTGATATTAAGGCCAATACTCCAGCCTATTTGAAGCACGGTATTTATGTACTTGCGATTAAACGTAACGATGAAACTCAACCTTTAAGTGACGACACCGTTCTAAAGCAAGGTGATGTCGTTACTGTCTATGGTACAAAAAGTGACCTCGACCGTTTAGTGAAAGAAGCTGGCAAAGCCTTACCTGAAAGCCTAAAAACAGACTGGATTTTTCATGGTGCAGGTCTTGTCGTTGGTTTAGTGATTGGTCTTTTTGTGATTCGTTTGGGCGATGTGCCATTAACGCTTGGCGCTGGCGGTGGTGCTTTACTATCAGGTCTTCTGTTTGGTTGGATTCGTAGTAGAAATCAGGTACATGGCAATATGCCGTTAGCGGCTTCACAGCTTCTTAAAGACTTAGGTTTGGCAGGTTTTGTTGCAGCGGTTGGCTTACAATCAGGTTTACAGGCCATTCAAACCATTAAAGAAAGTGGTCTTTCACTCTTTATGATTGGAGTAGTTGTAACACTGGTTCCGTTGCTGCTTTCCATGCTGTTTGCTCGTTATGTTCTGCGTTATAGCAACGTTGCGGTAATGGCTGGAGCGCTATCTGGTTCACGCAGTGCAAACCCTGCTTTTGGTGCCATCTTAGACAAAGCAGGCAACTCAATTCCGACTGTTCCTTTCGCAATCACCTATGCCCTCGCAAATGTGTTCTTGACCTTACTCGGACCACTAATCGTAGGCTTAGCCTGATTTTATACATTGAATTAGAAATTTTATTCATCTCACTATAATTAAGGAGACGTCCCATGGGGAAAGTCGATTATTCTAAATACGCAAAACTCAGTCCGTTTGAACTGAAAGATAATTTAATAGAATTAGCTCAAAGCCGAACTGACCGCATGATGTTAAATGCTGGCCGAGGCAATCCGAACTTTCTTGCGACTATCCCACGCCGAGCATTCTTTCAACTAGGTCTGTTTTCGGCAACCGAATCCGAATTTTCATTTTCTTATATGCCAGAAGGTCTAGGTGGCTTCCCTCGCCCTGTTGGACTCCAGTCACGTTTTGACAGCTTCATTTTGGAAAACCGCGATAAACCTGGTGTGGTCTTTTTAGGTAAAGCCGTATCTTATGTACGCGACCAATTAGGCTTAGACCCAGATCTTTTTTTACTTGAAATGGTTGAAGGGATTTTAGGCTGTAACTACCCTGTGCCAGACCGCATGCTTCGAGTAAGTGAAACGATTATTAAAGAGTACGTCTTACGAGAAATGGGCGTACAAGGCATGCAAAAAAGAGACTTAGATTTGTTTGCTGTTGAAGGCGGAACAGCCGCAATGGCCTATATTTTTAACTCATTAAAAGAAAATAAAATTATTAAAAACGGCGACCGCATTGCCATTGGTAGTCCTATTTTTACGCCATATCTGGAAATTCCGAAACTTAATGACTACCAACTTGAAGAAGTACTCATTGAGGCTGATCCTAAACTCGGTTGGCAATATCCAGAGTCAGAGCTTAGAAAGTTAGAAGATCCGTCTATTAAAGCGTTCTTCTTAGTCAACCCAAGTAACCCGCCATCGGTAAAAATGAGTGATGAAGGTCTTGCGATTTTGGCGGATATTGTTAAAAAACGCCCCGATCTGATTATTTTGACCGATGACGTTTACGGTACGTTTGCCGATAACTTCAAATCACTTTTTGCGATCTGTCCTGATAACACCATTTTGGTTTACTCGTTCTCTAAATACTTTGGCGCAACTGGTTGGCGACTTGGTGTAATCGCACTTTCAAATAACAATGTGCTTGATAAACAAATTGCGAACTTATCGAAAAAAGAGAAGAAAGAGCTTGAAGAGCGCTATTCATCTTTAACTACAGACCCATCAAGTATTAAGTTTATTGACCGTTTAGTTGCAGACAGCCGTAATGTTGCTTTAAACCATACTGCAGGCCTGTCTACCCCACAACAAGTGCAGATGGTTTTATTTGCACTATTTAATATGATGGACTCACGCCAAAGCTATAAAAAAGCAGTTAAGTCTGTTGTACGTGAACGCGATGCAGCACTCTATCGACAACTTGGCGTCGAGGTTCCAACAGATCCAAATGCTGTGGACTACTACACCCTTGTTAACCTTGAAAACACCTCACGCACTCTCTATGGAGATGAGTTTGCCGACTGGGTGATGAAAAATAAAAATCCGACCGAGCTATTATTTAGAGTAGCAGATGAAACAGGTGTGGTTTTATTGCCGGGTTCTGGCTTCGGTGTGCAGCATCCTTCTGCCCGTGCGTCATTGGCTAACCTTAATGAATACCAATATGCTGCTATTGGTGACTCTTTAAGACGCTTTGCAGATGAAGCTTATGCCGAGTATTTAAAAACCAAAAAAGGAAAATAACTATATATAAAAAGTGAGGCTCTAGCAGCCTCACTTTTTTACGACCTATTTATTTATTGTTTATTTAGGTTTTACAAATAGTCACTCCACCATCGGCGAGTACAGCACTCCCTGTAATAAAGCTTGCATCATCACTTACTAAAAAGAGCGCCACTTTGGCAATTTCATCGGGTTCTGCTAAACGTTTCATCGCATGTATGCTTTTTACAAACTCTAGAACTTCTGGAGAAGAAGCGGCCTCTTGACCCATTGAAGTATTTGTTCCACCGGGCAAAAGTGCATTTACTCGAATGCCTGACGTTGCATATTCTGCTGCCATCACTTTGGTTAAACCAATGAGTCCCGCTTTGCTTGCAGCATAAGCCGCCATTTGAGGAAACCCGATATGATGACCAACAAAAGAAGATGTAAACAGTATTGAACCATAGCCCTGCTCTAACATGACTTTAAGCTGCTCTCTGGCAGACTGAAACGCACTGGTTAAATTATTCTGAAGAACATAATTCCAATTTTCATCGGTTGTGTCGTGAGTCAGTTGATATTCTCCCAACAGGCCTGCGTTATTAAACGCAATATCTAACCTGCCATAATATTGCGTAGCCATATCAATTGCTCTTTGCATGGTTGTAGGGTCATTAAGATCCCCTGCAATAAAGTGCGCAACGACTCCGTCTCGATTCAAACTATCGCAAAGCTCTTTTAAAACACGCTCACGGCGTGCAACCAGAATAACTTTCGCTCCTTCGGCTACAAATAACGACGCGGCACTTAAACCTATACCTGAACTTGCACCCGTAATAATAGCCACTTTGTCTTTTAATCTGCTCATACTCACAATTCCATCTTGATTAAATTGATGGATATATTTTGAGTAACCCGAAGAAAATAGACTCTCTGATTCTTGCTGTTTTTGAAAAAATTAACTCTATAAAAACAGCCTACTAAAACAATTTTAGTTTCGTGCCAGTTCTGCTTCTTTCTCTAACAATGCACGTTTACGCTCAACGCCCCAACGATAACCAGAAATAAAACCATCATTTCGAACAACACGATGACATGGAATAGCAACAGCTAACATGTTTGCAGCACATGCCCCTGCAACAGCCCGAACCGCTTTAGGTGAACCTATTTTTTGGGCTATATCGGAATAACTAGCTGTCTGCCCCGCAGGAATTTCTTTCAAGGCTTGCCATACTCTTTGTTGAAATGCAGTCCCTTGAATATCTAGTGGTAAATCTAATCCGATTTGTGGCGCTTCAATAAACCCGACAATATGCGCAATCAGTTGCTCAAACTCATCATCACAGCCAATCAAATCGGCTTCTGGAAATTTATCTTGTAAATCATTTAAAAGCTTTTCAGGGTCATCGCCTAGCAAAATTGCACAAATTCCTTTCTGGCTTTGGGCAACTAAAATGTCTCCTAAAGAGCACGCTCCTATGGCGAAAAAAATGCGTACACCCTTACCGCCAGATTTCCATTCTTTCGCTGTCATACCTAATAGCGAATTTGAATTTTCATAGAACTGACTATTCGAATTAAAGCCTGCATTAAATATTGCATCAGTCACACTGATATTTTCGTCTAGGTTTTCTCTTAGCTTTTTACTTTTATGGGCATCGGCATAGCCTTTAGGTGTTAGGCCAGTAATTTGCTTAAAAACTCGGTGAAAATGATATGCGCTCATTCCTACATGATCTGCCACATCTGATAAAGACAAGTTTTCTTCATGTAGTTCAATGTATCTACACGCTTTCTCGATTTTCTCTACAAGCTTTGGATCGTGTGCATTTGAAAGTCTGTTTTGTATTTTTTGGCTTGCTCGATAACCATTTTTCTCGGCTTGCACGGCATTCTCAAAGAAAACTACATTTTCTTTTTTAGGCAGTCTTTTTGTACTTGATGGCAGACAATACATACCTGAGGTTTTCACGCCATAAACAAAATATGCATCAGCTTCTGCATTACGATCAACAATTGCTTGCCATCTATCTTCGTCTGTTATCCACTGATTTTTCATTTTGCTCACCTCAATTGCAATTTAATATTTAATGACTTATTTTCGCAACTTTGTTGATAAGCAAAACTCTTGGTATTGCTATTTTAATCTTTTCAACGCAAAAACATTCCAATGCAACTTTACTCCGAGCACACCCAATAAAATTAAAGCTGCACCTAAAATTTGAGTATTGGTCAGCACATGATCAAAAAAGAAATAATCAATTACTATGGTCGATATAGGATAGATAAAAGATAAGATGGCAATGTTATTTAAAGGTATTTTCTTAATTGCCGAGTACATTAAATAGTAAAGAAATGCTGTGTGTAAAACCCCTAACCCAAGTACAAACAGCCACTGTTGGCCTATCGGTGGATTTGCAAAAACCGAAATAAACGGAGTCATAACAATGGCTCCACTTAAGGTTTGTATAAGCACAATTAATAAAGGCGGCGTGTTAGTTAGTTTTTTAGTGATTAGAACCGATATTGAATACAGTGTAGTAGCTATAAGAACCAAGCCTAAACCTGCTAACTCACTGGAGTTGACCGAGGCACTACCTAAACCAATAATTACAATTAGCCCAGCAAAAGCAACTAGGGTCCATAGCACATCATTTTTATTTAGCTTTTCATGAAAGACCAAAGCCCCTAAAAATAAAATCACAAACGGGTTTACGTGATAAACAATCGTGGCTAAAGAGATAGAGGTTTTAGGGAAAGCAGCAAACAGCAGAATCCAGTTAAAAATAATAAGTAAGCCCGATGTCACCATTAAAAATAGTTCTTTTTTGCCAAAATATACTTTTTTAAAATGACCGTAAAACAAACAGATGGGTATTAAGCATAAGGCTGATATAAGGCAGCGGAAAAATACGATGTTAATTGGTGATTGACCTGATTTAATCACAAATAGGCCAATACTCCCTGAAAGCAGCATAGCTACGACCATTTCAAGTGTGCCGACTTTTGTTTTTAACTTGTGTTCATCCACAGCTTTCTCCAATAGTTTTATATCGTTAATTATTCGACTTATTTATGTTTATCTAATTGAGTAGAATTTTTAAGATAAATCTTTTTAGTTTCAGATATATAAAATTTAAATTATTCAGTTATTTAATATAAAAAATAATATATCTTACTCATTTAAACTTTAAGAAAAAAACAACTATTTAAGAATTTATCTGGAAAATAGAGACATACCGAACGATGTGCCAAATGAAGGAAACATCCCTAAAATTTGATAAATCTTATTAAATTAAACATTACATTTTTATAGATTATATCATAATCCAAGATATGCGATTAAATACATACAGTTCTGTCTTTCTTTTGTTTAAATTTCAACCATATCGACTAGTCTAACAGTCCCTCTATCAACTAAAATACCAAGCTTAATTCTTCAACAAAATGCAATAAGCCCTTATGAATGCACAAATAAAATTAAAAAAACCATCAAAACGAGAAATTATTCTAAGAACAGCAACTCAGCTCTTTATTCAGGAAAGTTATATTGCTGTCGGTATAGACCGAATTATTGCTGAATCTGATATTGCCAAAGCGACCTTTTATAAACATTTCCCATCTAAAGAAGAATTGGTGGCCGCTTGCCTACAGGAACTAAAACTTGATATCCAGATTGCGGTAGAAGAGCAAATATCTACACGATCAGTTCCTTTAGAAAAATTAGAACAACTCTATATGTGGTATATCAATTGGGTAAATCAAAATGGTGCCAGAGGGTGTCCATTTCATAAAGCACGAATGGATGTAGGAAGCTTATATCCAACTATTCATGTCGTGCTAGATGAATATCGAAATTGGTTATTTGACACTACCAGTTCTATTTTTAAAGAATTAGAAATAAAGGATCCTATAACGCTCACTCATTTATTCCTCTCTCTCCTCGATGGCTTGATTAATGCGTCTGTTTGCGAAGAAAATCCAATTGAACCAGAGAAAACGTGGAACTATATCAATACATTAATTGAGCTAGAGACAACCTAACCGGAAATCTAACCCTATATTTTCTAAAGAATTGAATTTAAGTGAAAATTTAATCTCAGAAATATAAAATTTAATTTATTCAGCTATTTAATATGAAAATTAATTTTGACGTTAAATTTGTTTCTGGTTTAGTAGGTTCATTAAATATTCAAGTGATACCTATGGACCTCGATAGAAATGAAAATTGTATCGGCTCTATAGTTGTTGATGAAATTGCTTTTTCACTCGTTGAAAATTTATTTAACCGAGATAAAGAAAAGTTTTTCCATTGGGGAAATACTTTTATAGACTCTGAAAATATCAAAGAAATTATAAAAGATTTGTATAAGCTTCATTCATTTATAAATCAGTTAGATAAATACGATAAGACGTTAAAGCTCATTTTCGAAAAAGAAACAAAATGGTTTGCAAATCACTTCAATTTTTTTAAACCACAAGCTCTCAACATGATCATAGAAATTACCAAATTTCTTGAGAGAGTCGAAAACAAATATGATGGCATTACCGTAATAGGTATTTAGCAACCCAAGCTCAATAGCTTGGGCAGCAATGAGTTGTTAGATTACCCTCATCAAATAGTAATCTAACAACTTAGTTTGTTCTTCAATTTTATCTGAAATTAAAAGCCTCAAAATTGCTCCATCTATCATAAATACCAACAACTCAGCTTCTGTATATGAAGCCATTTTTTTAGTTTCTGCTATAAGGCAGAAAATTTCATTTTTTAGCCAGCGTCTATAACGCACAGCACTTTGGTAAGCATGAGGATAAAGTAATTTAGTTTCAAAAACCGCTTTAAACAGTAGGTAATAAGCGCTATTTAAGTCGGCATGTAATAGATAAATTTGTCTGAGTTTATTAGTCAAAGTGGAATATTGGGTTGTTTCTAGTACCTCTCTTACTTTTTCCATGAGCGTTTCTTTTTGCAGTAACAGGCATATTTCAATAAGGCCTGCTTTTGAGTGAAAATAGTTGTAAAGCGTACCTTTTGCAATTTTGGTTTCTTTAGCAATCAGGTCTACGCCTACATTATGGAACCCATGTATCGTCATGAGTTGAATGGTAGTTTGAATTACATGTAGTTTTTTGGAAGATGTTTCTAAATTTCGCATAGTTTTACCGCTTAAAATAATTTTTTGTTGTATATAAAAGAGATATAAATACCCTCACTCTTAAAATGAGTGCTAAATACAGGCATAAGAAAGCCGCACAATAATGGTGTGCTCGCCTATCTCGGTTTTATTGTGGCTATGATTTTTGGTCGTAACGATTCTTAAGGCGTAGAAAACCTAGAGTCGATTAAACCGTTTTATAGACTTTTTAAGTGGTATGGGCAGAGAGAATTTGGCAAAGGCCAATAAAGAAGAATTAGTACGCATAGAGGACTCCTCATGTCTAAAGAAGTTCTACCGAATCACTGTCAAACGATTATGGTGGCAGAACGAGAGAAGGTTGACAGACTGGTTAGACGCCAGCACACCCGAAGGTGTCCCTCTCCCGTCCTACCGCTACGGGAGGAGACGAGGAGCTTACACACAAGACTATTCCTCAGAAGGAATAATTCTGATGTGGTCTAAATCAGCCTGTCAAAGCCGGCTGGCAATGTAGGCCAGCAGGCAAAGGATAGTGCTCTACCCTATTACAGTCAAGCATACAAAATGACATTTGTTTTAAAATAGATCATTAAAAAGTAAAGATAAATAATTAAAATTTATTGTTAAATTGGGGTTTATAAAACACTGACATAAGGCTAAGTAGCTATTATTTCTTCTTTAAAGATTTCAAGTAAATTGATTTAAATTTTATAAAAATTATAAATTCAATTAATTACATAGATATTAATTTCATAAATAATAAATTAATAAAAACTCATCACTGGTGAGGTAAATAGGTAAGTTTATCAGGGCATTTCTTTTTCAAGTGGTTTACGGGTATATGGTATAAATTCTTTTTTGATTGCTCCAAATAATTGAAAATTTTGCTTAGCCATATTTAAGCTAATACCATTTGCTCCTCCCATATAATCAGGATCTTCATTCTGAACATTGTCATCTTCCCAAAAACAAACTGCACAGATATCGAACGAACCATACGGCAACTCATCAAATGTAAGATAACCACAGCAAGGGCATGCGTAAGACACTATTTTCTCCTATCTTTATCTATATAGACTTATTCAAAGATGAACTTGCAAAAAAGCAGCTAAGGTAATATTTTAGAGTAATTACTCTAAAATGAGATTTAATAATGAAAAGTATAAAAATTGGTTCATATCAATGGATGCAAGCTACTAATGGTCAACTCAATTTCAAAGAAAAAATTAAATTAATTCAAAAAATTATGATGCCTAGCATCCTGAATTCTATAAAAATAAATTATCATAGATTTCAAACTAGCAATGATTTTGATATCGGAAAAATTGTAATACCAGATACTCAAATGATTAAAATCGCACTTGAAGAACTAGAATCAAAAGCAAGTCTATCTATCTACAATCATTCATGGCGAACATACTTTTGGGGAGCCGCTCTAGGCAATTTACAAAAAAGACATTTTGATCATGAATCACTCCTAATAGCTTCTCTTTTTCATGATATTGGTCTAACTGAACAACATATTCATGATAAAGGTTGTCAATGTTTTACGTATGAAAGTGCTAAACAATTTGAGAAAAAGGCAAAAGAATATAACTTTGATGAGAAGAAAAGCGAAGTGATTAAAGATGCTATATGTCTTCACATGAATGGATATATAGATGAATCTGATCCAGCGGAGGTTATTCTATTACAGCAAGGAGCATCTTGTGATGTGATCAGTGACAATCAATATAGACTGCCCTTATCATTTAGAAATGAAATCTTAGAAAAATACCCTAGAAAGCAATTTAATAAAGAATTTATTGAACTTATTAATCTAGAAAGAAAACATATCCCTAATTCAAGGACTAGTTTATTGTCTAGACTAGGCTTACCAATCATGATTAAGTCAAATTTATATAAAGAATAATTAAAAATTTAAGTCATGAGAAACTTCAATTAATGGCTGTCTTATCTTTCTAGTGCGAATAGATTTTAAATTTATGCCATTCCATAACTACATGTTAAAAATGGCTATCAAAACATGACTTAAACAATTCAAATCACTATACTTTTAGAAGCAAAACTTGCTTAAAACAAAAAAGCCAATTCTTTCGAATTAGCTTAATTACAACAGACCAGCTTTACTTGAAAATTGCTTTTTGATTTTGTTGTTCGCAACAATCTTCATCTTTTCTTTTTATAAGCTTAAATTAGCTGTTCATTATGACAAGATGATTAAAAAAAAAATCGCCCGAAGGCGATTATTGAAAAATTGTACCTTTTATAACACTTTTACTTTTCCAATTTTTTTGTAAAAGCTTGAGAGTTAAAGTACTCGGTTATTTCTTCACCCTGATTTTCAGTTTTTTCAACTGGCAAAGCCACTGAATCAAACTCTAGTCTTAAACTAATAAACTCAGGAATAAACTTCTTAATTGGAGGTGGAGCTTTAGGCCCTCCCTCAGTAATTTTTTCTATGAACCCCGCCAACCATAAAACATACTCATTTTCATGATCGTAATGGGGTACTAAACTTATATCAATTTTTACTTTACACTCGTTAAGTGGTTTGCTAAATAATTCATTAAAATCAATATAGTTGTACTTAAGTTTAAATACAGTTCCAACGATTTCTTTACGAATAAATGTCATCAGATGATTAAAATTTTCAATGGTATCTTCTGTGAAGAGCTCACTGTCTTTAACTTTTCTATAGACACTTTCTGCAATCATTAGATATTGAGGCATCAAAGTATCCTTAATTTGTTGGGTGGTATTTGCACCACCTCTAAAGTAAGTATGATTTAATTTATGTAACAACATGTAACTATATGAAACATCACGTAAGAATTGTTTATTTTAAGTTAATATATATTTCAAATAAATTATAATTCCTGACATTATATTTATTAAAATTATTTAATATCAATAAAATCAATTAGATAAATTTTATTTTTTTTAATTTAATCATTTAAATGTAAATCTAAATGATTCAAAAAAATCTAACTTTTAATAGTTTTTTGGTCTTAGTAAAGCAAAACTAAGACTCAAACATTCTATCTAAAAATGAAAAAATTCATATATTTAATTAAAAGTGAAAACTATATCACACTTCAAACAAATTAGTATTTTGAGTACATATTCCACTAAGCCTGTAAGTCTATTATGCTTGAATTAACGAATTGTTAAATATGTATGATGGAACAGCAAACTTTATTACAAGAACTGAATTCTCTCATTGAATACTATTCAAAAAGAACCGATTGCCGACCTACGCGAATACGCATCGGCTATAGAGCATATGCAAAACTCATGCTGTGCCCGCCCTTTGCGGATGAAGTAATGAACTCGGCACTAGATCCAAATAAACGTAAATATAAAAAGATAAAGATTAAAATTACCAAAGATGATGATCAATTAGAGCTTGAGTAGTTATATCTTGCAAATATCTCAAATTAGTTTGTATCTACCTTAAAAATTTCGTTTTAAGATTTCTATTTCTTCGGCTGTAAGATGAGTTAGTAGTATTGTTGATAGCTCTTTATTAGAGTTTAAACCAAAATACAATTCTTCATTTTTAAAGTAAGATATTGATTTTCCATAATTTAAAAAATTTAATACTAAGTAATCTAAGCCTATAACTAATTGTAGTTCACAATTAAAATCATCTTTAGATATGCTTGAATAATCCTCAGACATTATATTCCAATCTGAGACATCAAATTTAGGTAAAAAATTTTCCACAGGAAATGTAAATTCAAAATTACTGCTATTTTTCAATATATTACTATTGTTTATTGATACAAGAGTAATATTAATTACTTCGCCAGTGTTACTTAAACCTAGTTCAAATAAACAAGTTTTTCCATTTCCACATCGCCAGTATAGATCAGCTAATCTACTGTCAGTGAATTCAATAGAAAAAGGAATGTATGAATCGATGCTAGTCAAAATATGCTTAGGCAGTTGCTTATCAGACATAACTAACATACATCATCCCTATCGTTCTAAAGTTAAATCCTAAAATAATTATTTGATTGTAAACTAATTTTCAAGAAAAAAAGCCCATGAACTGAGCTTTTATCTTTTATACAAAACAGCTTTTAAAACTCGACTTGTACCGTAACCGTATCTTGATAAGTTCCCGCTGGTGTGGTGTCTGCATTTTCATCTACAATTTTTGTGGTAAACACATAGCTCTGCTGCGTCACACCGTTATGTACACCGGGATTAAGAGTCGCATTTAAACTCGACCAACGCTCGTTACCACTTCCCCATCGGTCATTCGATGAGTTTTTAAAAATATCGTATTTTAAATACGTATTTCCCGTTTGTGACTTCATAGCACGCTGGTTACCGTTTTGCGGAGAAAGTCCATTATTTAAACTTACATAATATGGTGTATTTACAGAGCAACGTATTCCCATAGATGACTGCACAGGCTCAAGCTTAGAAGCAAAAGCTGCCGTTCCAAAGTTTACGTCTTGCGTTAAAATTCGGCAATCTGGAAGCACGGTAATGGAAAGTGAACCAAGCGAGTCCGCTCCACTTCCCCAGTTAAAACCAATTCCTAATGCCCCACGTCTAAACCCAGGGCTTTCAAAGAAGACCCCAATTCCAATAATTGCAACTGCCGGTACAGAATAGAACCACTTTACTTTCAATGGTGAGTCAGCCTGATACACACCCGGAGACACACTTTGCCCAGCAGGAAGGCGGATATAGAAAGGCAAATTGCCATCTGGCCCACTAAAAAGATTGACCAGCGTAAAGCTACTCATGTCTTTTTCTTGGCCTAAGCTAATGATTTCATTATTACTATCTAAAATAACAGCATTGAGTTTTTCTCCAGTTTGAGCATTGGTAAATGAATTCGACATTTGCTCAACCCGATATTTTAAATAAGTCATGTTCGCCAAAGCCAAGCTAAAACCCGTACATGACAAACCCGAATTAAACTGTGAAGAGTTTTCACCGTTTTCTGTTAAATAGATTGACGGAACCGAAATAGAGGATGAACCCGAAGCACTCACGCTACAAGCAGCATGAGTCAAATTTCCAGCCAGCATCAGTCCAGAAAACATGCCTAAATGGCGAAGTAATTTTTTTGTTTTTATATTCATGGTAAAGATACCTCATGACACGTAACAGGCTTAACCACCACAATCTGTTGCTTGGCTTGTTCTACATCTACAGAAAAGTCTGCTTTACAAATGCTTTGATCCGAACGTTGAACCGTCACGGTGTTGTTCGGTTTTAAATTTTCTAAATAGACAATGCCATCCATTCCCACATAAGAAGACTCTTGGTCAGCTCTATGTACCACAGAACCAACAGGCATAGGTTTGCCGTCCGCTTGAGTTAAATAAACGTTGGCAGCAATAGACTGATGAACTGGGAACTTAATCACAACACCCGAGCCGCGTTTAGCAGCAATGCGTTGTTCAACTTGTGTGATGGTGAAGTTTGAAGGTAAGTCGATTGGGTCGACGCTGTATTTACCCGAATAATAAGGCGTCACCGATGGCACAAAAATATGGCCTTTTTTATTACTACGACCAATTAAACTGTTTTCGTATCTGACCAACACATCTGGTACTTGGTTGGTATCAATCAAGGCAAATGAATCACCTAAACGGTTTGAAGCAAATACTTCACCCGCCATATAAATAAGTGAACCTGATAGACCAAACCAATAGTTATAGTCATGGTTTCCAGACATACCAAAGTCGGTATTGATATAACCGTTACGGTAATTGACGCGTGCCTGATTTAAATCTTCACTATTTTCATTATAGCGTCGGGTTAAATCGACACCGAAACCACCTTCAGAAGGTACAGAACGGTTGAAATTAACATAGCCCGTATCGCCCTGTTTATTAAATGCATAACCTGAGTTTACAGTCGCGTTTCGTTGGAACAGTGGTATCGAAAGCTGAAATGCAGCACTCCACTCTTTTTCGATAAAGTCACGGTTGGCACTTAGTGAAACGGTTACGCCATTCATATAAGTCGGTAAAACTGGTGCCCATGACAAGTTTAAAAAGCGGTTTTTAAAGTCATTTGCTTTGGTGTTGATATAACCCACACCGAAGGTGCCTGAGTTTTTGGTGGCAAAGTACGTATTGGCCGTTAAGCTTTTATTACTATTGACCGAAATTAAATTGCTATATTGCAGCCGTGAAAGATCGGTATATTCATCATCACGCTGGTTATGGTTAATGCTAAAACCAAAGCGATTACGGTTATAGCTGTACCCGACCGTATATTGCTTACCCTCTAAGTCTTTGGCTCGATCTTCAGACATAGACTTATCGGCTGTACTTTGGCTAAAAGAGGCACTCAGCACACCTAGGTTTGCAAGCTTGAGTACAGACCCAGCACCAAATAACTGTAGGTCTGAAGAAAGCTCAGTACGCCCTTCTAAGGTAAACCAGTCATTTACTCCATAACGGGCATCGGCTGCACTTGCAAACTTTCCATAGGAAAAATTCTTAAGTCCGTAGTCTTCTCGAATTTTTCCTAAAGACAATGAGTAGTCAAATAAGCCCGGTTTTAATAATGTATTGGAAATATAAAAAGGAACGGCTGTTGCGACCTGTCGCCCGACTGCATCGGTTGTGACGACAACGGCTTCACCTTTACCATTAATAAAGGGAACGTTGTTTAATATGAATGGGCCAGACTGTACTTCAGTTGAGCTGGTCTTTTGTCCATTAATAATTAAATCGACTGTGCTTGGTAAAGCAGCTTGTCCAATAAACTGTGGTAAAGGATAGGTAATTAAATCTGGTCGAGTTGAATAGTTTCTTTGTACCTGAAAACCGCCCAGACGAACTGAACTTCCCCAAGTCGTTTTGCTACCCGTAATAATGTCACCTAGCACAAAAGACGTGGCGTTATTCTGGTTATCAAATTGCCAAGACGTGTCATAACGACGGTAACCGTCATTGTCTAAAGACTCGGCATTACCTTCATTTTTATATTGGTTTTTGACATACACACCAGAGTTTTTTATCACTCCTAACGGAGAGAAAAAGCGCTGTTCTGTAAATAAACTACTAGTTGAGCCCCCCTGATGCGGTCTATAAGTATAAAAATCATAGTTATTGAGCAGCCCTATACCCGACTGAGCAACGACAGGTTTATACCATGAGTCTTTACCCAAAACTTGGGTCGGCATCCAAGCGGGTGGAAAGTTAAGCTTAAAATATTGGTTTGATGACTGATATTCGTAGCTTACATCTTTCAACTTATCTAAAGATATCCAGTCACTCGCATCGCCACTAAACCCCAAAGTTAAAACATCTTGATTGGTTAAAGTAGTCTCGTTGTTGTTTAATAGCTCTTGAGGAATTTGAATTTCCAAATCATTTATTAGCTTGTTTTTTTGTATAAAGTACTCATCATTTTTAACAATAACGGGCACAACTTGCTGAGCTGAATATTGGTTTACCACCAAATCTAGATACAGCTTAAACAGTTGATTAATTTCGTTAATATCTTTTGGTGGTGGGGGTAAATCGCCAGCCAAAGCAATATTTGGAATATTTAAGCATCCACCCGACAACAAAATTAGTAAAATACTTTTGCATAAATTATTATGCCGAAGGATCATGTTGGATCCTCCATTTTAGTGATTTCGATCAACTCTTGTTTTATGCCTGAGCTATCAACACCATAAATTTTAGATGTTTTTAATAACTCATTTGCAGTCGACTTATCGATAGCAAACTTTACGGTACTATTCGATAAAACATAGCCAAAAGCAGCTTTCCCTAAAGAAATATCATTACCAGTTTTTGAAGTTTTAAACGCCGAAAGACGTGCAAATTTTTGGCCATTGTTTTTCAAATATAGCTCAGACTGGCCTTGGTCATTATTGCGGACTGACCACTGTAAAACGGGTTTGGCCAAAGGATTTTTTGCATTGGCTTTTTGGCTTTCTTCAGTTAAACCACTACCAATACCCTTTCCATAGGCAAATAATGGAATTGAGTAACGCATTTGGAAACTTACTTTAGAAGCGTCTTGCTCGTTTCCATCAGAAAGACGAATCGGCAATTCATCTACAATCAAACGATATGACTGTTCTTTGCCATCTGGCAAATTGGTACTTTTAGTTAAACGAAGCATATGCTTCTCGCCTGCTTTAATTTTAGCTACAGGCGGGCTAGGTATAATGTCTGATTGCTCACTATAATTATCTTTTAAGCCATCTTGATTCCATTGGAATACCCGAATTTGCACCATCGCATCGGTCTTGCCTGTGTTTTGAAGCCAAACTGCGGTCGCTTTTTCATTGGCTTCTATTTTTGGATAAATGGGCCAAATTAAAAAAGTCGCTTGCGCCATCACAGGTGTCACAAGTGATAATGTACTTGCAAATAAAAAAGATTTTAAAATGCTATTTTTAATAAATGCAGAGTTGTTCATACAAATCACCATGTAATCATTATTGAAACAGTATCTTTATAAATTCCGGCGGTATGTGATTCATTATTATTTCCTAAATCAACCACACCATATATTTCAAAATTTACAAGACGGTTTGTTGGAGTAGTTGTAGGTAATAAATATTTATTACCCACAATATATTCAGTTGTTAAATTACTTGAGTTATACAACTTATAAGATAAATAATTAGATGATGAGTTTTTCATACGTCTAATATTATTATTAAGATTTTCACCACCATCAATAGAAATACTCACCGGTAAATTTTCAGTACAACGTATATTCCATGAGTCTTTACTATTTATAATATTTGAAACTACTTTATCTTTTGATAAAGCTGAGTATTGACCAAAATTAATACTTTGCTCAATATTATCTATTGAACATCCATTTTCAATTTTAGCTTGAACTTTGAAGCTTGAACTTAATTGAGGATCTGCTGCGTAGATACACTGACTAACTGACAGCAATAATATTGCTTTCAAACAAAAGTATTTCATTTTCTTAAAACTCAATCGTAATCGGCACTATATCTGTATATTCACCCTTAGATATACGACTACCATCATGGGTGGCTTGGCCATAAATATCGATATTTTTCTTAGTATTCAAATCATTAAGAATAAAAACATCGTTTGCTCTAACAACTTGTTTGTTTAAACCATAGAGCAAGTTATAAGCAATAAAATCTCTACCATTACTTAGAGCATGATAATAATTTTGTGAAAAATTAGTGGGAACTTGACTGTCATTATTTCCAGCTCCAAAAGTTATTTTTAAAGTTGAAATACCAGAGCATTCAATCTGTAGACCTGAGTTTCCATTATTAATTAAGCTTGATTCTAATATTCCATTAAAACCTGTCGTAGCATCTCCAAAATCAATAGTTCCTAAGTCTAAGTTTGTAGAATTATTTTCAACAATTTTATTATTAATAGAACAAGAAGGTAAAAGTTCAATTTGCGTTGTTAGTTTTGCTCCAATTTGTCCAGCATTTACTGAAGTAAATAATGAGTATAAAATTATAAATACTGAACTACGATTAAATATCATTTCCCCTCCATCTTAAACAGGTTTACTTATATTGAAGTAAACCTGCCACTCAATTAATTATTTCTTTTTTATTTTTAGAAATTTACTGTGACTAATAGAGTATCTTTATAATCACCTTGCGCTTTTGCTGTGCCAGTATTTGGAGCAATTGCACCGAAAATTGGAACGGCTGTTGCTTGACCGCTCACAGTGCTAAATTGTTGTGGTTGATTCACAACATAAAGGTTAGTACGTGCAGCATCACGGTAAACGTTATATGCAACTACATCAGCAGAAGCAGTATTTTTCAAAGTACGATCAGTACGCTCACCACCATCAATTGCAACTGTAAAATCAACAGGATCTGTGCCATCACAAGTCACAGAAATGTTGCCACCTGTTGCTGCTGAAGCAACCTCAGCTGTTAATACGTTGTTCCAAGTGCCAGAAGTTTTACCAAAATCTAAAGTACCAAACTTGTTCATATTCCCTTCAGTTTGACTACCACCTACAGTACAGCCTGTTGAGATATTTAATTTAACATCAACTTGTCCAGTAACAGCCGCTTGAGTATTTACTGCATAACCAGCAACTATTAATGCTGCAAGAAGTGATTTCTGAATGTTTTTCATATTCATAACCTACATATATAATGATTAGTTTTGTAGAACAAAATGAATCAAACTCGATAAATAAAATGCGAACAATTTGTTTTACATATAAAACAAACTACTCTTTACTATTGTGTGATTCTTTTCACAATTTAATAACAATTATTTAACTTGTATACACATATTACAAAAAGACTATGTTGATTTATTTAAACCACATTTTTTATTGTCTGTAAAAATAGCCAATTAAATACCCACCCCTACTTTATAAAATCAAGGAAAATATATAAAAAATTAATATCAAAAATCATATAAAAATTAGTCAATATGCATTCAAATACAATTATTTATAATTCATCCAAATTCCACATTTAGCCCTAACCATTTAAATAGGTCGGTTGACCTATTTAAACCAGAACTAAACAAAATAAAACAAGTCACCTGACCTATTTTTTTGGTTTTAATTAAGTCAATTGACCTATATTAAAAAACAATAGGTCATATGACCTAATTTTAGTTTAATAGAATTTAAATATTTTATTTATATTTTTCTAATTTCATGGTTTAGAATGCCTTTTTTTAAATAGTACTTACAGGCTGGATAATGATCAAAATTGATACCTTTGATACTATACAAATTAAGAAGTCCTTTACCACACTAAAAGGACAAGAAAGAATAAAGCAAATCTTAAAAAATGCTGAAATAGTTTTTCTAACCAAAGGTTATTCTGGCTTTAGTATGAGAGGAGTTGCTACACAATCAAATATTAGTTTAAGTACCTTGCAACATTATTTTCCCAATAAAGATATTTTATTACAGGCTTTACTTAATAAACTCACTTGTGACTACATACAAAGAATTGAAATTTTAATCAACTTAAATGCGAATGAACCACCTTTACATCGGTTTATGAATATTATTACCAATATAATATATGAAATAGAACAACCGATTATTACCAATACATTTAAGGAGTTTTTTTCAATTTCAGATCATTTACCTTATGTATATGAATCATTGTCAACTATACAAAAGTATAATCTTGAACTTATATATAAGATTATTCTACCCATTCATAATGAAATATCATCAGAAGAATATAAAGAAAGAGCCATTATTATAATTACACAACTCAATGGATATTTAGTTCAGCATTCGAACAAGAATACAGATGAATGTTATAAAGAATTTCTAAGAAATATAGTTTTAAAAAATATATCAAGATTAGTGAGTGAACCATAAGATTAAAAACATAGGAGTCATTTCTCCTATGTTTTTAATATAAAATCAGAATATAATATTTAGACCACTTGCTACGTTACTTAAAAAACAATAAAAATGATTAAAAAACAGACTAAAATTATTTTTAGTTGAACAATAAATTAAATAGAAAGATAATAACTTTAGTAATGAAGATTTAACTTTTTAAAATTTTAGAGAACTTTAATGAATAATGCTAAAGCATTAAAACTTATAAACTTTGTGTTAGCCTTCCTGTGGATATATCAGGGACTTGTCCCTAAAATAATTTTTATTAATGCTGATGAAATTTTTGTGTGGCAATCAATAGGTCTTTCTTTTGAATATGCAAAGCTTGCAGGCCGTGCAAGTGGTTTAGGAGAAATTATTTTTGGTTTATTGTTTGTATTTATAAACCAAAAATATATTCACTATTTAAGTATTTTGGGGTTGTTGGGTCTATTGCTTTTAATTGGTTTTCTCATACCTTCAACGCTGATCTCACCTTACAACCCTATCGTCATGAATATTTCGATGATAAGTTTATCAGTCATCTATCTGCTTTTATTAAAAGAGCAAACGACTTATTTGCATAAAACTGCTCAATAACGGCCTAATTTTTTTAAAATTATATAGAGATTTCAATGAGTTTATCAAACCGTGAAGTTGGATGTGTGGTGATTACTGGAGGTACTAAGGGTATTGGTTTAGCACTCGCCCACGCGTTTTTAGAGCTTGGATGTTCGGTTGTGATCGCTGGCCGCAACTTAGAGTCTCTTAACCATGCACTTAGTTATTTAAAAACTCATTTCAATAAAGAAAAGTTCACTGGCCTATGCTGTGATGTCACACAAATATCAGACCTACAAAACCTATGGGATGTTGCCATACAGCATTTTGCTCAAGTAAATGTATGGATTAATAATGCAGGAAGCTGCCACCCTACCAAGGATTTTTTTGACCTTCAATCTGATGAATTAAACGCAGCCATTTCTACCAATATTTTAGGCACAATGCTTGGTTCTCAAGTCGCTTTAAAAGGCATGCTCAAACAAGGTCATGGTCAAATCTTCAATATGGAAGGTTGGGGAAGCAACGGCGAATGGAGTGCTGGTATGACTGCCTACGCTACAACTAAAAGAGCGGTAAGTTATTTTAGTAAAGCACTTTATAAAGAGACTAAGTCGACCTCTATTTTAACTGGTACTCTCAGCCCAGGCATGGTGGCAACCGACTTGTTAGTTTCGTCTTGGACAAATGGTAACGTACAAAACTGGAAAAAGATGAAACGCTTATTTTTCTTTGTGATTGACCCACCTGAGGTGGTTTGTGCGTATTTAGCAAAACAAATTCTTCAAAACAAAAAAACCAACCGACGCATCGCATGGATGACGCCTTGGAAGCTTTTCCTTAGATTTTTACAGCCGTATTATTGGCGCAGAAACCCGGTTAAAGGCACGGCGTTAGAGCATCTATAGGTGGGTTTAATATGATTAACCAACTCACTTCATTAAATGACGGTTTGATTGGTAAACCGAGAGAATTTAGCAGTTAGCTACTCTTTCCTCTAGAAAAGCCTCAGTAAAAGTACTTCTAAGAAGACTTATTACTGAGGCTTATAATTAATCAATACTCTCATTCTCTGAGACATTATCTTTATTTAAAATCTGTCCTTCTCGTTTTGGTCGAATCAATGGTGCAGTTGGTCTAGGGTGATGAGTATGGGTGTATTGCATGCCCACTCCCGCATTTACATCATCTGCTGCAATTTCAGTTTCAAAACGCTCATTATCCAAATCTCGAATTTCTTCGGTAATTCTTTCTACTTCGTCTTCATCTACACCAAGCTCTTGCAAAATAACGCCACCAAACTTAATTGCAGACTCGAACGTTTCACGGATCATAAAGTCCACTTTTTGTTTGACTAAATGCAATGAATGCTCACGGTCATATGAGCGTACTAATAATTTCGCCAAAGGAAATTCGTGGGTCACGAGTTCTACGATTCTATTGGTTGTGTCCTTACTATCTACACAAACCACTATCGCTTGTGCAGTTGCAGCGCCAGAAGCATGTAAAATATCGAGGCGGCAACCATCGCCATAATAAATTTTAAAACCAAACTTTTCGGCGTTTCGAATCATGTCAGTATTATTATCAATAATGGTGACATC
Organism: Acinetobacter sp. GG2; assembly: GCF_000292385.1. Taxonomy (NCBI): domain Bacteria; kingdom Pseudomonadati; phylum Pseudomonadota; class Gammaproteobacteria; order Moraxellales; family Moraxellaceae; genus Acinetobacter; species Acinetobacter sp. GG2. The sequence continues at coordinate 188,308 of NZ_ALOW01000037.1, forward strand.
TACGCCTCTTGCCAACAGTAATTGACTAGTTACCTGCCCAAAGCGCCCGAAACCAATCATTAAAACACTACCGCTTAGTCCATCCGCAATATTAATGTTTTCCAATGAAACTTTTTCTTTCGCTTGAGTAAACCGTTTAAAAATAATACCCACTATTGGAGTCAATACCATTGAAAGTACAACAATAGCAGTAAGGTTAGATTTAACGGTACTATCAATAACTTGAGCACTTAATGCAGCAGAGAAAAGTACAAAAGCAAACTCGCCACCTTGTGCCATAAGTAAAGCGCGATCTAAGGCTTCAGTATGAGGGCTTTTCGTTAATCGAGCCACTATATAAATCATGAGTGCTTTGGCAAACATCAGGGCAATTACACCACTCACAATTAATTGCCAGTTTTGAGCAACTACGGATAAGTCCAGTGACATACCAACCCCAAGGAAAAACAGGCCCAGTAAAATTCCTCGGAATGGTTCAATATCGGCTTCAATTTGATGTCTAAATGTAGATTCAGATAGAAGCACACCTGCTAAGAAAGCGCCCATTGCCATTGTCAAACCACTGACTTGCATGAGCAATGCGGCACCCAACACAACCAATAATGCAGCGGCTGTCATGACTTCTCGGGCTTTTGCAGCAGCCAAGAGTCTAAATAATGGATTAAGTAACCAATAGCCTGCCGCAATAAGTCCCGCAATTGCTAACAAACCAATTCCAATGTTTTCTAAACGTGCCGATGTACTTTCGACAACATGATTTGGTGCCATAAAAGCAACAATAGCCAGCAATGGCACAATCAATAAATCTTCAAATAATAATATGGCTACAATTTTTTGACCGCGGGGTTGCGTCAAGTCACCTCGATCGCCTAGTAACTGCATGACTATAGCGGTCGACGTTAATACAAACCCTGCTGCACCAATAAATGCCACTTGCCATGAAAAACCAAATAATAGTCCTACCCCAGTCAAAGCCAGTGCACAAATGATGATCTGTAGTGTACCAAGACCAAAAATTTCGCGCCTTAAGCTCCACAAATGTGATGGCTGCATTTCCAAGCCAATCACAAAGAGGTACATCACAATTCCCAATTCGGCAATATGCAGAATTGCAGTGGAATCTTGAAAAAAAGCAAAACCAAATGGACCAATAATTAAGCCCGCAATTAAATAACCTAATACCGAACCCAAACCAATACGTTTGAAAATAGGGACTGCGATTACAGCCGCTGCCAATAAAACCACTGGAGCAACCAGACTCATTGAATGTGCTTCTTCGCTCATACATTTCTCATTTTATTTATTTGCAATTCATTCTATGTGAAAAAGAGGTTTAGGGGCGATGCTTAGTGATGAGAAAACGTACCCATAAAAAAAAGCCCTTACGGGCTTTTTCTAATTAAGCAATAAATTTCAACATAAGCTGAATCACTGTTGCATTAATTAAGTCGACAAAGAAAGCACCACATAGTGGAACAATCAAAAATGCCTTATGCGAAGGGCCATACATGTTAGTAATAGCTTGCATGTTTGCAACAGCAGTTGGCGTTGCCCCCATACCAAAACCACAATGGCCTGCGGCTAAAACTGCCGCATCATAGTTTTTACCCATTACTCGGAAAGTCACGAAAGCTGCATATAAAGCCATGGTCAGTGTTTGTGCACCTAAAATAACCACAAGCGGACCAGCTAAGTCGGCAAGTTGCCAAAGCTTTAATGAAAGCAATGCCATTGCTAAATAAAGAGATAAAGAAGCATTACCAAAAACATCAATCGCACGGTCGAAAATATCAATTTTCAACACGCTTTCTAAAATGTTTCTTAAAATTACGCCGCCACCAAGTGCCCAAACGAAGGTTGGCAACTCAAACCATGTTCCCTTACTAAAACCTGTCATAAATTCAGCAAACGCTAAACAGGCTGCAAACATACCCAATGTAGTAATTGCATTATCGGCTGTAATTAAACGAACTTGATGCGGATTTTCAAACGGCGCGAGATCATCCGAATTTTGTTCAACATGCGTATCACGATTTTGAATTTCCACATTGGTTTTTGCTTGAGCTAAGCCATAACGATTAATCAGCAATTTAGCTAGTGGACCACCAATCACACCACCAATGATCAAACCAAAAGTAGCGCTCGCCATACCTAGCGCTAATGCACCTTGTATACCATGCTGAGTTTCTAAAATTTCACCCCATGCACCTGCTGTACCATGACCACCCGTTAAAGTAATTGAACCTGCAATCAAACCAATAAGTGGGTCTAAACCCAACAAGGTGGCGAGGCTCATACCAACAGCATCTTGTACAACAATAAATGAAGCGACACATATTAAGAAGATAACTAAAGCAGTACCGCCCTCTTTAAGCTTCATAAAATTGGCACTTAAACCAATTGAAGCAAAGAACACGAGCATAAAGCTGGTTTGCAACTCACTGCTAAAAACAACGCTATATCCCCACAATGTGTGGACAAGTAAAGACACTACAGCAGCAACCAAACCACCAGCTACAGGTTCGGGGATATTGTAACGTTTTAAAAAATCAATCCGATTGACAAGAAAGCGGCCCAACAGTAGAACGATGACCGCCGAAATTAGTGTATAAAAACCATTAAAAACAAATTCCATATATACTACTTTCTAATTACATTTCTAATTGATTGTAAAATAATTATATTTTATTTTTTCATATGTAAAAAAAACACAAATAAACTTTACAAAATTACCCTAGCAATGTGTTTTTCACTATTCTTAAAAATAGCTTAAAATTTTTAATAATTAATAAAAATTTATCTAAAAATTATTATTAATTTATTAATATCAAAAACTTATATTAAAAAATTCATATTTTATAGTATTTGTGACTTGATATCTTAAGCAAAAAATACTGTCTTTTAAGTCACTGAACTCCCCTATTTTTATCGTTAATATGCCTCAAAACCAGCTCGTTATTGCTCTGGGCAACATCTTTACAGGTTTTATATTCAATGAGTTTATTGCTTAAAGTTCGTCAAAATGTGCCGCAGGTGCAATCGCTTAAAACATCTCTTAAAAAACATGCTGGTCAGAAACTACCGCACATGCTAGCCAATGCATCAGATCTGTTTTTTAGAGGCCAGCAAATTGCCTTGTCAGGAAAAACGCCTTTTGATGTGATTTATAAGCATGAAATTATGAGCTTACGTCACTATAGAAATGAGGCTGAAGTTCCTACGCATAAACACCGCGTACCGTTGGTGATTGTTCCGCCATTGGCAGTCAACATGCTCATTTACGATTTATTCCCTACACGCAGCCTTATACGTTACTTTTTAGCTCAAGGATTTGATGTTTATTTAATAGACTGGGGCGTACCAACACTACATCAGGCAAAATATAATTTTGGTACTTATGTAAAAGTTTTTATGCCTGAATTGTTGAAGCAAGTCCGTGCACATAGTGGACAACAGCAGCTTTCATTACATGGCTGGAGTTTGGGCGGTGCACTTTCACTCTGCTATACCGCGTTATTTAAAGATAAAGATATTAAAAATCTGATTATTCTTGCTTCACCGATCGACACTCACAAAGCAGGCTATATGGGCAAACTCTATGGAAGCCTAACCAAACCTGCCGAATGGGTTCGCAAACACACACCTTTGCGTATTCGCCAACACGTACCAAGTAAAGTGTTCCATATACATGGCTGGCAAAACACACTAGGTTTTAAATTAACTGACCCGATTGGCAACTTAAAAACTTATTGGCAACTTTTTAAAAATTTAGATAACCGAGAATTTATAGTAGACCACGCCACCTCTAGTTCATTTATAGATAACATGCTGGCTTATCCAGGCGGCGTGATGCGAGACATTATTCTTCGTTTCTGGATAGATAATGAACTTTCAACGGGCGTAGTTAAATTTGGTGAACTCACTGCCAATCTTAAAGATATTGAATGCTCTGTGTTAGCTGTGGGTGGTAGTACCGATATTATTGTGACCAGTGATGCTGTGAAGCCACTTATGGATTTAATTAGCAGCCAAGATAAAACTTTTAAAGTTGTCTCAGGTGGTCATATGGGTATAGTTTCCGGCAGCCAAGCACCTACTTTTGTTTGGCCAGAAATAAATAGCTGGTTAGCTACACGTTCAAGTTAATTTACCCATACATCAACACCAGTGTAGCCAATCAAACCTACACTGGTGAATATCAAATTTTGCAAAATTATTCTTTTTAATCACATTTATATTTCAATATATTTTATTCCAAAATTTTAAACCACCTTTATATTTTAAATATATAAATCTACAACAAGATAATATTACTTAGTGTCAAAAAATTATCACAAACACAAAAATCATAAAATTTATTTATAAAAAGTTTATTTTAAAAATAAAATATTTTATCAAACGTTAAAAAATAATTAATCAAAAAACCACACAACAAGTTAATGCTTTTCTTTCAGAATGATTACCTTCTTAAAGGGGATGTTACTTTTTGTTATTTTTGTAAAGCTTACATCAATAAAATTTTGCAATAAATATTTGAAAAAAAAGTATTTTAAAAAATTAAGCTTTGTAAAATTTGATCATTATTTAAACAAATGTAGGCAATGTCTCACAAATATGTAAGCTAAAGCTTACAACACAAGCGATTGTTTTTCCTATAATTAATTTCAGTACATATAAGCACTCTTTACTATTAAATAGAAAGCTGAATATTAATAAAGAGATCTGGAGAAAATGATAAAGTCATCTTTATTAATATAAAAACTCTCAATAATAGAAAAAGAATCTCAAAAATTAATATGTACTATCTTTCCTCTGGAAACAGAGGAAAGATACCTTTTAATTCTTCAGATAGGATATAGAAAATGTTTATCGCAAAAAATATATTTGTATATTTACTATCAATGTTGGCTTTATGCTTAATGATTATTCTCTTTAACTATCTCGGAATGAATGAAACCTTAAACCTACTCATTTCTTCGGCTCTGTTTGGAATATTTATTACGTGGTATTACAAAGGTAGCGGTCTATGTATTGCTCTATTTAGTTTTTTCTATTGGGCAATGTTTGTGATTAGTCAAAGTTTAGAAGTGATATGGATGCTCGCGACTTCGGTTATTGTTTATCTCGTAATGACGAAACTAGTACCTAAGCTCAAGAACATTCATATCGGTATCGCATCTAATAGTTAAAATGGGTTTACTCCCCGATTGACCATTCCAACTTTCTTATCTGTATTAACCTTAGTTTGCTCTGCAACTAACAATTCATTTAAAAAGTTTTTAAGATTTTGTTGATCTAGAGAAAGTGGGTTAAAGGTATTTTCTCCCATCTTAAGAAAGAAAGCCTCAATATTTGTATTACGTTGTACATATTTCATTGACCAACGTTGAAAAGCGTTTTGGTCGATGGAATATGTGCATAACCATTTAACATTGTAGTGTCTTTTATCTTTTTGGATCTTTTCAAATAATTGCTCTACCACCTCTTGTTCGCCTTCTAAACATTGAAAAAATGCATTATCGGCATAATAAAGTACCCCACAAATCTCGTTTAAATCATTGAAATCACGAGCTTCAGTCAGGATATCACGCAAATCTTGTAGCAAATCTTCATTTTTTTCGTTTCGTTGGCTGGCATAACACAGTCGAACGTTCATAAGACTTCCGTGAAATATAAAATTTCATTACTAATTGAATTTTCAAATTAACACACCTTTCTTAGAATTACTTTATATTTTTTCTTATAAAAATCATAATTTTAGGTATTTTTATAAAAAGCCCAAATTTCGCTCAAACTCCCAAGACTAAAAAATGTATTAAATCCCTAGTACTAGATTTTTTGTTTTTCGTGCTAAATATAGAGTACGGTTGTTGAGTTGTTTGAATATTACAAGTCGCAGTTTAGTTATTTTTTAATAAAAAAAACCACATCGGGTGATGTGGCAAAAGATGTAACGCAATGAACACTAAAACAATCGGTGTAACAGAGGATATATATTAAGAATAAAAAGCAATTATTAAAATAAACTTAATAAAATTACCATAATTAAAGATTTTCTAAAAAATTTGATAAGCCTTGAGGTGATCTGCCTTCCAAGCGACTGCTGGTTGTTACACGCACTAAATTACTCCAAGTAATATTGCAGCAATGTCTGGTCAGTTTCTCAATCAGTGAAACATCCTCATGACATGGAATCGACTCAAAACCACCCACTTGCATATAAGCAGCAGCACTAAAACTTAAATTTGCACCATGAATATGATGATGATCCATACAATCTTGATAATGTGATAAATACTTTTTTTGTTTTTGAGCCGATAAATGACTCAAATCATCTAAAGTGACAATACCGCAAATTGCATCGGTAGGTTGATGTCGAATTTGACAACTTAACCAGTCTGAACTAACTATAGTGTCGGCATCTGTACAGGCAATCCAGCTTGCTCCATTTTGAATAAGTTGGCGAATACCCAAATCCCGAGCCTTGCCAACGCATTTATAATCACATTCAATCCAATTTACTGCGTAACGCTGTACAACTAAACGCGACATATCTGTACAGCTATCTAGTACAACCATGACCTCGATTTGTTCATGTGGAACTCTTTCGATTGCAACCTGAATCGAATGTAAACAGGCAGATAAATATTGCTCTTCGTTATGCGCTGGAACTACCACACCTATTTTCATCGTAATTGTTCTCGCTGAGCTATGGATGATGTGCTAACCGTCCAAACATCAATCATAAAATCTGGATCGTTTAGGCTTAAATAGTGATGAAATGGAAAATATTGCTGAAAGCTTTGGTGAACTTGCTGAGCATTCAATTCAAAATCTTGAATATCGTGTCGCCAATGGCAACACAAAATTTCCCCTTCCGGTTTTAATGCATGCTTTAATTTTTTAATAAACTCATCTAACTCATCACATGTGAGGTAATACGCCACTTCACTAATCACAATCAGGTCAAATTTTTGTTCGTACAACTCTTCAGGGATTTTTCTATTTTCTACAGTTACATGTTCAAATGATTGTAAGCGCTGAGTCGCTAAATGAACGGCGTGTTCAGATACATCAATACATAAAAGATGAGCCGCACGTTTTGCCAAATGAACACTTAAATGCCCATTTGAACAGCCAATTTCCAAAACATTTTGATAGTGTGGTCGTGTTAATAATGCAAGACAGATTTGTCTTTTACGGGCTTCATACCAGTGATAATCATAGCCCCACGGATCATTATTAGTACGATACAACTCCTCAAAATACATACGAGAATGAGTCACTCAGATATACCTCATAAGGCATTAAAAGCCGGCTAATTGCACTTGAAGATAAAACGGCGGAATTTCCTGTGCTTTCATCGGCTTCAATTTGGGTTTTAAATTGCATAAGCGCTTGATGTTTTTTAATTAACTGATTTTCCGTTAGGGCATAAGCTTTTGCTTTGGACCAATCAATCCGTGAGTCTAAAGGCTCTGCCCAATGCCATGCCCAAATCAATACATGTAGACAGAGTAACTGATGAGCTTTTGCAAAGGCCTGTACCGTTTTTCCGACGGCTTCGTGGTCGGGATGACCATCAAATTCATAGCTACAAACTAAAATATCTCCGGGCTGAACGATTCTGCTGAGCGCTTGATTCAACTGATGAGTCTGCAAATGAATCTGACCATCCATAAGATTTAAAGCAATTCGTTCAGAAAAATCTGATACACCTAGACTATCCAAAGCAGCTAAAGTTTCTTGTGGTCGTAAATCGTTTAATTGGTCTGGGCTGTATTTTGTTGAATGAGGATGGCTTTGCGTGCCATTACTGACCGCCACAATAATAATGTGGCAGTTTTCTTTGACTAGCTGTTGCATTAAACCACCACAACCCAGCACTTCGTCATCGGGATGCGGCGAAATAATCACTACTCTTTTAGATTGAAATAACTGTAAATTCAGCCCATCTAAAGGATGCTTTTTAAATGCCTCTAGCCATCTGAACTTCGATGTACCCTCACCTGAAATCACTCGGTCCTCGACCAAGGGATGCTTTACAGTTCCCATAAGCTTTTCTCCGACAAACAGAGTTTTGCAATAGACTCATAGTCAAAAGCTGCATGGCTCTGTCGAATAAAGACGGGCAAATCAGCAATGAGCTGAGAAAATATAGCTTCTTCACAATAAGGCCTTGCGCCTAAAGCTTTGCCAACGATTTGAATAACACTCTGGCAGCATTGTTCTGTTTGGGCACGTAATATACGGATTTCACGCTCATGGCTGAGCAGAGGCTCGTCATCTATAAGCTTGGCACTATATTGAAAATACTGTTTGGTTACAGAGAGCTGTTGAGCTAACTCTCCTAAATACATTTTTTTAAATGCGTTTGGATTAAGTTTGCAGCTTTCATGTAGAAAGCCAACTAAGCGTACCGCCGCACCATACCAACACGCAGCGACACCAGCGGCACCATGCCAAAATCCAGGCCGCTCCAAATAGCGATTTGGCTGACCTATAACAGTAACGGGAGTATTATCAAAATGTACTTGGGCTGTTTGAGTTGCCCACATGCCGACTGCTTGCCAGTGGCTGAGGTCAACCTGAACCGAAGGATGAGCCAATTCAACAATACAAAGCTGTGCTTGACCTTGTTTGTTCTTATAGCTCATTAAAGCCTTGTGAATAAACTCAGCGCCAGAACACCAAGTTTTGATACCGCTACAGTGATTGTTCTCGACTTGTAGAGGTGCAGGCCCACCCTCTGCTGCCCATACCGCCCAAGTTTGGTCGTCTATTTCAGCTTGATAACCCAGTTCATTTAAAATACTTAAAGCATCACAATGCGACTCAAATAATTTAGCAAGACTTAAGTCGTACCCTGCAATTTGAGCAAACATTTGCCACCGATGATAGGTTTGACCTGATGCGGGATAGGGTAAATTTTTAGCCAAATCTACCAATTTGTAGAGTAAATCTTGGCGTAGCTGACTTTTGTTTTCAGCATGAGTATCTTCAAACTCATTCAACATACTCAAGATTTTCATATTTATAGATATTTTAATATTCATTACAAATAATTATTCAAAAGTATTCACTTAAACATATCGAAATAATTCTGTTTATTTAAAGATATAAAATGTAATAAAAAGATATTTTATACAATCTTTATTAAATGAATATTTCTTTTTATTTCATTGTTATTTAACTATATCGCTTAAGTGAAAATATAAAATAATCATGTAAGGTTTATTAAAAAACAAAGATTTCTCCGATTTTATCCAGTAATTTAGTTTCTACGGTTTTTCTATTTCCAAAGAAGAGGTCAAAAAATGAATACTTTAAATATTAATGATATTAAAAAACATGCCGACGTTATTGCTTCTTGTGGCACAAAAGTAGGAACTGTCGATCACCTTGAAGGTGAAAACCAGTTAAAACTTACTCGTGATGAAAACGATCAACATCACCTTATTCCAACGTCTTGGATTGGTGAGGTAAAAGATGATCAAGTGATTTTAAATAAAAATTCACAAGAAGTTAAAGACAACTGGCAAGCGATTTAAGTCTTTGGCAGAGTTATTTTATAACTCTGCCGCCTATTTAAAATATAAATAACAACTAAAATAAAAATATCAGACTTAAAAATAAAAAGCTCCTTTTTCATTAAGGAGCTTTTTATTTATATCATTAAAATTTTATTTAATATTCTTATAAATTACTCTGATTTATAGCAACCGAACGGGTTTCTTTACGCTTTCGGGTCACAACCAATCCGCAAACTACCACAGCCAAAGTCACGCCTAAAGATAAAGTTGTTTCATAACTATATGCTGGTGATAAGAACATATAAGCGAGCACACTTAAAATAATGATAATCACAAACCAAGTCAGCCATGGAAATAACCACATTTTAAATGGAATTTCCGCTCCAACTGCCTCTAGCTTATGTCTTAAACGTAGCTGTGAAAACGCAATAACCAAGTACACCAGCAACGCAATTGACCCTGTACTTGAGAGCAATAAGCTAAATACTTTTCCTGGAAATACATAGTTAATAACACAGCACACTAAACCAATAAAAGTTGAGGAAAACACCGCAATAGCAGGTACACCCGCATAATTCACTTTAGTGACTGCCTGCGGTGCTTCATTGCGTGTTCCTAAGCGGAATAGCATACGAGAAGACGTATAAATTGCGGCATTCATACAGCTTGCCACAGCAATAAACACAACCGTATCAATGATAAGTTTAGTACCCGGTACGTTTAAGCTCATTAAAACGTATTGGAATGTCCCGTACTTCTGTAAGTCCGGTGAACGCCAATCGACAAGTGAAACGGCAATAAACATTGAGACCACAAAGAAAAGAATAATACGGTACAGCACCAAATTGGTGGCACGTCTAATTTTCTGTTTAGGGTTGGATGACTCTGCCGCGGCAATCGAGACAATTTCTACCCCAAAAAATGAAAATGCCGTAATTAAGATGGCAGATAAAATACCTCCCATACCGTGCGGCATAAAGCCAGCGTTGTTATATAAATTGGCAACACCGCTAACATTTTTAGCTAAAGGCCAAACACCTGAAATTGCCAAAATACCAATAATAATGAAGCCAATAATGGCAACGACTTTGACTAATGAAAACCAGAATTCAAACTCGCCAAAACTTTTGGTACTAAAAAAATTGGCTAAGCTTAAGAACACAATAAAGCAAAATGCATAAATAGAAACTGAAACGCCCGGAAACCACGAATGTAAAATTTCAGCACCTGCGATGGCTTCTACCGGAATCGCAAGTACCCAAAACCACCAATATAACCAACCAATCGTAAAGCCTGCCCACGGGCCAATTGCTTTACGGGCATAGGTAGAAAATGAACCAGTGTCTGGCTCTAAAACGGCCATTTCACCTAACATGCGCATCACCAGAAATACCATAATGCTGGTAATCAGGTATGCAAGAATGACCGCAGGACCTGCTTTGGCAATTGCCGAAGATGAACCGACAAATAAACCTGCGCCAATAACACCGCCAATACTAATCATTGTGATATGGCGATTTGAAAGTCCTTCGCCTAATTTTTTTGTTGTATCATTATTCATATTTCATTCCTTAAAAATATATCCATAAAAACAATCTATTACATGTCAAAATCCTACAGTTATGAAAAAAGGGAAAACTGCTGTTTTCCCTGATAGTAAAAATTAATTTAAAGTTGGCATTGAGAACTGTTTTGCTTCACGGACTTGAGCCGATGGCCAACGTTGAGTAATGGTTTTACGGCGTGTGTAGAAACGGACACCGTCTGGACCATACGCATGTAAATCACCAAACAACGAACGTTTCCAGCCACCAAAGCTGTGGTAAGCCACAGGTACTGGTAAAGGCACATTAATACCGACCATACCCACTTGAATGTGACTGCTAAAATAGCGCGCTGCCTCACCGTCACGGGTATAGATACAAGTACCGTTGCCATATTCGTGGTCATTAATCAGTTGCATGGCTTCTTGCATACTATTCACACGCATAACTTGCAGTACAGGACCAAAAATCTCTTGCTGATAACTGGTCATGTTTGGAGTGACTTGGTCAATTAAAGTTGGCCCAACAAAGAAGCCTTTTTCATAGCCTGCCGGTTTTGCATCGCGGCCATCTACCACAATTTTTGCGCCTTGCTGCTCTGCACTTTGTATATAAGCCTGCACTTTGTCTTTATGTGCTTGGGTAATGAGCGGTCCAAAATCGTTGCTTGCATCTGCATAGTTGCCGAACTTCAATTTTTTCATTTCTTGAGTAAGCTTATCAATCACAACATCGGCAACTTCATCGCCAATGGCAACCGCAACCGAAAGTGCCATACAACGTTCGCCCGAAGAGCCAAAAGCTGCGCCTAGTAATGAAGTCACCACGTTATCAATATCGGCATCCGGCATGATAATCGCGTGGTTTTTTGCACCGCCTAATGCTTGGCAACGTTTACCTGTTGAAGTCGCTGTACGGTAAATATATTCAGCAATTGGGGTCGAACCTACAAAGCTGACTGCCTGAATACGAGGATGGTGCAATAAGGCATCTACCGCTTCTTTGTCACCATTCACCACATTAAATACGCCGTCAGGTAAACCCGCTTGTTTTAATAATTCTGCAAGGTATAAAACCACTGAAGGCGCTTTTTCAGAAGGTTTTAAAATAAAGCAGTTTCCGCAAACCAGTGCCATTGGGAACATCCACAACGCCACCATAGCTGGGAAGTTAAATGGAGTAATGCCAGCGACAACACCTAGCGGTTGGAACTCGCTCCATGAATCGATATCTGGACCGACATTTTTTGAAAACTCCCCTTTTAAAAGCTCTGGTGCGCCGCAAGCATATTCAACGTTTTCTATACCGCGTTGCAATTCGCCTTGAGCATCATGAGAAATCTTACCGTGCTCTTGTCCAATCAAAGCGCAAATCTTTTCGGCATTTTGTTCTAATAATTGTTTGAACTTGAACATGACACGCGCACGTTTAATAACTGGTGTATCGCGCCATGCAGGAAATGCTTGCTCGGCTGCCTGAACTGCTTCATTTACCGTTTGAGCATCTGCAATTTCGACTTCTTTACTAATTTCACCCGTCGCAGGATTGTAAACAGGCTGTTTTCTTGCCGTTTTAGATACAATTCTTCCTTGAATGAAATGCCCTAGCACTTTTTTGGCTTGTTCACTATGCGTACTATTTTCAGTTGAAACTTCTTCATAGCTAAAATCTTCTAGGCCATTTGTCATTGTTGTTACTCCTTACTACAATTAGTTTTGAGATCAAACTGTATTTTTCATTTGGTTTTTTAAAAAGCATCTATTACCGTTATAGATGCCCATGGAATGTCTCTAAGTTTTACTTCACTTGATAAAGCGCATCGCCCACGGCATTCATTAAGCGGTCAATATCTGCCTCAGTGCTGTTAAACATTGGACCGAACTGAAGCGTGTCGCCTCCAAAGCGAACATAGAATCCTTCTTTCCAAAGTTTCATACCAAGCTCAAAACCTCGAATGGTGGCATCGCCATCACGTGGTGCCAATTGCATTGCACCAATCAAGCCACAGTTACGTATGTCTAAAATGTGCGGTGCGCCTTTTAAACCATGCAGCATTTTTTCAAAACTTGGAGCCAACGCCGCCGATTGAGCCAACAGATTTTTCTTTTCTAAAACTTCAAGCGCAGCTAAAGCGGCAGCACAAGCAACCGGATGTGCCGAATAGGTATAGCCGTGAGTAAATTCAATGGCATGTTCGGGTAGGTCCTGCTGCATAAAGGCAGAATAAATTTCATGGCTTGCCACCACTCCACCTAAAGGAATGGCACCGTTGGTGACTTGTTTCGCAAAGTTCAAAATATCTGGTGTTACCCCAAAATACTCTGCCCCTGTCCACGTTCCTAATCGCCCAAAGCCTGTAATCACCTCATCAAAAATTAACAAGATGTCATGCTGATCACAGATCTCTCTTAAGCGTTGTAAATAACCCGTTGGCGGCACAATACAACCAGCCGAACCGGAAATAGGCTCTACAATGACGGCTGCAATATTTGAAGCATCGTGTAGCTCAATTAACTTAAGCATTTCATTGGCAAGTTCTACCCCGCCTGTTTCTGCACAGCCTTTGGTAAAAGTTAAATTTGGCTGCAAGGTATGCGGTAAATGGTCTACATCCATAAGCTGACCAAACATTTTACGGTTGCCGCCAATACCACCTAAGCTTGTCCCCGCAACATTTACCCCATGATAGCCACGAGCACGACCAATCAATTTGGTTTTGCTTGGTTTACCTTTAATACGCCAATACGCACGTGCCATTTTTATAGACGTATCTGCCGACTCCGAACCTGAGTTGGTAAAGAAAACGTGTTGTAGTTTTTCAGGCATATGCTGAACAATTTTATCTGCCAGCTTAAAAGAAAGTGGATGACCAAACTGAAAAGCTGGTGAATAGTCTAGTTGACCTAACTGAGCACTTACCGCTTGTTGAATTTCGGGTAAGGTATGACCAGCACCACACGTCCATAAGCCCGAAAGTGAGTCATAAATTTCACGGCCCGAATCATCAATCAGGTATGACCCTTTTGCACCGACAATCATGCGCGGGTCTTTAGCAAAGTTTCGATTTGCAGAGAAAGGCATCCAGTGTGCCTGATAATTTATATGCATATTATTATTAAGTTGAACCGCATCTAAAGTATGCTCTGAGTCGCTAAATTTATCCGTATCAAACATAACCATTCCTGTTTATTTTCAAATTATGGTTTGAGTGTACATAGCGAGATAAGTTTGATAAATTCAAATTATCTTGAGTTTAGATTTAAAAAAACAAAACTAAATGAAACCTAAAAAATTAAATCAAGTCACTGATTTTGATATAAAACTTCTCAAAATATTTAAAACGGTTTGCGACTGTCACAGCTTTACATCTGCCGAAAGTATTTTAGGTATTAGCCGCTCTGCAATTAGTTTGCATATGAGTGATTTAGAAAATCGTTTGGGCATTCGACTATGTCAGCGAGGGCGTGCCGGGTTTGCCCTCACCGATGAAGGACGGGAAATTTTAGAATATATTGAAGTACTCACAGCAGCGATTGAAGACTTCCGCTCTAAAGTCAACCAAATGCATAACCGCCTCAAGGGTGAGTTTAATATCGGGATTATTAACAACCTTGTGACTATGCCTAGAGGCTATATCACCAACACCTTGACTCAACTTGCCGAAGAGCATGCCGAAGTTATTATTAATATTAGTATGAGTACTTTGTCAGATATTGAGTGCCGCGTGCTCGATAACCGTTTGCATGCAGGCGTTATTCCCCTTGTGACGCCTTTGTCTGGTTTAGACTATTTCGATTTATATAGTGAAAGTTCATTTTTATACTGCGGCAAAAACCATCCTTTATTTAACCAATGTAGCAATATTAATTTAAATGAATTAAAAAAATGGCAAGCCATTCTTCCTAATTATGCGATTACCTCAGAAGCCGCAAAGCTACATCAGCTTTTAGACTGTAAAGCGACCGCAAGTGACCGCGAAGGGATTGCCTTTCTAATTTTAACCGGCAAATTTTTAGGTTTTTTACCCGACCACTATGCAAAAAAATGGGTTGAAGACGGTGTGATGCAACCTGTTTTAAAAGACAAAATGCACTACACTACCCCTATATGCTTAATTACTCATAAGGGTAAGAACCACAATAATATTTTAAAAACCTTTATGGAGATGCTTGAGAAACGAATCAATAGTGATTAAAAATATTTAGGCATGACAATTTTACTTAACAATTTGATAAAATCACATAAATAGTTAGAAAAGTAAGTAAATATGCATTTAAATAAAAATTTATTTTACGTTCATCGCTGTGTAACAGGCTTTTATATTTTAATGTTGATCATAGCAATTTTCCTACTGGCAAATTATGGAGTAAAAAAAGAAAACTTAATTTTTTCTGTTTTTGTTCTTGCCATTTATGCAGGCTTAGGTGCTTTACACTTTAGAGCTTCAAATGAAGTATCTAAAGGGACTGAATCGGGCAAAAATTTATCACAGGGTGTTGGAGTATTACTATTGCTTGGATTCCCGATCGGTACAATTTTGGGTATTACCATTTTAGTTCTAACGACTAAAAAACGTTGGCAGTGGGGAGAACTACCAGAATATGAAAATATTGAATAAAGTTTTATTTACAATATTGTTTTTTAGAAACCTCTAGTAATTTTTTGATGACCTAAATTTATTAGCTTTAGTTTCATAAGAGACTAAAGCTAAATTAATATCAGCTTAAGCCTCACTTTATGCATAAAGTTACATTTATAATCTCAAGAATAAACCAAACCAAGCTTTAGTAAAAAGTAATCCAGTACCTTCTCTGTTTCAGCCACATTGCAGTTATCTAACAATTGAATAATCGTGCCCTCAATCATATATAAAAAGAGTCTGGCCTCATTAAATGTTGCATCGATTTTTAACTGTCTGAGATGGCTATAAATTTCATTGATAAGCCACATTCTATATCTCACTGCGGTCTGAAAAGCATTTGGATAGCTAATTTTTGTTTCAAAAACAGCCTTAAATAATATGTAATATGGCCCTTCTATATCGCTATGTAAAAAGTACAGCTTCTTAAGTTTATCTAGTGTACTTGTAGCGTGGTCATATTCGACCATTTCAATCACTTGTTCTTGAAGACGTTCTTTTTGCACGATTAAACAGATTTCAATGAAGCGCTGTTTAGAGTGAAAATAGTTATAAAAGGTCATTTTTGTGACTTCGGTTTCCCTCACAATTTTGTCGACGCCAACAGTGTGAAATCCACCGTGATGGAACAGATGAATCCCTTTTTTTACAACTTCAAAAGCACGTGTTGGGAGTGTTAAATTTGGCATAGTTTTACCGTTATAAAATAAATTTTTGTTGTATATAAATGAGTTAAAAAAATCTGTGCCCTTTCTGGGAGAAAAAAAGGCACAGCAAAACCCATAAAGACTGTGCTTGGCACATCTCGAGTTTTATAGTTGCTAAATTTTTAGTCGTGACGATTTAAAGCTTGATAAACCTAATGGCAATCAAACTCGTTAATAAACTAAGTTGTGTTGTTATAGCTTTTGGCAAAGGCTGCCAAGAAATAATGAATGTACAAAGCCAACTCCTTTTTATTGGGAGTTCTGCCAGACATTAAAATTATGGTGGCAGAACGAAAAGGGGTTGACGGACTGGTCATAGAGCCAGCACACCCGAAGGTGTCCCCCTCCCGTTCCGCCGCAGAGGGGGCACGAGGGGCTAAGCATTAAAAGTAAAACCTTTAATGCTTCTATGATACGGTCCGTCAAAACCGACTGGCAATGTAGGCCAGCACGCAAAGGATAATAGTCACTCTATTTATCGTCAAGCACAAAAAGTGACAACTGTTTTAAAATAAAACAGACAAAGTATTTGATAAATCAGTGGGTTTTTAAGATGAACTACAAAATCTACGGGTAAAATCAGATGTTGTTATTTCTATAGTTTTTTAAAAAATAATTGAGTTCAGCAATAAGAAAGATTGGGCTAATTCTTATAGTTCCTAATCAGAATAGATGAGAAAAATAAGCCTCTTACTCTCAGTTGGCTTGAGGCTTGGTAAATTCATTTTAATAGCGCCCGTTTAAAGATGCTACATAAAATAATTAATGGTTCTTTTTAGAGAATTTATGACCTTTAGGAAGTGGAGCATCACATGGTTGATCCGTCTTTACATCGACCATTTTCACTGGCCCATCATTGTAGACCGTTACTTTACAGCCTTTTACAACATATTCCTGTTCAATACCACCGTACCTTTCATCATCAGAAACGGGAGCTACAGAAGTTACACCATAACAAGCTCCATCAGCACCACATTCAACCTCTACTCCACTAACATCAGCTCCACCTGCTTCTGCCACTTCTGCTCCAGCAGCTTCCATTGCATCAACCTCTTCAACCTGTGTCTTTGCTGCATATGTATTTGAAAGACTCATCATCAGAAAAACTGCAAGAAAGAACTTACTACTGCGATTTATTGAATTCATGTTTTATCCATATCTATTGATTTGAAATTGGTGCTTTCTGGGAAGAAAAAGCTTCAACTTTCCTATTTTTCAAAAAATATTAAAAAAATTTTAGAAGTCATACAATGTCATATAATTAGGTTAATTTGGGAGCAATTTTTTAAACTACCTTAACTTTCATAGATAACTTCATACTGACCATTTAACTCTTCTCTTAAAAGATCGAATAATTCACTTCCTAATAGTTTCGTTTTTACAACATAACTAATTTTATTTATAAATTTTTCAGCCAATCTGGTTCCTCTTCTGCAATAATGTCAACATACTCTCTATTTTCAATAACTTTAATCCAACCCCCACTCCACAGCTCAAACATAGACAGTTTTTCAATAATATATAAATTGTTATCAAGCTTAGATATAGAAATCATCCCAAATTTATCATGAATATATTCGCCACCTGCACCTGCTGGTACACGAGCATCTATATCTTTATGATTCCAATTCAAAACTTTTCCTGTTACCTGCGGAACAGCCTCCAAAAACTCAATTTCAAATGTACTAGATATTTTGCACACACATGGAATATCATTTACTTCCAATATTTTTTTTGTATACAAATTATCTTCAAAATTAACGATTACTTCTAACATTCTTTATAATTCCTAGCTATTACTGTTTCACCAGTAAATACTTTTATATCACTATATTTTTGATACGCTATTAAATATTATCCCCAGCTTTAAGTTGATTATATTATTAACAATTTCCACTACATCTACATCTTCATCCAAATACTTTTCATACCAATAATCTATTTTATTAAGAGGATTAAAAATAACACCTAAACAACCACCTTGATTATTATCAACATAAAAAGACATATCATTATTTAAACAATACTTTTCAATATCAAAAAGAATAGCAGGCACTACCCGCACATAATCATCATAAATATAGTAATATAGGCAATTATTTTTAACAAACCCACCTAAAACAAAATACTTCTCCCCTACGATTAAAGCATAATCATAATTATAGCCATAATCATAATTTACTGATAACTTGAAAAAACTATTAAAACTACTCCCTTTTTCAACTAATGCTTTTCCAATGGAATTAGAAATACATTCAACCACAGTTATTACTCCTATTGAACTTTCGATCGCTGCTCAACATTATCTACAGTTTTATCACGTACTCCTACGAGTCTAGATGCTGAAGCAAGTCTTGCTAAAGCCCTGCTTCCTGTTACAAATCAGTATGTAAAGCCTGTATGCTAGTTGCATATGTATTTGGAAGACTCCTCATCAGAAAAACTGCAAGAAAGAACTTACTACTGCGATTGATTAAATTCATGTTTTATCCATAGCTATCGATTTAAAATTGGTGCATTATGGGAGGGGATGAAAATTAATTAGCGATAGTAGAATTTCTACTTCAACTTATTTAAAAGCCTTTCTATATCAACCTTATGTTTATTATATACATCTTCCTTTATTTCATATTGAAATATTCTATTCAGATGATAACTCAATAGAGTTAAATCTTCATTATTTTTATCAGTTACAATTTCTTCCAAAATTTTTATAAACTCTGACAACGGTGAAATCTTCAAAAATACTAAATATGGACTTTCTGATGAAAATGGTAACTTATGTAAATAATAATTCATTAATATTTTTCTTTCCTTTTTTCCCCATGAAAAATGAGGAATTAACTGGAATGCAAAATAATAATCCTCACTATTTAAAGGATAGTTATGCAACAACCAAAAGCATCTTTCCTCATTAGTATATTTTTTTAAACTTTTGATAATACTCTTTAATTCATTAATCATTTAACCTTCCAGAAAACACAAAATTTTATAGATTTTACCTACTATCTCAAACTTTTAAATTGTATAGGTCAAATGCTTATGTATCACTACACAGAAAACTTGGCCTCATTTTATAGCTAGCATCTTTTTAGCTATTCCACAAACTATCCTTAAATTAATAAAATCACTAAAATATAAAAAACTCTAATACTCTTATATCTATGAACGAAAAAGCAATTAGCCAATATTTAAGTTTTATTCTAAGACACAAACCAGAAGAAATTGATCTAACATTAGATCGTGAAGGTTGGGCAAATATTGAAGAGTTAATTTCCAAGTCACAACCAGTCAAGAATGTAGATTTAGAAGAAGAAATTATTAAGAATATTGTGAACAATAGTGATAAAAAGCGCTTCCAAATTTCTGACGATGGAAAATATATTCGTGCTGTACAGGGCCACTCAACCACAAGTGTCGATATCACTCTAAATAAGCTTGTGCCACCAATCTCTCTTTATCATGGTACAGCTCAAAGATTTATAGATTCTATAAAAGAACAAGGTTTGATCTCAAAGGATCGTCAATATGTACATCTAACAGAAAATAAAGACACCGCTCTATCTGTGGGAACACGTTATGGTAAACCTGAGATTTTAATTATTCATGCTTTAGAAATGCATAAGAATGGATTCGAATTTTTCCAAGCTGAAAATGGAGTCTGGTTGGTTAAACATGTACCAGTAGAGTTTATTGTTTTTCAATAAATAGCATAAAGCTAAGAACCAACTTTATAAAAATCGCCTAAAATAAAAAAAGCTCCATTAACAGGAGCTTTTTTTGAATCTTGGCAGAGGATCAAGGACTCGAACCTTGACGAACGGTT
>NZ_ALOW01000038.1:0-283090 GCF_000292385.1 Acinetobacter sp. GG2
GAATCCCCGTAGGGACGCCAAATTCTAAAAAGCCACTGCATAATGACAGTGGTTTTTTTCTTATCTAGACAATAAGAAAGCTGATCATCAACCAGCTTTCCATAATTTTAATTTAATTCGCGATTCCAACTTGGACTTCAAGACGACCTGATTGAACTCGCAAACCTTTTATTTCGAACTGATCTACCAATTGCTGTACAAGCTCACGGCTTTCTCTCAAAATATTAAGTCCCGGTAAAATACTAAAGTCGGTTAAGTTTAAAAGCTTCTCGACCATCCATGAACGGTTATTAATGAAGTCAATAAATCCGGCCTGTTCAAGGTCAATAAACCACATACGGTGACCATCACGCTGAATGCCTGGAATATCACGAATCAAATGATTAATCAGTGATGGTATAGGCAACATGTTAATCACTTCAAAACCAACTCGTCCAATTCGACGCACAGCCCAATTCGACAAAGTTCCCCCATGACGAATTTGCACATCTAAACTTTCATCCATTTGGCGTAAGCGTAAAAATTTTTCTTGCCCAATTCGACATTCCAACACACGGAAATCTAAACTAAGCCGATATATGAAACGGTGATAGTGTCCATCTATTTCAACCTGAAATCGATCATTGCCACATTGAACTTTAATATCATCAATTTCTGAACGATCTATTCGTTTACGAATTTGACTGTTTAACAGCATTTCAGGCAAATATAAATTCAGCGTACTTTTACCTAAAAAGGTACGTGCCATGATTAAGGCAACTTGCCGTGCAGTTTCGCTCGTTTCAGACACCATGTCTCTAACAGTTCCAGCTGCCAGATTGGTCATGCCAACAACCCCTCGCTTTGTATGAGTTGTTACATGGTCTAAAGCATCTAAAGCTGCATCTGCTACCTCTGCAAGATTACGTGTCGTATCACTAGCAAAGCCAACTGCATCATGAGCATGTTGCAAGGTCTTATGCAGCAATCGGCGTGAGAATGACAGTTTTATAGGGTCAGGGGCCCCTGAAACTGTTGATGTCGTTATAGGCTCCGACTTATTGTCATCTTCTTGACCCAAGTCCCTCTCCTTTTTATATTTCTTTCGCATCCTATTAATCAGCTTTTCAGCTCATTTCCAGTGTTGAACACACTTGGTTTTTATCTAGATTAGCATGCTCTACAGTATTATTTTAACTTTTATGTGTACGCATAAATCATCATTTTTTTATATATGCTTGTTTCAAAAAAGTATTTTATATCTCTTTTTCACATCACTTTTCTAAAGCCCTACAAATTTTTTCCTTTCTCTGCATTTCCGTTAGAATAGATTCAAATTTAATGTGGAGCTGTCATGCAATATCGTTGCCCTCAATGTCAAAGTGTTAAAATTATGCCTGTAAGCCAAGGTGTTAACAGTGCCAAGCCTATTGTGCCTAAGAGCTTAGTGATTTTAGTTCCTGCCATTTTTGTACTATTACTTTTGGTAGTGATTAGTATTTTTATGTGGATTTTTGGCAATGGTGCAGGCACTTCTCTACAAATTGCAACGGTCGTTGTTTTTGTTGTGACTTTAGGGGCAGGTTTTATGTTCTGGCGTGATCTGCCGGACTTTAAATTGTCTATGCAAGCATTTATGCAGTCACAAAAATACTGGAAATGTCGTGACTGCAATCACGAATGGGAAATTTAAAAAAGTATTCACATCAGCTTAGTGCTGATGTGAATGTTCTTTGTCAGTCTCATCATGTTCATGTGAAGCATGTTGAGCAATATGCTGGCAATTGATCTCGGCATCATCTTCAATTTGCAATGTCACTTCGCCAATACCATGCTCATGGGAAAGCATTTCAACAGCATCTTGATAGAGCTTAGTACGGTCAGCGTCAGGTGCAAATAAATGCACGGTTAAATGGATGTTTTTAGAAGTAATTGCCCATACCTTGAGTTGGTGAATACTTTCAACACCATTTAAAGACAGTAAATCAGCACGTAACTTTTCGATATCGACTTCTTCGGGTACACCTTCGAGCAAAATATTGATACTTTGTTTAAGTAAAACCCATGTTCTTGGTAATACCCAAAAACCAATCAATACCGCAATAATCGTATCGACCCAGTACCAGTTGGTGAAATAAATAACAACTGCACCAATAATAACGCCAACCGAGCCTAGCGCATCACTCAAAACCTCTAAATAAGCACCTTTCACATTTAAGCTGTTATTGGCACTCGACATAAGGATTTTCATTGAGATGAGGTTAATCACCAAACCAATGGTTGCTACAATGAGCATGCCCACACTTTGAATTTCAGGTGGCTTAGAGAAGCGGATATAAGCTTCATATAAAATATAAATCGCCACCACGAAAAGCATAAGCGCATTAAATAATGCAGCCAGAATTTCAAAGCGCTGATAACCAAAAGTACGTTTATTATCGGCTGGGCGCTTCGCAATCTGAATTGCAACCAAAGCAATTGCCAGAGCAGCAGCATCAGTAAACATATGCGCGGCATCGGAGAGTAATGCCAAACTTTGCGTGATTAAACCAGCTACGACTTCAACAATTAAAAATGTTGAAGTCAGTGCCAAAGCAATCATTAATTTCTTAGCATTACCTTCAGTCACTACAGCATGACTATGATCATGACCATGTTGTCCACCCATTTTGCGGACTCCTTATTATTTATCTTTATGGAGAGGTAAAAGTAACGATAGATACATTTTACTTTTACCTCTTTCAAACACTTTTTTGAATTGACGCTGTCATCAAAAAAGATATCTCAAAACGATGACATTATGAATGCTCAGCGCTTTTTGCTTTGCTTTCATTCATCCATCGGTAAATCACTGGTAATAAAACCAAAGTTAATATCGTAGATGAAATAATGCCACCAATTACAACCGTTGCCAAAGGTCGTTGTACTTCTGCTCCGGTTCCTGTCGCTAAGGCCATCGGAATGAAACCAAGTGAAGCTACGAATGCTGTCATTAATACTGGACGTAATCGTAATACCGCTCCTTTCCAAGTTGCCGCATGAACATCTAAAGTTGTTCTTAGCTCTTTAATAAATGTGAGCATGACCAGACCATTCAATACAGCAACACCCGATAAAGCGATGAACCCGACCCCAGCAGACATGGAAAGTGGAATATCCCTCAACCATAAAGCTACTAGTCCACCGGATAAAGCGAAAGGAACACCACTAAATACCAGTAAGCTATCTTTAAAATTGCTAAATACAGCCATCAGCAACACAAAGATCATGATGAGTGCCATAGGTACGACGATTTGCATTCTTGCAGTAGCAGAAGCAAGATTTTCAAACTGTCCGCCATAGCCTAACCAATAACCACTAGGTAGCTTTTGCTGTGATAGCTTGCCTTGCATTTCTTGTACAAAAGACCCAAGGTCCCGATCACGCACATTTGCTGTCACAACAACACGGCGTTTACCATTTTCACGACTTACTTGAGCAAGACCTAAAATATTCTCAACCTTTGCGACGTCTTGTAACTGAATCAGACCTCCATTTGGTAAGCGAATTGGTAATTGTGCGAGCTGTTGAGGTGTACGCATGTTTTCCTGTAGGCGGATCACAAAATCGAAACGTCTATCACCCTGTAAAATTTGTCCTACACTCTGCCCACCAATGCTGGCAGCGACAATATCCTGAATCGATTTAACTGATAATCCGTATTGGGCAGCCAATGCGTGATCAACATCTACATTCAGTAATGGCAAACCGTCAGTCTGTTCAACTTTGACTTCACTAGCACCTTGAATACTACGTAATTGTTGAGCTATTTTCTCTGCTTCCTGATTGAGGACCTGCATATCGTCCCCAAAAACTTTCACGCCAATATCACTACGTACACCTGAAATAAGCTCATTAAAACGTAGTTCAATTGGTTGTGAGAATTCACTGTTATTACCAGGAATCTGGTTCACGAATTGCAGCATTCTGGCACGCAATTCATCTATTGTTTCTTTAGGGTTTGGCCACTGATCGTGTGGTTTTAATAGCACGATACCATCAGAAATATTAGGAGGCATCACATCCGTAGCAACCTCGGCCGTTCCTGTTCTTGCAAAAATGGCTTTAATTTCGGGAAAAGCTTTCAATAACTGCTTTTCCACATTCTCCTGAATCTTAAGTGATTCCTCGATACCAGTACTCGGTGCACGCATGAGTTGCAATGCAAAATCACCTTCACTTAACTGAGGCGCGAACTCACTTCCTACTCTTGTTGCAACTGCACTTGTTAAAATCAAGATGCTGACCGCTGCTGTGACAACAACATATCGGAAGGCATATGCTTTATCGAGTAAGCCTGCATAACCTTTTTTCAAGGTCATCATCCAACGGCTTTCTTTTTCCTTCACTTCACCCGTAACAAACAAAGCGACAGCTGCCGGCACAAAGGTCACAGATAAAATAATTGCTCCCAATAGCGCTAGGACAACGGTCATTGCCATAGGATGGAACATTTTTGCTTCTACGCCTGTCAGAGCAAAAATTGGTAGGTACACGACCATAATGATGATCTGACCAAATATTAGTGGGCGTCGTGCCTGTTTAGCTGCAAGGAAGACCTCTGTAAAACGTTCTGAACGTGTTAATAAACGACCTTTTAAATGCTGTGCTTCAGCTAAACGCCGAATACAGTTTTCAACAATAACAACTGCCCCATCCACAATGATCCCGAAGTCTAAAGCTCCTAAGCTCATGAGGTTAGCACTGATTTTTTGTTCTGCCATACCCGTTAAGGTAAAAAGCATTGCCAAGGGAATAATACAAGCGGTGATTAAAGCAGCGCGAAAGTTTCCTAAAAAAATGAAAAGGATAACAATGACTAAAATCGCCCCTTCAATCAAATTTTTGGCTACCGTTTTAATCGCTTTATCTACGAGACTACTACGATCATAGACTGTTTCAATCACAACACCCTGTGGGAGTGATTTTTGAATTTCTTGAACTTTCTGATCAATCGCTTTAGCAATGGTTTTACTGTTTTCACCCATCATCATCATGGCGATACCTAAAACAGTTTCCTGTCCATTATAGGTAGCACCACCAGTACGCAAGTCATGACCAATCGATACTGAAGCCACATCAGCAACCCGTATAGGTAAACCGTTTTTAGTTGCGACCGTAACATTCTGAATGTCTTGTATCGACGTCAGCATACCCGGAACACGAACTGTGAGTTGCTGACCATTCTCTTCAATAAATCCAGCACCGCGGTTTTCATTGTTATTTTGAAGCGCATCCTGTAAGTCAGTGAGTGGAATCTGCAACTGCTGTAACCGCGTCAGATCTGGTGAAACCACATAGGTTTTGTTATATCCACCAATACTATTAACCTCGGCTACCCCTTGTACGCGTTGTAACTGAGGACGAATAATCCAGTCTTGAATTTCACGTAGATCCATCGCGCTATAGGCTGAACCATCTGCTTTTTTGGCATTTGGCTCTGCTTTTACCACCCATTGATAAATCTCACCCAGTCCAGTTGAAATTGGAGACATTTGTGGGTCAATGCTATCGGGTAAAGCACTCTTAGCTTCTTGTAAACGCTGGTTAATTAACTGTCTTGCCCAGTAAATGTCGGTACCATCTTTAAAGATAATCGTGACCTGAGAAAGACCATATCTGGAAATTGAACGCGTCTGCTCCAGATTTGGAATGCCGGACATGGCATTTTCAATCGGATAAGTAATCCTTTGCTCAACTTCTGGTGCTGTAAAACCATTTGCCTGACTATTGATTTGTACCTGTACATTGGTGATATCCGGCACGGCATCAATTGAAAGTTTTTGGTAGCTATAAATTCCGACACCAATCCAAGCAATGACAAACATCATGACCCAGATAGCATTTTTAATTGAAAACTGAATGATCCGATCAAACAAACCTTCAGCCTCTGGCAAATCAGGTTTATTAATGTCCATGCTCAGCCTCCCCTTTTTCTAGTTCGGACTTGAGCAAGAAACTACCTTGAGTTACATATTGTTGTTTTTCAGTAATTCCGGATTTAACCTCGACCCATTCTGCATCTGAAGAATAATTGCCTAACTCTACGGCAACTGGAGCGAAATGAATTTTGTCTTTCTCCTGTTTTGCAACAAAGACCACATTCTTCCCATCAATCTGTTGTACCGCTGCCTTGTTAACCCGTAATACCGTCGCTGCATTATTTTGTTTCAGTAACACGTTGACCATTAAGTTAGGACGTAATTCTTTTGAAGGTGTCAGCACCTTGGCACGAACCTGTAATCGACCAGTTTGACTATCCGCTTCTGAAGTTAAACTTTGTACCTGCGCTTTGAAAATATTGTTCGTTTGCAGTGATTTAAATTCAATTTCCTGATTAGGCTGAATATTGGTATTTGTACTTGGTAACACAAACTCAACCCATAGCTGATCTAGGCGATCAATCACAAATAATTGTTTTTCAGGGCCAATTTGCTCACCAATAACGATATCTTTATTACTAATTACACCACTTAAAGGCGCCGTTAAAACATATCGACCGCTACTTGAACGATTCGCTCCCAAGGCACTTAAACGGCTATTTGCAGCTTGTACCTGAATTTGTGCCTGACGATAAGCATTGTAAGCACGCTGATAATCTTGACGTGCTGAAACACCTTGTTCCCACAATTGCTTTTCACGTTGATAATCTTGCTGAGCTAATGTGAGTGCTTCTTGTGCCATGCTTAAGTTAGCTTGTTGATCGACCAAATCTGGTACAAATAAAGTCGCAAGCGCCTGACCCTTTTCAACTTGTTGTCCCAGCGCAACATTTACACTATCCACTCGTGCAGAAAAAGTAGAAGAGACATGTGCTTGCTGGTCTGTATTTACGACAAGTTTGGCAGGATAAGAGAGGCTCTGCTCAACCTCCCCACGCCCTACTTGCTCTAACTTCACACCATATTCAACCAGTTGCTTAGAAGTCAGATTTAAACTTCCTTCCTCTTTTTCAGACTCACTATGGCCTGCTTCACCTTCTGTATGTCCTTCTTCACTTTTCTCAGTATTAGGCTGTTTTTTCCCTGAGAAAAATAACCAAGCACTTATAACAAGACAGACTATCAGGAGCAAAATAGCAATAAGCCATTGGTTTTTCATTTTTTTAACTGACATTACTCTGCCCCTCCAACTGTCGGCAACTTATAAGTGTCTTGCCATAAATTTTGATTAATTTGATTTAATGCATCTCCAGCCATCACCATATTAGGATCGATCCCGAGAGCTAAACTTTCTGCCTCGATTGCTTTTTGCCAAGCAGATTTAAGTAGTTGAACTTTTTTCAACCGTTGTTCTTGTAATTGCAAGGTAGATTGCTGAACATCAGTAATTGCAAATTTACCGACTTTGAAACCAAGCAACATTTTCTCCTGTACCGTTTCTGATAAAGGAATCTGCTGTTCATTCATCAAGTTATATTGCTGCTTTAAACCAGCCAACTCGTACTGTAAGGTGCGTATAGAATCTAAGCTTTGCTTTTTATAAAAACTTTGCTGCTGGGCAATTAAGTCAAGTTTGCTTTGAGCAATTTTCAAGGCATATTGTTGACGATTAAAAATGTTTAAGGGAACTGCAATACCTACTCGAATCTGATTTTCAGTACTATTTGTATCTGCAGTTTTACTACGAACCACACCCATATTTACCGTAGGCGTAGGGCGATTTTTTGCTTTTAAATAATTAATTTCAGAATTTTGCTGTATTGCTTGAAGCCGCATGGACTGTTCTAACAAATTCTGTTTTAAGTATTGATCGATATCACCTTCATTTTTTAAAGGCCACGCACTTTTGATATCTGGACGTAACGTGAAGTTATCTTCCGTCTCACCCCATAAGTTCGCCAGTTTTCGTTTGGCACTACTCAGTGATAATTCAACTTCTTGATATAAACGCTGATTTTCAACATGCGTCATTAAAGTCCGGTCTAAATCAACCTGAGCAATACTGCCTGCTTGAAAGCGTAAACGCGTAGCATCAAGAAAGTTTTGACTTGTTCTTAACTGAGCTTTTGCAACCTCATGTTGAAGCTCTAAAATTGATACTTGTGACCATAAATATTTAACAGCCAGCTTCAGCTGAGCCTCATATAAAACCTGATTTAACTCAACTTGATTTTGCTGGACAGTTGCTAGTTTTTTTGCCGCGGAGCGTACACCAAAAATATCTAGCTTTTGGGAGATACCAAGTTCAAGCTCCTGATCTTTTCCAGAGTTAAAACCCGTTTGCTGTACTGAAACAGTAGGATTTTCCCATAGCTGGCTCTGCTTGATATTACTGTCTGCAATATCTTGTTGAGCTTGCCAAATTCCTGTTTGAGTCTGAAACTGCTTAACCTGATCAAGTACTTGGTCGAACGTTAAAACATTCTGTACGCGCTGCGCTTGAGTGTTCTCAGCAAGATTTTGATTTGAACTAGCAGCAGTTGTTATCACACTAGCTGAAAGTGCAACAGCAACAACTAATGATTTAAGTACCCAAGATGAACTCAGACTAACGAAACGTTTTTCGTATAAAAAAATAGACATAAAATAACCCTATGAAATAAATAATATTTCTGGTGGGCTAATTTTCGGCTACCCCACCTATAGCAGGGTTAAAACAGGAGGCGGATCTTGTTTAGAGATATGAGGGGACTTATAAGAATTGGACCAATAGTATTGTTGTTTGAGCTCAGATGATCGCATTAACGGTGAAACAATTTTTTCTTGCGCTTCTACAATCACAACATGAAAACATGAAGGTAAATGATCATGATGATCAGACAAGTTCAAAGGAGCTTTGTGAGTGGTCCCTGCGACGTCAGTCTTTTCAGTATGGCTATGCTGTGAAATTTCATAATTCAACGCTGCATGATGACCAAAATGATGCAATGCTTTTTCCTGATTTTCATGGGCGCAGAATGCCGCTGCCACATTCCATAAACTTTGGAATATGAGCAAACAGAACAAGACGGACATGAAAAGTGCAGAACGTGGCAACAGCACACCATTAAACTAAAAAGTTGAACAAGGGCACTATAGCAGGCTCATCGCATGTAATAAAATTACATCTCTGAAGGCCAACATAGAAACAATACCGAATAACTTGGATTAAAGATAAATAAGCCATTAAAAATGTTTATCTTTATAGCTAGAAAGCTAATTATTAAATAATTAGCTTTCTGCAAAAATAAAAATTATTTACGTTTACATGTTAAATGATGATTCTTACTTTTTTCTGTTTTAGCTTTTGTTTCTTGCTGAGACTTAATATTCTTTTCGAGGAATATTAATCCTCCATCAGCATGAGCCAAACTCGTTGAAAGAAATAGAACCATCAAAGCCGATTTTATATTTAATTTAATTAACATCATAATCACCTAATCTAAATATTCCGAATGTATTGAAGGAGTTAATCCTTAAATACATATAATTTTTTTGCATGCCTCGATTCATCAATTCAGTACAATCTTCCGATTCTTTGAAAAGCATGCACATTTCACTTTTTACTAGAACCAACTAAATAATGAAGGAAGAACACCATGCGATCGCAGCTCATCAAAAAGTTGGACCAACGCAGCAATCCAGATAAACCAAACGACTTGAGTCAAAAAAATACGAAAGTGCTTTGGTGAGACTTGATAAAAATCTGGTTCTTTAAAATTCTGGAAACTGGGTAAAAAACGGGGAATTGTCTTTACATAATCTGTATATGCTGTTCCATATTTTTCACTTAAAAAAGCTTCTTCTTGGCTTATGACATAATGGTAATAACAGAAGAAATACAGCGTGAATAATATGGGAAAAATGAAAGTCTCAGTAATCAACATGATTCCGAGTCCTCCCAAATAGCTAAACAGATATAGGGGATTCCTACACAAAGAATATGGGCCGTCAGTCACTAACTTGGCATTTTTAAATCCGGAAATGTAAAGACTGCACCATATTCTTCCCATTACTCCGATACCAACAAATAGCCATCCAAAAACCCATAAGATATGTTCTACAAATGCCGCCTGAAAATGCCATTTGCTGAAACTTAAAGCGAGAATAATAGCCAAAACAAAACCAATAACTCTGGAACTCACAGTTCGAACACGGGGGGAAAATAAAATATTCATTTCCATAATCCCCCATCACTGTGAATACTCAGAGACAAGGTAACTGTTTTGTTTAGATGATATTTCTGTTCTTCAGAAAAATTTGATGGAAACTTATATTCTGCCTTTTGATTAGAATAAAGACGTGAATATCTAAATGAGTAATCCACATAGAGGACTACCGTACCTTGTTTACACATACAATTAACCCTTTGAAATAAATAAATTTCTAGTGGGTTATTTTTCGGCTACCCCACCTATAGCGGGGTTAAAACAGGAGGGGGATTTAAGTCTCCAAGATACGGAGACTGATAAAAATTAGACCAGTAATAGACTTGTGAACGCTCATGTACATATACAACAGGTTCTTGAGCCTGTTTGGCGTTATCAGTCATGACTACATGAAAACATGAAGGTAAATGATCATGATGATCTTGCCAACTTAGTGGAGCATTATCAGAATTTTCTACAATACCAACATGTTCAGTCTGCATATGGTCTGAAGATTGATACACATTTAAATCTGCATGATGACCAAAATGTTGTAATGCTGTTCCCCTATTTTCATGCACACAAAATGCTGCTGCCACATTCCATAAGCTTTGGAATATAAACAAACTAAACAAGACGGACATAAAAACTGTAGAACGTGCCAACGGTACACCATGACGTAAATTGCACAAAGTCACTATAGCAGGCAATCTACATGTAATAAAATTACAGAATCTTGATTTATAGGTTCAGTTCTTGTAAATCAAATTGTTCCTAAATTTTCTTTCGTGGCTAAAAATCTAAAAATTAGGATTTGAAAAAATACTGCCTAATTGTAAAAATTATAAATGCCGCTTTTATATCCTTTCACATCAATTAGTTGCAAAACAGTAAGTTTAGCAAACCACTAATACCTTAAAAGCCGAGCGGATAATTTAAAAACTTTAAGATCGCATTACAGCAAAAAGATGAAATACGTTTAAACGTGTAACACGTATGGCACTTTATTCTTTAGCAATGGCATTTATGTAGTCACAGTAGCACCCTCTCTTATATGATCAGATTTAAGAGGTGACTTTACTAAGTAGAAATTTCCTTAATAGTGAACAACTCGTTCTTAAACTGGTTTTGTTTAAAAAAATTTCTTTTGTTTGATATTTATAAATTTTCTTAAAAATTTTTTTAACTTCATTAAACTTATTTTCTAATTTTAAAAATTCTAGCTTTACTTAGGAACACCGCTATTTCTATTGTAATTTCGCTAAGCGTAAAAACACGTGTAACTTTTATGTAAGCTAAAACCTCATCATTTTTCATCCAAATGCGCTATATCACATTTACAAAATAAAACATAAGATTTCTGTATAAGGGACTAGCTTAAAAGTGTGAGTCAATTCAATCAAATTGAGGAACAAGGGGAGACTATCATGGATATGAAAACAATCAAACATGGGCTTAATCACTTGTTTGCCTTTGAAAACTTACCCACCGAT
This sequence comes from Acinetobacter sp. GG2, assembly GCF_000292385.1. Lineage (NCBI taxonomy): Bacteria > Pseudomonadati > Pseudomonadota > Gammaproteobacteria > Moraxellales > Moraxellaceae > Acinetobacter > Acinetobacter sp. GG2. Next base: position 11,581 of record NZ_ALOW01000038.1, read on the forward strand.
ATGCATTCGCAAGCTGAGGATGAAATTGAGCAAGGCTTACGTTTTGAAGAGTTAGCCCTACAAGATCATGAGCGTATGCAAAATTGGTTAGATATTACCCCAAATGACCGCAATGCAATGTGGTGTTATCTTCGTGCAGCTTTAAGAGGTAACGCCGATGCTTCCTTTAAACTGGGTATTGGCTATTTAAACGGTCAATTTGGTTTAGATAAAAACTACACTGAAGCTGAAAAGTGGTTAAACAAAGCAGCAAGCCAAGGTCATCCCGACGCTGAACGCTGCCTACAAGAAGCCTTTAGTAAACTCGCCTTCTAATAAAAAAACCAGCCCTTAGGCTGGTTTTTCATTTACGGATAATTAACCCGTAATCTTTTTGTATTTCGTACGTTTTTGAGATGCATCTTCGCCTAAACGTGACTGACGGTAAGCTTCATATTCTGCATAGTTACCAGTGTAGAATTCTGGCTGTTCGTTCTCAAATGACAAGATGTGCGTTGCAATACGGTCAAGGAACCAACGGTCATGCGATACCACCATTACCGTGCCTGGGAACACAAGAATTGCATCCTCAAGCGCACGTAAAGTTTCAATATCCAAGTCGTTCGATGGCTCATCCAGTAAGATCACGTTTGCGCCCATCTGTAAGATCTTCGCAAGTTGTAAACGGTTACGTTCACCACCAGACAATTCACCTACACGTTTTTGCTGATCTTGGCCTTTAAAGTTAAAGCGACCAATATAAGCACGTGATGCGATTTCGTAATCACCAATTTTTAGGATATCTAAACCGCCAGAAACTTCTTCCCAAACCGTTTTATTGTTATCCAAGGTGTCACGAATCTGACCTACGTAAGCCACTTTAACCGACTCACCTAAAGTCACAGTACCTGTATCCGGTTGCTGTTCGCCAGTCATCATACGGAATAAAGTGGTTTTACCCGCACCGTTTGGACCAACGATACCCACAATAGCTGTTGGAGGTACGGTAAACGTTAAGTTTTCGTACAACAAGCGACCATCGAATGATTTGCTGATGCCTTCCACTTCCACAACTTTATTACCCAAACGCGGGCCAGGTGGAATATAGATTTCAGACGTTTCATTACGTTGTTGGAATTCTTTAGAGTTAAGCTCTTCAAAACGTTCCATACGTGCTTTGTTTTTCTTTTGCTGACCCTTCGCATTTGAACGAACCCATTCAAGTTCTTTTTTCAATGCTTTAGCAAAAGATTCTTCTTGTTTCTGCTCTTGTTCTAAACGAGCATTTTTCTGTTCTAACCAAGAAGAGTAGTTACCTTGGTAAGGAATACCATGCCCACGGTCAAGCTCCAAGATCCACTCGGCAACGTTATCAAGGAAATAACGGTCATGCGTAATCGCAACGATTGTGCCAGGGAAATCTTTCAAGAAACGCTCTAACCAAGATACAGACTCTGCATCCAAATGGTTCGTCGGTTCGTCAAGAAGAAGCATGTCCGGCTTAGAAAGCAATAAACGACAAAGCGCTACACGACGACGTTCACCACCTGAAAGTAATGTTACATCTGCATCCCAAGCTGGAAGGTTCAAGGCATCTGCCGCGATTTCAAGCTGGTTATTTAGGTTGTGCGCATCCCAAGCATGGATAATTGATTCTAATTTTTCCTGCTCTTTTGCAAGCGCATCAAAATCTGCATCTGGGTCTGCATATTCTGCAAATACCTGATCTAGACGTTCTAAAGCATCTAAAGCTTCACGTACGCCATCTTCAACGTTACCACGAACGTCTTTAGTTGGATCAAGTGGCGGCTCTTGCTCTAAATAGCCGATTTTAATTCCAGGTTGTGCACGAGCTTCACCTGAGAAATCTTTATCTACGCCAGCCATAATACGAAGCAAGGTAGATTTACCCGCACCGTTCAAACCGAGAACACCAATTTTGGCACCCGGGAAAAATGATAAAGAGATGTCTTTTAAGATTTCGCGCTTTGGCGGAACCATCTTAGACACTCGGTTCATCGTATAAATATATTGGGCCACGCAGGACTCCTCAATTGAAAAACCAACAGATCGCAATGAGCGAAAAATAGTAGCTATTATATGCTGAACGCGGCAAAAAAATAAGGCGTGATTGAGTTTAATCGGTTTTTATGACTGATAAATGTCGTCAAAATTGTTTCCTGATATAAAAAATGCATGACCTTGAATCATGCATTTTTCACTTATCAGAATGCGGAGAGTTGAACTGATTTACATAGATTTATTTAATGAAATTATTGACTAATAAGTTTTTAACATCATCTACCCGACCCGACATTAATGCTTTAATTGCATAGAGTGAGGTTGATGAAACCTGATTCAGGTTAGGATCTGGCGGCATTACCAGTTCCATCGGATTGGTATGAACATCGAGTAAAGCTGGGCCATCATGTTTTAAAAAACTCTCAACTGCCTGCTCCAATCCGTCGCCATGCTTTATTGTTTGCCCATGTAACCCAATAACATTGGCAAGTTGACCAAAATCAGGATTGAGCAAATCAGTATAATGGTCAAGCAACCCTTCAACTTTTTGTTCAAGCTCTACAAAATTCAACGAACTATTGTTAAATACCACAATCTTGATGGGTAATTTTTCCTGAATTGTAGTGAGCAGGTCTCCCAGTAACATGGCTAAGCCACCATCTCCGCACAATGCAATAATCTGGCGATTCGGGAATGCTTTTTGTGCTCCAAGTGCTTGTGGCATGGCATTGGCCATAGTGCCATGTAATAAGCTGGTAAAGGTTCGACGTTTACCATTGACGTCAATATGTCTTAATACCCATACCATCGGTGAACCACCATCTCCGAAGAAAATTGCATCCTGATCTGCATAGCGGTTAAGTAGCGAAACTAGATATTGTGGATGGATCAGCCCATCTTTACCTACCCGTTCTTCGTTATGACGTGTTTCATCACTCTGATGTTTCAGCGCAAGACAATGATCTAGAAAGTCACGCTCATGACGTGTTTCAAGTAGTGGCAATAAAGCATCGAGCGTCGATGAAATTTTACCCACGGCACCCAATGTAATTGGATGGCGTCGCCCCAAATGAGTCGGATCAATATCAATTTGCAAGATTCTGGCATGACTTGGATAGTACTGTGCCCATGCAAAATCGGCACCCAGTAAAATTAGTAAATCACAATCCATAAGGGTGTGATAACCCGCTTTATTACCAAAAATACCTGTCATACCCATATTGTATGGATTGTCATATTCGACAAAATCTTTGGCACGGGAAGTATGTGCTACGGGAGCTTTTAACTTCTCTGCAAAAGCCACCAGTTGGTCATGCGCACCCTCACATCCTGCCCCTGCATAAATTCCAATTTTTTGATGCTGTGAAATCAGATCAACAATCTGTTTGAGCTCAGATTTACTCGGCAAAATATCGGGATCTGTTTGGCGTGGTACAAAAGGTAGACCTGCTTCAGCTGACGCTTCACTGATATTCGCAGGAACAATGACTACGGCGACACCACGCTTGGTCAGTGCAGCCTGACAAGCCATACTCATAATATGTCTGGCTTGTGAAGGTTGGGTTATTTCTTCACAGAAAACCGAATTTTTGGCATAAACCGATTTAAAATCGACATATTGTGGAAAGTCGATAAATCCGGCCATCTCGGTGGAAATCTGGCTTGCAATCAAAATGACTGGGGCACGATTACGATGCGATTCATACAAACCATTAATAAAGTGCAGACTCCCTGGCCCACAAGATCCTGCACATGCCGTTAAGTGACCACTGAGTAAAGCATCCGTACCTGCTGCAAAGCCACCAACCTCTTCGTGGCGCACATGAATCCATTCAATTTTACTCTTAGACATGGAGTCGGTGACATGGTTTAAGGTATCACCCACAATACCGTAGCAACGTTGAACATCTGCTTGCTCCAGCACCTCAATGATAATGTCAGATACTTTTTGAGTACTCATTACTTCACTTCTCCAGCTTTTTTATCATGAATTGAATTACTTTTGCTTTTTATAGTGTTCTTGCAAGGTTCAGACTGCCAGTAAGTTTTTGTGGCGTTCTCTCAACATCATGTAAATTCAATTTAGTGATCTGGAAAAATTAAACTAAGTTCTTTTATGCCTAAAACTGCTGAACTTTACATAAAAATATCTAAATCATGCATAAAGAGTATGCTAAAAAATCTGGATTATTCTTTGACCACTTCGATGATAACAATGTCACATACATACCGAGACGAAACCTTAGCCATTCACGCAGGCTACACTCCTGAAGCAACAACCAAAGCTGTCGCGGTTCCTATTTATCAAACTACCTCTTATGCATTTGATAACACACAGCATGGTGCAGACCTTTTCGACTTAAAAGTACAAGGTAATATTTATACTCGTATTATGAACCCCACCACTGCTGTACTTGAGCAACGCCTTGCTGCACTCGAAGGAGGCATTGGTGCTTTAGCTTTAGCATCTGGAATGGCAGCCATTACTTATGCCATTCAGACCATTACTGAAGCTGGAGATAATATTGCTTCTGTCTCAACTTTATATGGCGGTACATATAATTTATTTGCCCATACACTACCAAAACAAGGAATTGAAGTTCGCTTTTTTGATTATCAAAAACCTGAAAGCTTGCGTAATTTAATTGATGATAAAACTAAACTTGTTTTTGTTGAGTCAATTGGTAACCCGCTCGGCAATATCATTGATCTAGAAGCAATTTCAAAAATCGCCCATGAATATGGTGTACCTGTCGTTGTCGATAACACAGTTGCCACCCCTGCTTTATTAAAACCATTTCAATATGGGGCTGATATCGTTATCCATTCGCTTACTAAATATATTGGTGGCCATGGTAATAGTATTGGCGGTGCAATTGTCGATAGCGGCAAATTTCCTTGGGGTAAATATCCAGAGCGTTTTAAGGTTTTGAATACACCAGACCCAAGTTATCACGGGGTTAATTATGTCGAAGCTTTAGGTGAGGCTGCCTATATAGCACGAGCTCGTGTAGTGCCATTACGCAATACAGGGGCTGCGATTAGCCCGCTCAGTGTTTTCTTAATTTTACAGGGTCTAGAAACGCTTAATTTAAGGATGGAACGCCATACTGAAAATGCACAGAAAGTCGCGGAATATTTGCAAAATCATCCAAAAGTAAAATGGGTCAATTACGCAGGCTTAAAAGATCATCCACAACACCAACTTGCGCAAAAATATTTAAAGGGTAAACCTTCTGCAATTTTATCCTTTGGTGTTCAAGATGGTCGTGAAGGGGGTACTCGCTTCATTGACGCACTACAGCTATTTACTCGTCTTGTGAATATTGGTGATGCGAAAAGTCTGGCGTGTCATCCTGCAACCACAACTCACCGCCAGCTCAATGAACAAGAATTAAAAGCTGCCGGCGTAAGTGAAGATATGGTTCGTCTTTCTATCGGTATTGAACATGTTGATGACCTGATTGCCGACTTAGAACAAGCACTTTCATCTGTATAATTTTTAAACTAATAAATAAGCCTCTGGAATATAGAGGCTTTTTTATTTTCATTTGATTTAACCCTTCACAATAATTAATGGATTAGGGTAATAATTTAGAGTTTTTACTCTAAATAAATTGTTAAATTTCATATATTTACATACTAGACAATTTTTATACATCTATTAAGATAGGGCAATATTTAGGAGTTCATCAGGATGAACCAACGGTTGTAAAAAATAAAAATTACATACCGGAATAAATAGCCCCTGCCCCTACTTAGGTAAAATGCTGTGAATAAAAAATTAGAAGCTCTGTTCCAAGAAAAGGTACAAGGTAAAGTCATTTTAGTGACAGGTGCCTCAAGTGGAATCGGTTTAACGGTTTCGAACAAACTTGCTGACGCTGGTGCGCATGTTTTACTGGTTGCCCGTACTCAAGAAACATTAGAAGAAGTGAAAGCAGATATTGAAAGCCGTGGCGGTCAGGCATCAATTTTCCCATGTGATCTTAACGACATGGACATGATTGATCAGGTTTCTAAAGATATTTTAGCTTCTGTTGATCATATTGATATTTTAATCAATAACGCAGGTCGCTCTATTCGTCGTGCTGTTCATGAGTCTTATGATCGTTTCCATGACTTTGAACGTACCATGCAATTAAACTACTTTGGCGCTGTACGAATGGTGCTTAATATTTTGCCTCACATGATTCAACGTAAAGACGGTCAAATTATTAATATTAGTTCAATCGGCGTATTAGCAAATGCAACACGCTTCTCTGCTTATGTCGCTTCTAAAGCTGCGCTTGATGCATTTAGTCGCTGTCTTTCTGCCGAAGTTCATGCGCATAAAATTGCGATCACATCAATTTATATGCCTTTAGTGCGTACCCCAATGATCGCACCAACCAAAATTTATAAATACGTACCAACCCTTTCACCTGAACAAGCAGCTGACTTAATTGCTTATGCAATTGTGAAACGTCCGAAACGTATTGCGACGAACTTAGGTCGTTTGGCATCTATGACATATTCAGTCGCGCCGGGCATCAACAACATGTTTATGTCGATTGGTTTCCGCCTGTTCCCAAGTTCTGATGCAGCAAAAGGTCAAAAAGCTGAGAAATTGAACTGGGCACAAAAAGCTTATGCACGAATTTTCCCAGGTGAGCATTGGTAATTTGGCATATTAAGATGAGTTAAAAATAAAAAAGCGCTTCTTAAGAAGCGCTTTTTTATTTAGGCTTGTTTACGCATCTAAAAATTCAACATGCCCTGTTTTAACATCGTAAATCGCACCAATAATTGCAATCTCACCACGGTCTAGCAAGTCTTTAAGTACTTTACTGTTATTAATAATATATTGGATGTTGTAGTGAACATTCATGGCTGTCACCTGATTAATAAAAGCTTTGTTTAACTCACGCGGTTGCATAATGTCATATACGCTTTCTACCGAACGCATGAGTGGTCCAAGCACATATTGAATATGCGGCATTTCTTTGACATCAGAGACTTGTTTTTGCTGTAAGCGTAGCTGACATGCACTGGTCACTGCTCCGCAGTCGGTATGACCTAAAACTAAAATGACTTTAGAACCTTTGGCCTGACAGGCAAACTCAAGTGAACCTAGTACTTTTTGACCTGCGATATTACCGGCAATCCTTAAACTAAATAGATCACCAATACCCACATCAAAAATCATTTCAGTGGGTGCACGAGAATCCATACATCCCAAAACAGCAGCAATCGGGTGTTGACCTTCATCTGCGGTGACACGGATTTGACGGTAAATATCACGTTGTAAACGTTCATTTTTTACGAAGCGTTCATTACCTTCTTTAAGTAAAGTAACCACCTGCTGCGGACTTAATTTACGCTGTAAATCTCTAGTACTAATATAGATATCAAGAACTGCATCATCTACTTCTTCATAGTGCTGTTTAAATCCTATAAGCTTCAAGTCAACCTGACGCTTAACTGCCGTTTCATTTTGATAATCTTGAATGACCTGATAAATATCTGGATCAATCGAATCGCATTGAGTCGCATCAATAATCAACTGCTGATCTTTATGAACATGTTCCAATGCAGAAATGAGCGCTGAACGATTAAGAAAAGTCACTTGTGATGGAAGCTCAATACGGGTCACGATTCCGTGTAAATGCTTTTCTTTATAAACACGAACGCCTTTATTGAAGTTGCCATATAAAATAAACGCACTACTGGTAAATAGACCCACCAAAATTCCGGTTAATAAGTCTGTCAGCAAGATTGCAACAAGGGTGATAATGAAAGGTAAAAACTGTTTCCAGCCTTTTTGATAAAGCTGTTTAAATAGCTTTGGATGAGTCAGTTTAAAACCAGTCACAATTAAAATCGCTGCGAGTGCAGACAATGGAATCATGTTCATGAGTTGAACAAAGAATAAAACTGCTAGTAGCAATAATATGCCGTGAATGATCGTTGAATATTTACTACGTGCGCCTGTATTTGCATTTACAGAACTACGGACAATGACCGAAGTCACTGGCATTCCGCCAATTAAACCTGAAACAATATTACCCGCACCTTGTGCCCACAGTTCACGATTAGGTGGAGATGAACGCTTTTGAGGGTCAAGTTTGTCTGCGGCTTCTAAGTTTAGTAATGTCTCTAAAGACGCCACAATCGCGAGTGTAATTGCTCCGGTATAAATTAATGGTTCAGCCAGATAGCTAAAGTCTGGAAAAACTAATACCTCTTGCGGCGCTTGTAATATGTTTGGTAGTTGAATCAAATTATTGCTTTGCACAGTCCAAGGCGAGCCAATATTCATCAAAACAAAATTTAAAACTGCTGCAATGACCACAGCAATTAAAGCCGAAGGTATGGCTAACTTTTTAAGTGGACTGCTATCCCAAGCTAAAATTAGAAATAAACTCAGTAGCCCAATAAACGCCGCACCCGCATCGAAATGCTGAAGAAAAGTATCGGGTGTGGCAGTCCAAACTTTTTCCCATGAAAAGTCAGTCAACCCAAATAAATACGGCAGCTGCGTCACAATAAGAATGGCCCCAATAGCAGCCAATAATCCTAAAATGACATTGTTTGGAATGAAGTTGGCAAAGAAACCTAACTTAAATATTCCAAATAAAATTTGTAAAATTCCTGCAAATACAATACACAATAAAAAGGCGGCATAATTGCCGCCTAATTGATCTAACTGTACAAGGATGACCGCAGTCAATCCTGCTGCTGGGCCAGAGACACTGATGTGAGAACCACTCAGCAGGCCAACAATAATTCCACCAACAATTCCGGCAATAATGCCAGAAATGATTGGAGCGCCTGAGGCTAAGGCGATACCCAAACATAAGGGTAAGGCCACGAGAAATACGACTACTCCCGAAAGGAGATCGTTTAAATGAAATCTATTTTTCAGTTCTAAAGCCGGCATAAAAACAACCATTTATAATATAAAAAAACAATCAATTTTTAATGTAACTGCCTGAAAGTGAGGAACTTACTTCAAGGCTTTATCGATATTGTCTGACATCGGGAAAGGGTTAAAGTTGAGTTATGCTATAACGTTGTATAGTTGATTGTAGATTTCACACCGTTTTTGTTGATCTTAAGATTCACCTCATCTTTACCACTGCAATTTTTTAATAAATACTCATGATTAACTATTCGTAAATATAACTGGTACAACAATTTATAGATTTGGAAAGTTGAATAAGATACGAAACTGCTTAAGTACATTAATTTTTATTAGATAATTTTTATTTTAGATTTATAAAATATAGCCTATCCAAACATTATCTGTTTCAACAATATAATATTCATCCCCATCAATTCTTTTTACTTCTCGATATTTCTCAATTACATTGTTATTAAACCATTTTTTTGTATCTTCATAATTTTTTTGAGTCTTATAGTCATCAGGACTACCAAGCCAATCTTTCTCATATAACGTTATTTCTATTTTCTTCTCCCAATTGACTTTCTTCATCATATCGTTCATTTCTTGCCACTCGACTATACTTAAAGAAGTTTCATCTAATGGTTTTTCAAAAAGATGTTGATAATGTTCAATTTTTTCACCAATCGCGCAAACAACCTGTGACCGCTTCAAATCATTTTCAAATAACCATATTTTTAAATAATAAGGTTGATTTAAGAAATCTAATTGTTTTTTCCATGACATGTATATTTGGAGCAAACCATTAAAAAATAATTCCTTATATATACCTTGAGGCTGTGGATACTGACTATTTGTCAGAGATAACCTATCCCATGGGTCTACCCAAAACTTTACATATTCACACTGATATCGCTTTAAATATGCAATATCAAGGTCAAGATGATCATCAATCCACTGTTTAATTTTTCTAATACGTCTTTTTTCTCCACGAATTTTTTTATATTTAATCATTACTTATCCTATTATTTCCACATAAAAAAGAAGCCTATCGAGATAGGCTTCTTTAATCAAATTTTTAACCCAGTAGTTTATTTAGAACCTTTAATTCCTGCTTGTAGTAACAATGCACCAAAACCACCAATTTTTTGCTCTTGTGGTTTTTCTTGCTTGCTACGTTGTGGACGCTCAACCTGATCTTTACGCGGCTGTTGAGGGCGCTTACCTTGTGGCTTACGCTCAGAACGCTGATCGTTATTTTGCTCACGACGCGGTGGACGCTGTGCTTTAACAGGAGCTGCACCTTCTGCGCGCATACTCAAGTTCACACGGTTACGCTCAGCATCAACTTGCATCACACGTACTTGTACAATCTGACCCGGTTTAACTACTTTATGCGGATCAGAAACAAACTCATTTGCTAATTCAGAGATATGAACTAAACCGTCTTGATGTACACCAATATCAACAAAGGCACCAAAGTTTGTGACATTGGTAATTACACCTTCAAGCTGCATGCCTTCAGTCAATTGACCCACTTCAGTGATATCTTCGCGGAATTTAGCAGTACGGAACTCTGGACGCGGGTCACGGCCTGGTTTTTCAAGTTCAGCTAATACGTCTTGAACTGTTGGCAAACCAAATTTGTCATCAACAAATTCATCAGCTTTTACTTGGCGAATGATTTCGGTATTACCAATAATGTCTTTAACTGTCGTCGCTTTCGCCGCAACAATTTTCTCAACAAGACCATAACTTTCAGGGTGAACAGCAGAAGCATCTAAAGGTTCAGAGCCATTTTGGATACGCAAGAAGCCAGCCGCTTGTTCAAAAGTGCGCTCGCCTAAACGAGGTACGCTTTTCAACGCTTGACGGTTATCAAAACGACCATGCTCTTTACGGTATTCAACGATTTGCTGAGCAATTGCTTTGTTTAAACCTGCTATATAAGCCAAGATTGCTGGTGAAGCAGTATTTACATCAACACCAACAGCATTCACACAGTCTTCAACTACCGCATCAAGTGTTTTTGCCAAACCAGTTTGATTTACATCGTGTTGATATTGACCTACACCAATAGATTTCGGGTCGATCTTCACAAGCTCAGCAAGTGGGTCTTGTAAACGGCGAGCAATAGAAACTGCTCCACGAATTGAAACATCAAGCTCTGGAAGTTCTGCCGAAGCAAGCTCACTTGCAGAGTAAACAGATGCACCTGCTTCGCTTACAGTCACACGTGTTAATTTAAGGTCTGTATTTGCAGCCATCATTTCAGCAACTACAGCTTCTGTTTCACGGCTCGCAGTACCGTTACCAATCGCAATAAGCTCTACGTTATATTCACGACACAAACGAGCCAATTCAGCAATTGAACCTTCTTTATCTTCTTTAGGCGCAAATGGGTAAATCGTGCTATGAGCAAGTACATCACCTGCATCACTTACGACAGCCAGTTTCACACCTGTACGGATACCAGGGTCAACACCCAAAGTTGTACGGCTACCTGCTGGGGCAGATAACAATAAATGACGAAGGTTTTCAGCAAATACCTGCATTGCTTCTGCTTCAGCAGCAAGACGTTTTTCTGTTAGCAATGAATGCTCGATTTGAGGACGAACTTTACCTAACCAGAATAATTTTGCAGTTTGCTTTAAGAAATCTTGGCGAGTTTGTGGCTGAACTTGATCAAGGTTGTATTCAGTTTCAATACGTGCCAAAGGTGCATCATCTTCACCATCTACTTTTAAACCAAGTACGTTTTCTTGACGGCCACGTAACATTGCCAATAAACGATGAGAAGGTAGTTTGTTTAAGCCTTCAGAGAATTCAAAGTAATCGCGGAACTTTTTACCGACTTCTTTCTTTTCTTCAGAAGCAACTGTACTTTTTAATACTGCTGTTTTTGCAAAAGTTGCTTTTAATTCTGTAGTCAGCGCAATGTTTTGTGCCCAGTCATCAATCAGAATATGCTGAATTGCATCTAACTGACTTTCAACATCTGGATATTCTTCATGACTAAAACCAGCCAATGCTTCTGTTGGGTCAATTTGTTCTGCAATAATTTTTTCAGCGATTGGTCCTAGACCCGCTTCTTTCGCCTTGAAAGACTTACTCGTACGCTTAGGACGGTACGGAGCATAAATTTCTTCTAAAGCATTTTTTGTTTCGGCTGCATTCACCCGCGCCAATAAGTCATCATTCAATTTATTCTGTTCTTGCAATGACTGAATGACCTTTTCACGGCGCTCATATAAATCACGTAAATACGCTAAACGAGTATCTAATTGGCGTAACTGCGTATCATCTAAACCTTGTGTTACTTCTTTACGGTAACGGGCAATAAATGGAACACTGGCACCTTCGTCAATTAAGCGGATGGCAGCTTCTACTTGGTTTGGACGTACGGCAAGCTCACTTGCCAACTGCTGAACTAAGTCAGTCATCGTGTTTGATCCCACAAGGATAAAGTTTAAAAGCAATGATTATAAAGACCAAGCCCATAAAATCCACACTTGTTTGCGTATTCAAAACGTTTTTTTGTATTGACTATGAATTTTTCACATTCTTATCTTAAAAAAACTCTTTTAAAACTTGATCTATTTGTCATTCTACTTTTCAAGTCAAACTTTATTTAAAGATAGGAGTTGTAGCAACTCTTCTAGCATCCAATTAAATTTTTTAATACAAATTACGAGAAAATGAACATATTGATACATGGCTAGAAGGTATAAAAACTTCATTTTTCTTCTTTTTATATATAAATTTTGAACCACTCATCAATAAAATATCTAACAATGCTTGTAAAAACTAAAGAATAAATGAAGGGAATTTTTTTAAATAATTTATTTGAAACAAATGTTTATTAAAATTTAATCGATAAAAATCTGGCGAATGATTGAATATTTGGTTTTTTATCGCGGCCTTTGCTAAATTATGGGCATAAGATGTTGTTTTTTGGTTTCAAGCACCTACGAAAATTGTAATTTTGAGCAAATTGATACATAGTCTTAACAAGAACATCGGCATTATACTGAGGGCTTGCTGGCAATAAGCCTGAGCGCCCCAATAATATATAAATTATGACTTTAAAAGGGAGTACATCATGAGTTTAGTTGTACCTGCTGAACATCCTGAAACCGTACATAACGAAACGGATCGTGTCGAGCGCATTTTAGTAGTCGATGACGATGTGCGTTTACGTACCCTCTTGCAACGCTTTTTAGAAGATAAAGGCTTTGTTGTAAAAACTGCCCACGACGCTTCGCAAATGGATCGTTTATTACAACGTGAGTTATTTTCTCTTATCGTTCTCGATTTCATGTTACCCGTTGAAGATGGTTTAAGTATTTGCCGACGCTTACGTCAGTCAAACATTGATACTCCTATTATCATGTTAACTGCTCGTGGTAGTGACTCTGATCGTATTGCTGGTCTAGAAGCTGGTGCAGATGACTATTTACCAAAACCATTTAACCCTAATGAGCTTCTAGCACGTATTCGCGCAGTATTACGTCGTCAAGTTCGTGAAGTTCCAGGTGCTCCAAGCCAACAAGTTGAAGTAGTTAGTTTCGGCCCATGGTCTTTAGATCTATCTACACGTACGCTTACTCGTGAAGGTCAAATCGTTACATTGACTACAGGTGAGTTTGCGGTATTGAAGGCTTTGGTACAGCATCCACGCGAACCATTAACACGTGACAAACTCATGAACTTGGCTCGTGGTCGTGAATGGGGTGCAATGGAACGTTCTATTGATGTTCAGGTATCTCGTCTACGTCGTCTGATTGAAGATAATCCAGCACGTGCGCGCTACATCCAAACTGTGTGGGGCGTGGGTTATGTGTTTGTTCCAGACGGTGCTGAATAAGTTTGAGATAAAATAGAGTGACTTTAGAGCCAATTCCACCACAAAACTTTACCGATTACGTTACGTACTCAGAGCGTAAACGGACGAGGTGGGAACGTTTTCTCGACAAGATTAAGCCACGTTCTGCTGCCATGCGTACCACTATTTTGGTACTGCTGGTGGTGTTCTTTAGCCTGTTTATGTCATTGTGGTTTTTTTGGCGCACTCTCTATTTACCAGAAATTCAACAACATGCCCGTTATCTGGCTGTTGAACTAGAACTGGTCAATAACCCTAATATTCGTATTTTACATGGTAATAACGAAGTTGATATCGATACCTGGTTACGTAATCGGGTTGGTATTGAATACATAACCGATCCTAAAGAATATCCTAGTGTCCGCGATAAAGTTATTGCCGAGTTTTTTACTAATCACGTTGAGCAGAAACTAGCCAATGAGATTGGCACTAAGGACGTTACGGTTTACTTCCAATTTAAACCAAGCCCTCGTATTTGGATTCAAACTCCTGAAATGCATGGTAATTGGGTCCGTGAACCTCTAAAAACATATGCAAACTATAGCCCTGAACTATTAATTGGTTGGGTCGTGGGTGTTCCTTTAGCCTCAGCCATCATTATTTTGATTTTGGTTCGACAAATGAACCGCCCTTTGCGTCGTTTGCAAAATGCTGCCAATGAATATAGCAAGTCAGGAACAGCGCCTTACCTAGATACCAATCATGGTCCACTAGAAATTCGCCAAGTAAACCAAGCCTTTAATCGCATGGTATATACCCTTGATCAAACCGAGCGTGAACGACGGATTATGTTGGCCGGTATTTCACATGATTTGCGCACGCCCCTTACACGTATTCGTTTAACGGCAGAAATGTTGCCTGATGAGTTTTTTCGTGAAGGCTTGGTGTATGACGTAGATGATATGGATGCGATTTTAAATCAGTTCATCTCATATATGCGCGACGGTTCAGATGAAGAATTAAAAGACACCAATATCAATATGTTATTGCAAGAATTAATTGTTCAGTTTAAACCGCTTGATATTCGTTTCGAAATGCAAGATGTACCGATTATTCCTGCACGTAGCCTCTCATTAAAACGTCTCATTGCCAACCTAATTAATAACGCAAAGCGTTATGGTGCAGAGCCAATCGAACTCAGTGCAAAAGTTGAAAATGAACATATTTTGATTACGGTTGCCGACAATGGTGAAGGCATTCCCGAAGACCAAATTGAAGAATTAATGCAACCTTTCGTTAGAGGTAACGCTGCTAGAACAATTCAGGGTAGCGGTTTAGGTCTTGCAATTGTTAAACGTATTGTCGATATTCACCAAGGTGAGATCCAAATTCACAACCGTGAACAAGGTGGCTTAGAAGTTATTATTTCGTTACCTATCCCAAAACCAGCGGCTGAAGAAAACACCACGACAAATCCGCTAGAAAAAATTAAACAAACTTTAAGTGAGCGCTTTTAATTTGATCGAATGATCATTTAAAGTGCTATTTTAAATTTTTAAAAAATATTTAAAATCAATAAAATATAAATCATAAAAATAAATTATACCCACATTTATTTTAAAAATTAGACCTTAGCCTAACACCTATGCACTTTTCATTTTTTCATAGCTAAAATCCCGTATGTTTTGACAATATTGAGGATGTCCAATGTCTTTAAGTCGTATTCGCCTAGCTTCTCTTCATGACAAGGTCATCAGTGCTGAACAAGCTGCGCAATTCATCGAAAATGGAATGACCGTTGGTATGAGTGGTTTTACTCGTGCCGGTGAAGCTAAAGCTGTTCCACAGGCACTTGTAGAGCATGCAAAGAAAAATCCGTTAAAAATCACGTTAATTACGGGTGCTAGCTTAGGTAATGACTTAGACAAACAACTCACGGAAGCAGGTGTTTTATCTCGTCGCATGCCTTTTCAGGTAGACAACACTTTACGCCGCGCAATTAACAACGGCGAAGTCATGTTTATTGATCAACACTTGTCAGAAACTGTTGAACAAATGCGTAACCAGCAGCTTAAACGTCCAGACGTTGCAGTAATTGAAGCAATTGCAATTACTGAAGATGGTGGCATTATCCCAACAACTTCTGTAGGTAACTCTGCAAGTTTCGCAATTTTTGCAGAAAAAGTAATTGTTGAAATCAACACATCTTTAAGCGAAAGCTTTGAAGGTTTGCACGACATCTATATTCCGACTTACCGTCCAACTCGTACGCCAATTCCATTAACAAAAGTGGATGAGCGCATTGGTACAACTGCAATTCAAATTGATCCTGCAAAAATTGTTGGTATTGTCTTTAACGACACACATGACTCACCATCAACAGTCACTCCTCCAGATGATGAGACTCAAGGCATTGCAAACCACCTCATTGCTTTCTTTAATAAAGAAGTTGCTGAAGGCCGTTTACCAAAGAACCTTGGTCCATTACAAGCAGGGATTGGTTCAATTGCTAACGCTGTATTAACAGGTTTAAAAGATTCTGATTTTGAAGACCTCATCATGTACTCAGAAGTTCTACAAGACTGTACTTTTGAACTCATTGATGCAGGCAAAATGAAGTTTGCTTCTGGTAGCTCAATTACCCTTTCAGCTAAATGTGGCGAAAAAGTTTTTGGCAATATCGAAGCTTACAAAGACAAATTAGTGCTTCGCCCACAAGAGATTTCTAACCATCCTGAGCTTGTACGTCGTTTAGGGATTATCGGCATTAACACTGCGCTTGAGTTTGATATTTACGGTAACGTGAACTCAACTCACGTATGTGGTACGAAAATGATGAACGGTATTGGTGGTTCGGGTGACTTCGCTCGTAATGCGCACTTGGCTATTTTCGTGACCAAATCAATTGCTAAAGGCGGCGATATTTCTTCTATCGTGCCAATGGTGAGTCACGTTGACCACAGTGAACACGACGTTGATATTTTAGTAACAGAGCAAGGTTTAGCAGACTTACGTGGTTTAGCGCCTCGTGAACGTGCTCGCGCTATTATTGATAACTGTGTACATCCGCTTTACCGTGATGCATTGAACGACTACTTTGATCGTGCATGTGCTAAAGGTGGTCATACCCCTCATTTACTTCGTGAAGCATTGTCTTGGCATGCAAACTTCGAAGAAACAGGTCAAATGCTCCAAGCGGCATCTATTGCAAAATCAGCGTAAGCAATATTTTTAATTTAAGCACTCCTTTGGGGGTGCTTTTTTATTTGTTTAAATTATTCAAAACTACTGCTCAAGCTCATATTTTTATTTTATCTTTTCAGCACATCAAAACAAAAAGTAGAAATCCACATGTTCATTATTCGCCAATTTACAAATGCAGATCTGGATGATGTCGTTAATTTATGGGAAAGCTGCGGTCTCACCCGCCCTTGGAATAGTCCTGAAACAGATATTTTCAGAAAAGTTTCACAACAAGATGATTTATTTTTAGTTGCTATTAAGGATGAGCAACTGATTGGCACGCTCATGGGCGGTTACGACGGTCATAGAGGCTGGATTAACTATTTGGCTGTTCATCCCCACCAACAACGCTTAGGCATCGCTACAGCGCTTGTACAGCAACTTGAGAAGCGCCTCATCGCTCGCGGTTGCCCAAAACTTCAATTATTGGTGCGTAAAGATAATTTGAATGTATTGAACTTTTACGAACAGCTCGGTTACGACGAAGTAGAAGCCGTGTGTTTAGGCAAACGACTCATTAATGATAATCCTCACGAGTAGAGACAAGTTTTCAGTTGAGCTATTTTTAGAAAGTGAAGGTAATATTGGGGATAACCCTATTTGCTTGTGGATAAAATGAGATTTATACACAGGCGCGATCTTCATATTTTTTATTAAATCAGCAGACATGAAAAAAGCCCCATACTTTAAAGTATGGGGCTTTTTCGAATATGGTGGCGAGACCCAGGATCGAACTGGGGACACACGGATTTTCAATCCGTTGCTCTACCTACTGAGCTATCACGCCGATGGCCTGTATTAAGCCGCATCTCAGAACAATAGTCAACAATTATCCTGAGTTTCTGATTTAAATGGATATTTTTTATACTTAAAAAAAATCCCTGATGGGATCAGGGATTGAAAACACAAATAATGGTGGCGAGACCCAGGATCGAACTGGGGACACACGGATTTTCAATCCGTTGCTCTACCTACTGAGCTATCACGCCGAAGTGGGCGTATTAAACAATGTTTATTAGTTAACGTCAAGTAACTTCCGCATTTTTTGTAACAAGTGATTATTTTTAAATCACAGTTACAGTAAAAATAGGCTTTTAGGTATGTAGTTTACCAATATGTGCTAAACAACGATGGATAGCCCCACATCCCGGTTCAAAAATTTTAACGCCATTTGATTCTTCTATACGGCAAGCTTCTTCAACTAAGCGCTCAGCGACACCACGACCACGGTTAGCAGGATGCACAACAATATATTCAAGAACCTTGCTTTCACCTTGTCCTGAAGACCAAATTGCACCTATAATTTTGGTGTTAAATTCGGCAGTGTATAGCGTGGTATACTGTTGTAAATCTTGTTCAAGTTGTTCAATCGCATCGTGCCCGTCACCAAACTCCGGACTTGTATCATACAAACGCTCAAGCTGATCACGAATCTCTGAATTATCTAGAGAACTATAAGCATGTACGGTAATAGGCATTGATTAACCCTCCTGAGCAAACTATGATGCTGTCACGAATTCGTCACAGCGAAATTGTCGTTAACATCCAATCATTTTTGACGTTTTTTTGAGGAACGTGTCCATGACGCAACGTATCAGTGAAGTGGTTAGAAATACCAATGAAACCAAAATTCGAGTTCGCTTAAATCTCGATGGTACTGGTCAAGGCACACTAAACACCGGAGTTCCATTTTTAGACCATATGATTGATCAAATCAAGCGACATGGCTTATTTGATATCGATATTCATTGTGATGGAGACCTCGAGATTGATGATCATCATACCGTAGAAGACTGCGGTATCACGCTTGGACAAGCTTTTGCACAAGCTTTAGGTGATAAAAAAGGTTTAAAACGCTATGGTCACTTTTATGCACCATTAGACGAAGCTTTATCTCGTGTTGTCGTAGATTTATCTGGTCGTCCGGGTTTATTTATGGATATTCCATTTACTCGCGCACGTATTGGTACTTTTGATGTGGATTTATTTTCCGAGTTTTTCCAAGGTTTCGTAAACCATGCGCTTATGACCTTACATATCGATAACTTGAAAGGTAAAAACAGCCATCATCAAATCGAGAGTGTATTTAAAGCACTAGCTCGTGCTTTACGTATGGCATGTGAAGTTGATCCACGTGCTGAAAACACGATTGCATCGACAAAAGGTAGCCTCTAATGACACGTATCGCGTTACTTGATTATGGCATGGGCAATCTACACTCAGCAGCTAAAGCACTTGAGCATGTGGGCGCTACAGTCGATGTAACTAACGACCCAAAATTAATTGCACAAGCCGACAAAATTGTTTTCCCGGGTGTTGGGGCAATGCGTGACTGTATGCAAGGCATGCGTGAAGCAGGTATTGATGAAGTCGTACGCAAAGCTGCTTTTAATAAACCAGTTCTTGCGATTTGTGTAGGCATGCAAGCATTACTGCAAAGTTCTGAAGAAAATGGCGGTGTAGACGCACTAGGTATTTTTGACGGTGTAGTAAAGCACTTCCCTCAAATGGAAGGCTTGAAAGTCCCACACATGGGCTGGAACCAAGTTCACCAAATGGACCCAAGCCATCCAATGTGGAACAACATTGAACAAGATGCTCGCTTCTACTTTGTACACAGCTACTATGTTGAACCGAAAGATGAAAAGCTTGTGGCTGCAACATGCGAATATGGCGTGAACTTCTGCACAGCAATTCACAAAGATAATTTATTTGCGACTCAATTCCATCCAGAGAAAAGCCATACTGCTGGATTGCAGTTACTTAAAAACTTTGTGGAATGGAATATTTAATTTCACGAAAGCTTTAAACAGATCAGGTCTAGATGGCCTGATCTTTTTTTTTATTTATAATAATAAGCAATCATTTATAGAATGATATTTTATTCAACAAAATATTGAATATTCATACTTTTAAATAAAACCAAATGAACAGGATAAACAAAATGAATTCACCTTTTGAAAATCAACCACTTCAGCAGGATTCACCCTTTAAGGCGAATGGTCGTTTTGGACGACTCTCATATGCTGCTTGGACCTTCCTATTTACCCTAACCCTCGCTGCTGTTGTTCTACTTATTATTTTTACTTTCGGTCTTACACAAAATGAGGGCACCCCTAGTTTTACTGCGCCGGGCATCGTCGCTATTGCCATTCTCTATATCGGTGGTATTTATATTAGCTTCGTATTTACTATTCGCCGTTTGCATGACCGTAATAATACAGGTTGGTTATCTTTACTCATGCTCGTACCAGTCGTGAACATTGGCCTTGCCATTTATTTATTCTGTGCAAAAGGAACTGAAGGCCCTAATGATTATGGACCAAAGCGTCCAACGCCAAGCTGGGAACGTGTTTTAGGTTGGATCTATATTGCGCTTATTCCACTTGCAGTAATTTTTGCTATTGTTGCCACAATCATGGCTCCTACCTATGAAGGCTATGTTGAAAAAAGCGAAAGCGTTATCATTGGGTCTCCATCTCAGTCTCAATAATTTTTAAAGTTTCGTAAAGCCTAGTTCTCTAGGCTTTATTCATATATAAAGGGAATAGCTCAATTTATTTGTACGCTGTTAAATATGTCCGAAACCCTTCCCCTCCTCGATAAAGCCTCTATTCAACAGCTCCCACCTTTTAAAAATCTTAACCACCAAAATATTGTAGTGATTGAAAATATTGAGCAATGCAAAACTATTGCAGAAGAACTAAAAGCAGCGATCTTTTTAGGTTTTGATTCAGAATCTAAACCGACATTTAAAGTAGGTGAGGTCTCGACGGGTCCACATCTGATTCAGCTTGCCACAGAACATAAAGCCTATTTATTTCATGTAAACTCATCAACTTTAAAGTTTTTGCAGCCTATTTTGTCAAACCTTCAGCAAATTAAAGTCGGCTTTGGTCTTAAAAATGATAAGCACATTTTTCATAAAAAAGGCATAGAGCTTGAAAGCTGCGTTGACCTTGCTAAAGGTTTTAGTCACCTTGGTTTTACTCAACAAATGGGTGTACAAAAAGCCGTAGCACTGTTGTTTGGACAGTATCTTTCAAAGTCAAAGAAAGTCGGAACATCAAATTGGGCGCAAAAGCCACTAACACCACAGCAAATCAGTTATGCCTCTGCCGATGCGTATGCAGCTCTACTGGTATTTTTAGAGCTTCGTAAACAAAACTTATTACCGGCTCACATTTCACAAACGATTCAAACCGCACTTCACGCGTAAAGTTATAAAAGTCTTTTCTAAGGCTTAGCGATTGATCAATACTTTGCTAAGATGTGCACAATTTCATAAACATGATGAAGCAAGGAGCGAAAGCATGCTAATCATTCCAGCAATTGACCTGAAAGATGGTAAATGTGTGCGTTTAAAACAAGGGCGTATGGAAGACGATACCGTTTTCTCTGACGATCCGGTTGCAACTGCCCAGCATTGGGTAAATGAAGGCGCACGTCGTTTGCATTTGGTCGATTTGAATGGTGCTTTCGCAGGTACGCCTATCCATAAACCTGTTGTTGAAGCGATTGCTAAAGCTCAGCCAGAATTACCAATTCAAATTGGTGGTGGTATTCGTTCATTAGAAACGATTGAACATTACTTAGAAGCTGGTGTGACTTTTGTCATTATCGGGACTAAAGCAGTTCAAGAGCCAGAATTTGTAGAAGAAGCTTGTAAGCGCTTTGCAGGTCACATCATTGTTGGTATTGATGCCATGAATGGTATGGTTGCAACTGACGGTTGGGCTAATGTTACTGACGTAAAAGCAACCGACTTAGCAAAACGCTTTGCAGATGCTGGTGTGTCTAGCATTGTTTATACAGACATTGCACGTGATGGCATGATGCAAGGTGTAAACGTTGAGCAAACTGTCAACTTGGCTCAATACTCTGGCTTACCAGTGATTGCTTCAGGTGGCGTAACTAACCTTGATGACGTTCGTAACTTAAAAGGCAAACCAGGCATTTTAGGTGCAATCACAGGTCGTGCAATTTATGAAGGCACTCTAAACCTTCGTGAAGCTCAGCTTTTGTTAGATGAAAACCGTCTTTAATTTTTAAGATGTAAAAAAAGAGCCTGTTTAGGCTCTTTTTTTATTTTAATCATTTCTAATTTAATAGTTTTTCTAAATCGATCACCTCATCTGCCAGTTCCATTGCATAGGGTGAATGCGTAATCATAATCACGGACGGAACAACTTGCTGAATATATGCAAGTATATCTTTTGCAGTATCTAGGTCTAAAGCTGCGGTCGGTTCATCTAATATGATGAGTTGTGGGCGTGCTAAAAGACCCCGAAGGATACAAATTCTTTGCTTTTCTCCCCCTGAAAAATTCTTATAAATTTCAGTGAGATCATCATCGAGCGTTAACTGATGCTTTTTCAAAATATGTAACAGCTTAAACTGATCAAGCATCTGAAGTAAGTAAGAATCTTCGTATATATGCTGAGAGTTATAAACCAAATTATCTCTTAAAGAATAAGGAAAAATCACATGTTGTTGGGCAACATAGACCACTTCATCAAAAATATGCTTAGAAAAATTATGACTAATATCGATATTTTTATAAAAAAGCTGCCCTGACTGAATCTGATATACCCCCATTAAATAATTCATCAGAGAAGTTTTACCTAGCCCTGTTTGCCCAATCACGACATACGTTTTATTAGCCAAAATTGTTAAATTAAAATGGTCTACTGCTCTTTTTCCTAACGAAAATTTGGCATTTATAAATTGAAATATGACTTCGGAATGTTGAATGGTAGACGACGTATATTGCTCTTTCTTGAGATTAAAATACTGTCGGTATTTTGCTAAAGCCACAAAGTTGCCATTTAACCGCATCAAACTTTGGGAAACAGCCAAAAATGGATTGGTGAGTTGAATAATATAAGTACTTATCAATACAAAAGCCCCAGCTGTCAATTGCTTGTCAGTTGAAAGAAATACAGTAAATAACATAAAAATAAGTAAGAATAAAAAGATCATAAACAACTGAGAAATCATCAATAATCCTATTTTCTTATTCCTATCTTTTGCCGTTGTGATATATAAATTTAGAGTGTCATTAAATTTCGACAACTGAAACGGCACTGCATTTTTTACTTTAATTTCATAGGAGTTAGATATTTGATGTATTAAATGACTATTCACTAAATTGTCTTTTTCATACATGGCATCGAATAGTGAACTACTTCTTTTATTTATATGAAAGGAAACGATAAAAATAATAATAGCGACCAATAAAAAGCTAATACTGAAAAGTAAACTAATGGTCGTAAACAAAACCGCAAAAATCATTACCAATTGGAAAATAATTGGTCCTAAATAAAAAGTTAACGTTAAATTAATCTCACCAAAAGCAGTACTTCCTCTTTCAAGATCACTCATTACTGTTCCAGCCTCGATTTGATCTTGTGCATCTTTTTTAAGATTTAAATAATTTTTTAAGCCTGCAGAAATTAATGATCCTTTGAAATCGACCATCAAATAAGCCCCAAAAATATTTTGCGTCCAATGGCATAACTCATTGACTAACCATGCGGTCGCGTAGGCAACTACAAGTAGATATAAAAAATTAAATGGGAGTTGAATATTGAGTAAAAAGTTATATTCGTGTGCAGAATAATCGATAATAATTTTTAGCAAGTATGGTAATAAAGTCGTAAAAAATGCTGCAAATACCACTAATAAAAACATAAGAAACATACTACTTCTTTGTTTCTTATAGTTTTCTTTAGAAATATTCCATATAAATTTATAGTTCTGAATATCTTGTGAACTTAATAAAAACTTCATTTCTCTATCTTTTTTCTGTTAAAACGATTTAAAAATAATTTCATTACACACGAAATATCATAACTTGTCTTATTTATTGTTCTTCATGTTTTTTGTTTAAAACTAAACTTACAACTTTTTAAATAAGATAAATGCACGATATAAAACCGAATACTTCATATAGTTTTAAAAAAGATTTTAAAGTTAATACACCACATTACGAATAAATTTAAGCACTTGATTACCACTATTAATATAAGTGTAAGTCACTGAACTGGCATATATAATTGAAGAGCCAGCAGCTATGGTTTTTGAGCTATCCGCAAATTGTATCGTTAGCTCACCTTCTAATACATAAATCAGTTCTTGCCACCCTTCTGGGTCTGCTTCAGCAATATAAGACTCCCCTACTGCCAATGACCACGTCCAAAGCTCAACTTGGCTATGAGACGGAACTGAAGCCAGTAATGTTGCTTTGCTTTCCTCTTTTTCACCCTGCCAAGCAAGTACATTAACCAAGGCTTGTTCTTTATGCTCGGGTGCGCTCACAATCGTTCTAAAGTCTACCCCTAACACTATCGCAATCGCGTCGAGTTTAGCCAAGCTGATATTGACTTGTCCTGTTTCTAAAGCAGCAATGGTACGTCTACTTACACCTGCCTGATCTGCCAATTCCTGTTGGCTTAAACCACGCTCATCTCTTAGTGAACGGATATTTGTGCCTACGTGCTGTAAAACGGTACTCGACTGGCTCATAGAATAGGTAGTAAAGAAAATTTGAGCAATATATTGCACAAAATTGAAGAATAGCGCAATATGTGCAGTATATTGCACAATTTATTTTAATTTTGAGTATGCCACCAATTTCTTTGAGTTCAAGCAAAGCCCCTCAGTTAGCACTCGTTTTGATTACTATGATTTGGGGTGGAACATTTCTTACAGTGCAATATGCACTGAATTTTACATCGCCTATGTTTTTTGTAGGCTGCCGATTTGCTGTAGCAGCGCTAACGTTATTGCTTATTTCATTCAAGAGCATGAAAGGCGTTACCTTAAAAGACTTAGGTGCTGGTACCGCAATTGGTGTAGTGATTGTAGGTGGTTATGGAACTCAAACGATTGGCCTGCAAACCATTCCGAGTAGTGAATCGGCTTTTTTAACAGCACTCTATGTTCCGCTTGTACCTATTCTAATGTGGCTCATCTTTAGAAAGACGCCACATGTCATGACTTGGGTGGGAGCAGCTTTGGCCTTTGCTGGTCTTGTTTTATTAACAGGTAATGGTTTTGAGCAAATTTCATTAAGTTTTGGGCAGCTTTTAACAGTACTTGGCTCAGTTGCGATTGCTTTAGAAATTATTTTTATTAGTTACTTTGCTGGAAAGGTAAATTTGCGCCGTGTAACCATTATTCAACTTGCTGTCGCGTCTCTACTTTCGTTTGCAGTTATGCCTGTGGTGGGCGAGCATACGATTCCAGCATTTTCATGGCCGCTTGTACTCCTTGCTGTTACATTAGGTTTAGCAAGTGCACTGATTCAATTTGTGATGAATTGGGCTCAGCGTATGGTTGATCCTTCACGTGCTGCGATTATTTATGCAGGAGAGCCTGTTTGGGCAGGAGTTATTGGCCGAATCGCAGGTGAGCGATTACCAGTTATTGCTCTTTTTGGCGGTGCTTTAGTGGTGTTAGGTGTTTTAGTCAGTGAGTTAAAACTTAAGTTACCCATTAAAAAAACTAAAAGAATTCGAGAATAAAAAAGAGAGCTTAACGCTCTCTTTTTTTATATCTATTATTTTTTCTTTAATAAAATGCAGGGCTCGTAGTACTCAACTGTCGGCATTGGATCATAAAAAGGATGGAGCAATGCTTTCCATTCCTGATAAGCCTCAGACTTTCTAAACCCTTCGGTATGATGCTCAATCTCATCCCAAGAGATCATTAAAATATAATGATGTGGGTCAGTTGCATGTCTAATGAGTTGGACAGCATTGAAGCCCTCCATTGGAAAAACAATATGTTTTGCCTGCTCGAATGCTTTAAGAAATGCTTCACTTTGCCCAGACTTTATACTCAAATGCACATGTTCAATAATCATGATTTATTGATACATCGGACGATTGTCGTTTAATGCAATTAAACCGCGAATTGCACGATATACGATCCAGATCCATGCTGCTGTAATCACGCCCACACAGAATACGGTCGATGAGATCGCAACACCTGCAAATAAATCGGTATTTTCACCTGTAAAAAACAAGAAAATAAACGGTAAAAAGGCAATAATATTCCAAGCGAGATACCACCAGAATGTTCTGATTTGCCAAGTAAAGTGACTCGCAAAAATTGAACCTTGTACATCGGAACGTTTTACGTAGTTAATAATTAAAGCAATAATCGCAAGTAAGCCGCCCGTAAAAATGGCAACAATATAAAGTACATACAAAATAAGTGTTAAAGTACGATTCGGATCTTGGTCGATAGAACTATTCATTTTTATACCTCTCAAGTTTAATAAAACAATTTACTTTTATGATCCCCGCAAAACGTTTAAAGGAGAAATTAGCCACAAAATCAAAAGTAAATGAAGGAATATGGTACAAAAATAAATCTTACGAAATGGTTGTTTTTGTGTTTTATGTCTCAGTTTTTGTTGTGCCCACCATGCAGCTGGCCAACCGCCTAAAAAGCTCACAATATGTAAAGTCTGTTCAGGAACACGGCGATTGCCTAGTTGTGCGGCTTCTTTATCTTGTGAATATAGCCAATAACTTAAGACATTCATCATTAAGATAAACAATAAGGTATAAGCTGGCAGAACATGGATAAAACTCATAATGCCCATTAGAACAAAATAAAATACGATGCCCATTTGCATGGCAGACCATGGTTTTGCCTGAAATGAAGATTCTGTTTTTGCTGACTTTGAAGCTTTACGCGTTTGTGATGCCTTCAAATAAGTGACTTGCTGGGCACGGAAGCGACCTCGCTCATCTAAAATGACCAAATACTCTAGTGCACAACCAATAATTGGCCGAGGTCCGGGGCGTGCAAAATCTTTGATATGCAAAAAGACTCGCTCTTTTTCAGCATCATCCGGCTGAATAAAGCCATAACCTTTTTCGTCGAACCATTCGACTAAACGCCCCTGATCTCGCATCTCTATTCCTTTTATGCTTTTACATGGCTTAAACGGTCTTGCATCATTGCTCGCATTTCTTGCGGGTCTTTTTGCAAAATGTCGTCGCCAGTACGTCCTTCTTCTTTATTTTTTTGAGCAACTTGCAAACGCATTGACCAAAAGCGACATGCTGCCATTGCTAAGAATACATCTAAACATGCAAGTTCATCTGAAGTAAGCACACGAACCTTTTGGTATGCCGCTAAGTAAGCTGCTACTTTCTCTGAGTTTAAATGTGCTTGTGGATATTCGGTACAAAAATCATTGATAGTAATCGCAATATCAAACAATAGTTCATCTTGATTTAGTTCGTAAAAATCTAAAATGCCTTGTAGTTGTTCACCTTCGAACAACGTATTGTCGCGGAACAAATCTGAATGAATAAAACCTGTTGGTCGGTTTGAATACTGTGCTGTTTTCGCATTAAACGCTTGATAGACCTGCTCAAGTAAAGCTTGGTCATCTTGAGTCATATTTGGTTTAAGCTGCTCTGCAACGCCTGTCCAGTATTGATGATCACGTCTATATTCACGTTCAAGTGGAAAGTCTTGTAAAGCCACATGCAGTTTCGCCTGTGCATCTGCAATTGCTGCAACTTGTGCTACTGTGGTTTGCATGGGATGCTGACCCATGAGACGTGGTGCAATCTGTGCAGGCTTGTCTGCAATCACGTGAACCGCTTGCCCGCTATGTTTTAACGGTACAGCAACGGGTACATCATGAGTCCCCAATTGTTCAAGTACAGGAATAAGTTCACCTGCCCCCTGTGCATCTAACTCTTCAAACACGGTAAGTACATACTGTTTGCGGTTTACATCAACCAAAAAATAATTGGTGTTTTGAATACCTCCCTGAATTGGGTTCAGCTCCAACACCTCTAATCCATAAGGTGCAGCAAAGGTGCGAACTTCATCTAAACTCAACGGGGTATAAACCGACATGGAAAACCTGCAAAAAACATCTGTGAAGTTTGATAGAATACCTCTTCCCTCCATGAAGGTGTAGCGCCTGTGTAGGAACTTTCACCAACGGCGATTATTTTTGGAAAAAGCTATGCTTGCTAAACGTATTATTCCTTGCCTAGACGTTGATAACGGACGCGTAGTTAAAGGCGTTCAATTCCTCGATATTCGTGATGCTGGCGACCCTGTTGAAGTGGCACGTCGCTATAACGAACAAGGTGCAGACGAAATTACTTTCTTAGACATTACCGCTACACATCATGGACGCGATACCACTTACCGTACTGTTGAACGTATGGCCGAGACTGTATTTGTGCCATTAACTGTCGGTGGTGGTGTCCGTAAGGTTGAAGATATTCGTGCGTTATTAAATGCAGGTGCAGACAAAGTGAGTATTAACTCGGCTGCCGTATTTAACCCTGAATTTGTTCAAGAAGCATCTCAGCACTTTGGCGCGCAATGTATCGTGGTTGCAATTGATGCCAAAAAAACTGGTGACAACAAATGGGAAATCTTTACTCACGGTGGTCGTAAACCAACAGGTATTGATGCCATTGAATGGGCTGTGAAAATGGCTGACTATGGTGCGGGCGAGTTACTTATTACCAGTATGGATGCCGACGGTACTAAAGCGGGTTATGACATCGCCTTAATGCGTGCCATTAATGACCGCGTGACCATTCCAACGATTGCCTCAGGCGGTGTAGGTAACTTACAACACCTTGCAGACGGTATTTTACAAGGTGGTGCAGATGCGGTATTGGCTGCAAGTATTTTCCACTTTGGCCAATATACGATTCCAGAAGCTAAACAATATTTAGCTGAACAAGGCATCGAAATGCGCTTGTAAGCGCATTGATAGTAAATGGGGCGATATGCCCCTTTATTTTTTTATGCAGCACCATCAACCGAATTTATGTCGTTAACCAGTTGAGGCTTTTCTTTTTTCTCGACCCATTTTGCAGGGAAGATTTTTTCTACTACTTGAGACAGTGGTTTAGCAAGTGCAGTCGGTAATCGTATACCCAAAGGGTTTTGTTCTTTTAAATCTGCCGAAGACACCACACGTGTTCCCATCACATAATCAAACCAAGGCTTAGTCACACACCAATTAGCATCTTGATTAGAGTTCATGTGGTGGTCGTAATGCCACGGAATTTTACGCTTTGCCCAGTCAGGCTCTAAATGTGCACGGCGATGAATATAATAATAATTACCAGCACTGTACCAAGCTGCAAGTGCCATACCTTTTGAAAATGGATAGAAAATAGCACTTGAAACTGTTGCCACTACGGCAAGAGAAATTAACTCATTTTTAGTTCGCCAGTTTCCAACGCCTTCCACATAGCAATCATCATGAAATTGCTGTTTACGGACTTCACGATGATGTGCCCAATGTGACTCCATGCTTCTGGGCACTGGGCTATAGCGCGGTTTTCCAGCACGGTGCACACCATGCAAAATATATTTGTGTGCCACCCATTCAAATGCATTTGCAACCGCAATTCCTGCAATAAAACCTTTTAACATCACCTAACTCCTTTTTCTTTTTATTCAGCATATAAAATTCGTTATGCTAGGTATTGACCAGAATTTATGGTTTCATTGACAAATCACGACAAGAAAGAGGTGGTCACGGATGCCACAACTAAAAAATTATACAGGCTCGGTGTATGGAGGGCTGGGACATCTATTAAAAGCTTATTGTGAAGCAAATGAGTTAGTGATTCCTGAACAATTAGAACACATTCAAAATCTGGAACGCTTTGATTACGTCGTTTGGCGCGACTTGTTAGAAGTGATTTATAAACTCGACCCCAAGCCGGGATTAGGTCTAGAAATTGCCAAATATGTGCAACCCAAACATTTAGGAATTATTGCCTACCTTGCTCTCTCTTGCGATAACTTAGGGGAAGCCTTAATTCGTTATCATGACTTTCACCGCCTAATTTATGACGGTAGCCCTTTAGTGGTTGAGCTACAGGGACAATATGCTTCTATTCGCTGGGAAGCGACTGAGCTACACCCCACTCAGCTGACCGATGAAATCGCGATTGCGCTGGTCATTCAGTTCTTACGTCTTTTTATGTCTCATGAAGATGTACATTTACATGAGGTACGTTTCTTAAATACTGCCCCTAAAAATATCAGAGTTTACGAGCAGTACTTTCAATGTCCCGTTCGTTTTAGCCAGCCACGTACTGAGTTACTCATTCCAATTACAGAAATTCATAAGCCGCTTAGCAGCGCCGACCATACATTACAGCAGCTATTGGTTCAGCAAGCACAAGCTTTGTTAGAGCAATTACCAAATTCAACCCAACTCGATCAGCGCTTACAGCACTCCATTTTAACTGGCTTACAAAAGGGTCAATATCAAATTGAATATATTGCAACACAGTTAGGACTTTCAGTTCGGCAGCTCCAACGCCATTTACAACAACAAAACACCACCTTTCAAGAGCGTGTACAACAAATTCGCTTTATGCTGGCAACCGAATATTTAAAAGACCCTCATTTAAGTTTACAAGAAATTGCCCTTTTACTTTGTTACTCAGAACAAAGTGCTTTTCAAAGAGCTTTTAAACATTGGACCAATCAAACACCACAACAATGGAGAGATCATTTTTTAGACAAAGAATAACCAACCAAAACTTACAAATCTTTTCTTGATTAAAACAACACTGAAAACAAAAATTTCATATAGTCACATGCTTAATTTTTTGTGACATATTTCACACTAATTAAAAAATAGATCAATAGATGAGTAATCACAATGAATAAATATTTTGCTGAATTCTTAGGTACGTTTTGGCTAGTCTTTGGTGGTTGTGGTAGCGCTGTATTAGCCGCAGCTTTCCCGGAACTTGGTATTGGCTTTGCAGGTGTAGCCCTTGCCTTTGGTTTAACCGTACTCACTGGTGCTTATGCTTTAGGGCATATTTCTGGTGGACATTTTAATCCCGCGGTGAGTGTCGGTCTTTGGGTCGGCGGTCGTTTTGATATTAAAGATTTAATTCCTTACATCGTTGCACAAGTAGTCGGCGCGACTGCTGCTGCATTTGTTCTTTATATTATTGCTCAAGGACAAGCTGGCTTCACTGGTGTAGGCGGCTTTGCTTCAAATGGTTTTGGTGATTTATCACCAAATAAATTTGGTTTAGGTTCTGCTTTTATTATTGAAGTGGTCCTTACTGCATTCTTCTTAATTGTTATTTTAGGATCAACACATGGTCGTGCACCTGCTGGTTTTGCGCCTATTGCGATTGGTCTTGCATTAACACTTATTCACTTAATCAGTATTCCAGTGACAAATACTTCGGTGAACCCTGCACGTAGTACAGGTGTTGCATTCTTTGCTCAAACTGGTGCTTTAAGTCAATTGTGGTTGTTCTGGGTAGCGCCGATTTTAGGTGCTGTGATTGGTGCGATTATTTATAAAGTGGTTGCTGGAGATAAAGATTAATTCTTTATATCTATAGCCTTAATCTGCTATCGCGGTGGGTGACATGGATGTCACCTGTTGAGCAGGGGTACACGGAAGTGCCCTCTGTTCAACAAAGCCTTTTGTTTACTTTTGGGCTTTCAAAAGTAAGAAATGTCTATACAAACTCGATAAGACCTAACATGGTATTAAAGACTGTATGGCAGCATGACTATGCTCAACATCACACATAGAATGCATAAATTATAAAAACGGATTATTCACTTCTTGTTCAGCTGGACGTTCAATTTTCTCAGGCAATTCTTCTTTTTCCAAAGCTGCAACCACATCGTTTAAAAAGCTCTGTAGTGCCTTTGCCTGCTCTAAGCCTACTTTGTCTTTAGTAATTTGCAAATTGCCATAAATGCTCACGCAATCGACATCATTTTCTAATGTTAAATCTTCAATTGAAGAAGACTCTGTACCCTTTTCAAATGGCTTAAACATAAGTGTGTCTCGTTGTTATATCTTCACAGTGTAATACGATCAATTTAAAAAAAATCAATCAAAATTAAAAGTGCCGATAAAATTAAAAAAGCGCCCATCAAGATATTAAAATATTTCAAACGGTTACCTTCGTTTAGCACCACTGAAAATTTATCACCACAGAATCCCCAAAAGAACAAACACACATAACAGGTGAAAAAATAAATAACGATAAAAATCGGCAACGCCTGCGGGTTTTCAATGCTGGTAAACATGGTTATACCCGATACACAAGCTAACCACGCTTTAGGGTTAAGCCACTGTAACAAGAACCCATCTTTAAAATTGGGAATAATGATCTGTTCGACAGGATCACTTGAAATAGAAATATTTGCAGCAGAAAGAATAATTTTAATCCCGATATAACAAACAAAGAGCGTTCCACAAATCGCAAGAATTTTTAAGACAACTGGAAATTGAGTTAATACACTTTGCAGGCCAAACGCCATAAAAATCAAAAGCAAAGTAAAACCAATGGTAGCGCCTGAAATATACGGAACTGATCTTTTTAAACCATGATTTAAGCTGGTCGATAAAATGACGGTATTGACGGGACCCGGGGTAATAGACATAGCAAAAGAAAAAAGAAACATCGAGGCAAACATTGTTATTGTCCTTATTCGAATAAATGGATAAACAGACAGATCTGTATTCTCATCTTATTGTATTGAATAAGAACTGTGCAACAATGTTTACATGCGAGTTATTTAATGATTTGCAAGAAATAGTTCACCAAGGCTTCTACTAATTGTTTCACAATCGCCTTTCTAGTTTCTTCATCAATACTTGGAACTTTTGATTCCATAGGTTCAGAAGACGTACTTTTTTGCTTTTTAAACTGATCTTGTAATGCGTGAATCTGATCTTTAGTTAAATCTTGTTCACACTGACTTTCTCCATCCCAGTGCAAATAATCTAATTTCTGATTTGGCTTAACTTGGCTAGATGTTAATGGCAGACGATAAACATTACGTTTTTGTTGTTCGGTAAGTTGAGGAAATAAGTTAATTCCTAACTTTTCTTCCAAATAACAAACACTCACAACTTTGACCTGCTGCGAGTTGTTATTTGGTGCATAGTAAGCGCCAATTGCACCCGTTTTAGGATAATAAACAGCTTTATATACGGCGCTTGGAACAATAACACCACGCCCAATCGTTTTGAGTCGTTGACCTTCAAAAATTGGTCCCGTCACGATATAGGCATCTTGCTTTTGCTTAGTAACAACAGCACGTGTAGCGTCTTCAAGCTTACGCCAAACTTCCTGATTATTTTTAGGGGCCTGCGGAACCATATTACTGAGCGAGAAGCTATCGTACTGCGAGTCTTTAGTTGGCATATCACCATTTGGAGACATGTGCCCACGGTCATAGCCTGAGCCACGATAATCGCTTAACAATGAACGGTGACGCTCAGGAACACGCGTTTCTTCATGGAAGTTATCTTCACGTTTAATTTTAGTGCTTAAACGGTCTGGACTTAGATATTCAGCTGACCATAACGGCGTTTTAGACATACCCGAGTACAGAACATTGAAGCCATTAAAACACAGCGCATAACTGTCTTTTTTTAAACTTTCTTTATTTAGGGCAGGTGGAACTTCACGATAAAACTGATTTAGACAAGTCGAGTTAGTACTTAAAGGCGAAAACCATTGTGAAATTTTTTCACCGCCAAAAGCGATGGCAAAGCTTCCTGCTGCCACTCCGGCAAGTACAATTTTGCCAAAATGCTCACTTAAAGAAAAATCACCGAAGATGCCTGAACTACTTTTTTTGCTTGCCATGTTTCTATCAATACCACTGTCCACACGCAGCTTAACAATCCTGCTTTTTTAAGTATATCGCTTATCTTTCAAATGGTTAAAACATGGTCATCTTTTTTGTAACTCCATTTCCCCTTACGTAACAATCTGTTGGGATTGTGAGGAACTTTCACTATTGAATTGGGTTAATTGCGTATCTTTCATTGAAAAGCCCTCATGCCTTATGACATGGTTAGCTCCACAAATTTGGATAAAAATATAAACGGAGTCCATTTAATGATCCATTCAAAGATTATTGGTATTGGCGTAATTGCTGGACTGTGCAGTATGGCAGCCCTAGCTGAACCTGCGGTCCAACCAGGTGAAACTTTAGAAAGTTTGTCTAAAGTAAAAGTCACTACAACCGTCAATGGCCAGCCTGGCTCTATTAGTGATTTAGTGAATAGTGGGAAAGTACAACCTGTTTCTGCTCCGCCAACAGGTGCAGCCCCTACGGGTGCTCCTATTCCAGCTGATGTACCTCCTGCTCCTCCAGCAGATGCACCACCAGCACCTCCAGCGGGCGGCGATATGGCTGCTCCAGCGCCACAAGACCCAAATACTCCACCGCCACCAGCCGACCCAAACCAGTCTGCGGACCCAATGGCAAAAGATGGTGCTTTACCAGCAGATGCGCCAATGGCACAAGCTCAATAATCGGAGCCATAAAAAAACCAAGACTTATGTCTTGGTTTTTTTATTACATCAAATTTTATATTTCGATTTGACTACCTAACTCCACCACACGGTTGGTTGGAATTTGGTAGAAGTCACTCACCGGACTGGTATTACGCTGCATCGAAATAAACAGCTTTTCTCTCCACGGCGACATACCATCACCCACCGAGTGAACAATACGATCACGCGAAATAAAGAAGCTGATATGCATTAAGTCGTATTCAAGACCTAACTGCTCATAAGCTTTCATGAGTGCTTTTGGCACATTCATTTCATCTTTAAAACCATAGAAAATTTTAATACGGTAGAAATGTTCAGCTAAAGCTTCTGTCGTAATACGTTCTTCTGGTGCAACGAAAGGTACATCTTCAATCACCACAGTGACCAGAATATTACGCTGATGCAGTACTTTGTTGTGCTTGATGTTATGCAACATGGCATGAGGTACAACGTTTGGTGTACCTGTCATAAACACGGCATCACCCGGTACCCAGTGCACGCTATTACCAATACTTTTCACAAACAAGTCTAAAGACAACGTGTCATGTTCGAGTTTAGCAAAGGTAAGCTCACGACCACGTTTCCATGTCATTAAGATAGTGACCGCAATACCACCAATGAGCAACGGCACCCAACCACCTGATAGCACTTTAAGTGAAGTTGCTGCGACTAAAACCGATTCTAAAATGAAGAATGGAATAATCAGTAACACCACTTTTGGCCAGCTCCATTTCCACGCCGAGTAGATAAAGATGGAAACCAAAATCGTGTCACACAGCATGGTTAAGGTCACTGCTAAACCATAAGCACTTGCCAAGTTTGAGCTGGTTTTGAAAATCAGAATTAAGATAATAATTGCGATTAAAAGTAACCAGTTTAAGAACGGTACATAGATCTGACCTTCTTCAGACTCAGAGGTATGTTTAATACTTAAACGTGGTAAATAACCCAATTGAATCGCTTGGCGAGCAAGAGAAAACACCCCTGAAATTACAGCTTGAGAGGCAATCACTGTTGCCATAGTCGCCATAATAATCATTGGGTAAAGTGCCCACTGTGGAACCAACAAATAGAACGGGTTTTCAATTGCCGCAGGGTCACGAAGTAACAATGCGCCCTGTCCTGCATAATTTAAAACCAAGCATGGCAACACCACAAAGAACCACGCAAGACGAATCGGAACTGGTCCAAAATGTCCCATGTCGGCATAAAGTGCTTCACCACCTGTCACGGTTAACACCACAGCACCCATCACAAAAAAGGTCATGACTGGATGATGATAGATAAACTGAATTGCCCAATGCGGG
Source organism: Acinetobacter sp. GG2 (assembly GCF_000292385.1). Lineage (NCBI taxonomy): Bacteria > Pseudomonadati > Pseudomonadota > Gammaproteobacteria > Moraxellales > Moraxellaceae > Acinetobacter > Acinetobacter sp. GG2. Next base: position 47,209 of record NZ_ALOW01000038.1, read on the forward strand.
CTAAACATGCCGAGTACAATTGGTGTTTGAATAACGCTATGAAGGCCTAATGCGCCTAAAGAGATGAACCACACAAGCGTAATTGGACCAAAGAACTTGCCTACAAACGCAGTACCATGTTTTTGCACTAAAAACAGTGTAATGATAATGGCAATTGCAATTGGCATAATGAACGGGTCAAAAACGTTGGTTGCAATAGACAACCCTTCGACCGCAGACAATACCGAAATTGCTGGGGTAATAATACCGTCACCAAAGAACAGTGATGCCCCAATAAAGCCAATGGCAATCATGTAGATTTTTTTGTTGTCGGCAATTTTTGCTTTACGCAAATTCAATGCGAGTAAGGCCATGATACCGCCTTCGCCATTGTTGTCTGCACGCATGACAATTGCGACATACTTGATGCTGATAATCAGCATTAAGCACCAAAAAATAATGGATAAAATTCCTAATACGTTTTCAGGCTGAATTCCCAAACCATGGGCAGCATGGAAGGACTCTTTCAAGGCATAGAGCGGACTCGTTCCGATGTCTCCAAAGACCACCCCAAGAGCTGCCAAAGCCGTGGCAGGCAAGGTCGCTTTTTTGGCCGTATTTTGCATTGTGTAATTAAACCAATAGATTTTTAGCGCAATCTTATCACCTCTATTATTTTTTTTCTGTAATGCTCGTCTTAAATCTTGGCAGAACCTGATTTTTTAGTTACTATCGCACGCCTTGGTGAGGTGTCCGAGTGGCTTAAGGAGCACGCCTGGAAAGTGTGTATACGTTTGCGCGTATCGAGGGTTCGAATCCCTCTCTCACCGCCAGAATTCAAAAAAAGACCTAATCGTTTTGATTTAGGTCTTTTTTATTTTTAATAAAAATTAAAAGATTAGTTAATAGCTAAATGTTTAGAAACATCCTTAGCGACTTGTACAGCAATATCATCCCATGCTTTATCTAACAAACCTGTTTGAGATGAGCCGCCCATTTTTGGATCTTTTAGCTTAGAGTTAAATGTATTTGTCCATTTCTGCCCCTTATATTCAAAGGTAGCAACTAGAGTTACATCAGCTACGTCTATGGCTGGTGCCCTATTTAAAATACCAGCAGTGTATTCAAAGCCAGATCTGGCTTTTTCGACCGTAATTGTTAATGGACTTCCATTTGATGATAGTTTTGCTATCTGAGCAATCGCTTCTTCTATACGACTCGATAGAGCTACGCCTGTAGGAATACGTGTTCTAGTACCGCCTCCTACAAAACCATCCGAACCTTGAATATCAATACGTTGAGGGAAAGTATCAGGATTCCATTTGATATACACCGTATCTTGCACTTTCGGAAGAGCAGATAATTCTGAAATAGACGTATAGTTTAGACGATTGTTATAAGGTAAATTAACTGCACACCCTGTTAATGTAGTTACTAATACTAATGCACTTAAACTGAGTAGTTTTTTCATACTTTAATCTCATCAAGTTTTAAAAAATAAATATTGGTTATCTCGAATTAACTTAATCCAAATCGAACACTTCTAATGACTCTACATAAGGCAAAATAAGATATTCATGATGAGATAAATGCTGTTCTAGCTGGTGATGCGTTGTTTGATTGAATTGATAAAAGTTGCTCAACTAATTAAGCAATTGAGGCGTTTTATTTGCATCAAATTTTGGTGTTTTCATAAAGAATAATAAGCTTGCCCCTAAACCCACATACTCTAAGCCATAGTTTCGATCTAAATGCTCAATCAAGCTAAAAGATTCAAAAGGGTTCAAATCACAACTAAAATATCCATTGAGGCATGCTGCAAATTTTTGAGTTTCAGTTGGACTATTGACTAACTTTACTTGAATAACGGCATCTAAAATTTTGTCGGGTTCAGCATTAATCTGTAGCAGAGTTGCTTGATCTTCATCGCTATAGCTAAGTTTTTTAGGCAAGTTATTAAAGTCTATATAATTTTCTGGCTTTAATAATTGTTCAATATGATATTGAAGCTCTAATGGTCGAGTATTTTCCCAACTTGCTGCACTGTCATCTTCAACGAATTCTGTAGTATCAAAATAAAGACCATCTCCCATTGAAGCATGCATGGATGTGTATTCACATTGCCGAATATCTTCTAAAAGTAATAATACTTTTTTAGGTAAATGCTTATGCTTAATTTCTGAATATAAGTTAACGACATCGTTCCATGAGTTTATTTCACTGATTGTTGCATAGCATATTAATTCATGAGCATCGTCAGTTATAAGGGAGTTTTCTTTTTCTTTAATATCAAGAATAGTCATGAATTTTTAAATTTAATCTATATTTAGCAGACATTTATATCATAAATAAATTGTATATTTAACTTAAAACCTTAATGTAATTTTTTAAAAATCTTCTATATAAGAAGCCCAAACTCTCACGTTCAGGCCTCCTCTTAAAACTTACTCAGACAACGCTAATAACTTCTGAACATACTGAACCGCATTATCCGCTATGTCTTGTTGAGTCGGCACATCGTCATCTTCTGATGGATTTGTGTCTATACCATAAAATGCATGAAGCGGTTGATAGTCTGCCCCAACATATAAAGCTGTTAGCTTAAATGGAGTAAAAATTTGCTCTAAAGAAAGGTTATATCCACCATACTCTGAATAAACTTTTTCTTGCACACCCGCAGACAAAGCCAACATAAACTTTTTATTTTTAAGTTTGTCACCTGTTGAACCATACCCCCAACCATAAGTCACAACCTCATCAATCCATTGCTTCAAAAGTGGTGGGCAGTTAAACCAATACACTGGAAATTGAAATACTAAATTTTCGTGTTCTTCGACTAGTGCTTGCTCTTTGGCAACATCAATCACCCCGTCTGGATAGGCTTGATAAATTTGGTGAACCGTAAATTGCTCTGGGTGTTTTTCTAGTTCTTCTACCCATCTTTTATTTACAACAGATTGGTCTATGTGAGGATGGGTAACAATGACTAATGTCTTTTTCATTATGAAAACACTCTTATCGGAAAGTAGATAAATCGATTATAGAAGTGTGCTTTCCTAAATATAAGTACGGTAATTTATGTTATATACTATACTAAAAGATAGTGTAGATTTTAAAAATGACTGAGTGCATTCCTTCATATACACCATTAGAAGATACGGGTTTTGGCTATACCCTTTCTTTGATTAATGGCAAATATAAAATGATTATCATGTATTGGCTGTACGAAAAAAATGTCATGCGTTTTAATGAGATGCAACGCTGTATTGGCAACATTTCATTTAGAACACTCAGTAATACACTTAAAGAATTGGAAAGAGATGGGCTGATTACTCGCAAGGAATATCCTCAAATTCCGCCAAAAGTTGAGTATCGTCTTTCAGAAAAAGGGCAATCTTTAATTCCTTTATTAGATATGATGTGCCAATGGGGCGAGCAAAATAAGCCGTCTTAGTTTTATAGACTTGAAGTGATACTAATTATGAGAAATGAATTAAGAGAAATTTTTATTAAGGGATGCGACGATAAAATTGAAAAAAAGGGAGACAATGTTGGTCTGTCTTTTTATGCTTTTTTTAAAAATAAGAATGATAACCCTGAGCTACTCATGGAAGCAGCGCATTGGTGGATTATGGAGCATAAGCTAGATCACTTCGAGAAGGCCATTAAGATTAAACAGTTGGTTTTAAGTGAGCAGTAAAAGTTAAAGCTAGTTAAAAAAGGCTTAAATTTAAATAATTTAAGCCTTTTTATTATTTCAAAAAATTTACTTAACATATGACCAAACATCAGGATCTGTATATTCTTCATCGATATGATAGCCCTCAGCCTTGGCTTTTCTCTCTTCCTTTTCCCGATATTTTTTATTTTCAATTAATCTCTTTTTAAATGCTTGCTCGAATTCACTAGGTGTCATTTTATCAGAGTCAGGAATTGAGTCTCTTTCATTGTAACGAACACTCTGAAAGCTAAATCTAAGCATATATTGCTCTTCATTCCGCTCATTTTTAGCTGTTCTTTTTAAACTTATATCTAAAATAACTCCACTAGCATATAGACGATATCCTAATGATTTTGTAGGAATATTATTTATTATATTTTTCCATTCTTCAAAACTAAAAATATAGCTTGGATCAATAACATCACGACTTTTCGATAGATGCTTAATATTATCTTCTTTAGCGATACGCGGAGCATCTGTAAAGAAATAGTTTTTCCAGCCAGCCTGATTAATACGTTTCATTAAAGCTACATAGCTTTGATAAGCTTGCTCTGGAGTCGCAAATTCTTCTTTTGTGAGACCCGCATCGATATCTAAAACTTGAATCCCTTCATTTTTGTCATATTGAGTTCCTAATACTGAAAAAACATGTTCAATTAATAAACTGTTAGGCCCATTCTCTATGGTTAATTTTCCTAAGTTAGGAGGAGAAAATTGAAGTTCTCTAAAGCTAACGCCAGCTGGGTGATTATCGACATTACCATCACTATACTTTGAAAAATCTTGGATACCTTTTTCACCCATATGCAAGGTGTAGGCCTGCTGATTCAAAGTCAAATTTTCATCATTCTTCGCGGTTGGCTGACAAGCGGAAAGCAAAAATCCCAAAATAAAGATTAGGAAATATTGTCTAAATTTTGCCGTCATTACTGTTTTTCCATAAATTAAACTCTACTTTGCTATTTCCCCAACTTACAATAACATCCAATTCTTTTCTAAATAGTTCCGTGTACTTGTCATTTAGTATTAAGTGGTGATATCTACCTACTTATTAAGATATTATAATGAATTAATTTACCGACTTCTTAAATGTGTTTATAAATGCAAAACTCTTTATATAGAATAACTGCTTACGCGTATATATCTCAACTGGAAATATCACTAAAAAACAATATACTAGATCACATTTCCGAAGAGATAATTGATAACTTAAACTTGCCAATTGAAGCTAAAGATAGAGCTATTCAAAGATTAAAAACGGATATAGGTTTCTCCGTAGGAGATCTAATGTTTAGAGATATTGTAGATTATTTTGACTATGGTGATTTACTACAAATTATACAGAAAAATAAATCGCGTATTAATCAAAATATTATTAATATAATAAATGAAAACTACTCTTACCTAGAAAAAGTAATACCTATACGAAATGCGGTCATGCATTCACGACCTATTAGCTTTAGTGATTATCACTATATTTTTGACCTTTGTATAAAGCTAATTGAAGATGATAAATTAAATATTTGGTCTGGGCTAAAACAACTAAAAAAGCAAATTGACCAAGATGAAAGCTATGTATTTAGTAAATATAAAATTCCAGATGAAAAAAATAATCATGTAAATCATTATTTACCTTTTCCAGATTACGATGAAACGGGCCTAATTGGCCGTGAAAAAGATGAAGAGGCTCTAAGAAAACTTTGCTATCGTCCAAATGTTTCAGTCATTTCGGTAATTGGAGAAGGTGGAATTGGTAAAACTGCCTTAGCATTAAAATTAGCTTATGATCTTCTGGACGATCCTAATAGCCCTTTTGATACAGTAATATGGGTTTCTTCAAAAACTACGAAAATTTCACTTATTGAGATAAAAGAAATTAAAGGTGCTATAAATTCTTCTTTAGGGATTTTAAAAAAAATTACTAAAGAATTAAGTGGAATAGAAACCAATAATCTTCAGGAATCACTAGATGAAATACAAGATTATTTAGAAAACTTTAAAATTGCCCTTTTTATTGATAACTTAGAAACTATTTTAGATGATAATATAAGGGGTTTAGTACAGTCTGTTGGATTTGGAAGTAAAGTTATTTTCACATCTCGTATAGGTCTTGGAGCATACGAACATCCTATAAAGCTAAACGGTATTGATAAAAAAAATGCTACGAGATTTCTACGGAGCTTAGCAATAATTCGCGGTATTGATGTTCTAAAGACTTTACCTGAGGCAACTTTAGAAAATTATGTACAAAGGATGAACCTTAATCCAAGTTATATTAAATGGTTTGTTAGTTGTGTTCAGTCAGGAAAAATGCCTGAAGAAATACTACAAAATTCTAAATCATTTCTAGAATTCTGTATGTCTAATGTTTATGAATATCTGAGTGATGATACAAAAAAATTAACTCAAATTATGTTATGTGCCCAAGGAGCAAGAGAGTTACCAGAATTACAATTGTTTAGTAATTATGATGCATTGAAACTTCAAGGATGTATAAATCAACTATTAACAACTAATATGCTTGAGCAGAAAGTAAAACCTGTAATGGGGACATCTAAATCTAGTTATGAACTATCCGATTTAGCTAAAAAATTCTTAGCTATAAAATATCCACCATCTAAAAGATTAAGAGAGGATATTCGTAAAAGTATAAGTAAATTACAATCAGATTCAGATGATTATAATCAAAAGGCGCTTAATGTTTATCGAGGAAACTCAATAAAAATAAGAGACAAGAAAGATGTCGTTGTTGCTGAACAGTTAAATGTCGTAGTAAAACTTATCAGAAATAATAAATTTGAAAGAGCTCAACAAATTTTAGATGAGTTAAAAACTCTCTCACCTGACTATTTTGAAATACATAGAATATATGCGTATTTTTACCAGCAACAGGAAAATATTCAAGAAGCTATAAACTGCTATGAGTTAGCTATTCAACTAGCGCCAAAAACAGCTATGATTTACTTTTGGTATGGCAGATTTTTATTGGATGAAGATAATTCAGAACAGGCTTTAGAAATTCTAGAAAAAGCTTATGAACTAGATAAGTCTTCTCCTGATATAATTCTTACCTTAATACGTGCCAATCTGTATCAAAAAGATTTTGATGAAGCAAATAGATTATTTACATTCATTGATTTTGAAAATCTTGATGATTATGCAAAAAAACAATACTTTATTCAAAAAGTTCAATATTTATATAGAACTTCTGAAAAAGCTTGGCGAAGTAATAACATTGAGCTATGTCTTGATTTACTAGAGGAAATGCGAAATCTGTTTGTAAGCATTCCAGAAAAATATAAACATGCTTCTTTAGGACCTTATATGAAAAAATCTGAGTATTTCTTAAAACGAATTAAACAAAGCTCATCTATATCATCTGAAAAGCGTCGAGCAGACGAGTTAAGTAATTGGTTAAGGCTTCAAAAATAAATTTATACAGAAATTTTTTAAAATTAAAAATTTTCTTATTATTTGCTTAAAAAAAGGCCTAAAGCTAGGCCTTTCCCCTATCAAACCCTTTTTAAAAAATACTCAAGCAAAGCATCTCGTTCCCTTTCTTCATCTGAACTTAACAGCCCCAGAATTGTGCCATCCATCATAAATACAAATATTTCCGCTTCTGCATAGGAAACTGTTTTTTTGGTTTCCATGAGCAAGCAGAAAATTTCATTTTTAAGCCACCGCCTATATCTGAGTGCGGTTTGGTAGGCATTTGGATAAAGTTTTTTAATTTCAAAAATCGCCTTAAACAACAGGTAATACGCGCTTTTTAAGTCAGCATGTAAAAGGTAAATTTGCCTGAGTTGATCGGACAAATCTGCATTTTGGTAAAACTCACTCACCACACTCACTTTGTCTTGTAACTGCTCTTTTTGCGTGAGCAAACACTTTTCAATAAATCTTTCTTTGGAGTGAAAGTAGTTGTAAAAGGTGCCTTTATTTATTTGAGATTCGGCAATAATTTGGTCTACCCCGACCTTATTAAAGCCATATTGTTTAAATAAATCTGTTGCCGTATCAATCACGTGTAATGCTTTACGTGAAGCGTCTAAATTTTTCATGTATACCGCTTAAAATAATTTTTTGTTGTAAATAAACGAGATAGAAATGCCGTCACTCTTAAATTGAGCGCTAAATACAGGCATGCGAAAGCCGCACATAAATGGTGTGCTCGCCTATCTCGGGTTTTATTGTTGCTATGATTTTTTAGTCGTAATGACCTATGGCTTAAAACCTAGAGTCGGTTAAACCGTTTTAAAGACCAGTTGGGTATAGAGTCAAAGATTTTGGCAAAGGTTGCCAATGAGAGAGATGAAATAGTACGCATGAGCGAACTCCTATATGCATAAAATTTCTGCCAATCTCTGCTAAAAGATGGTGGCAGAACGAAAAGGGGTTAGCAGACTGGGCATATAGAACCAGCACACCCGAAGGTGTCCCCCTTCCGCCCTGCCATAACGTCAGGGGAACGGTGGTTTTAACACACAGATCTTTCCCTCAGAAGGAATAAATCTGATGTGCTATATGCATCGGTCTGCTAAAACCGACTGGCAATGTGGCCAGCAGGCAAAGGATAATCCGCGTGTTTTTAAGTGTCAATGTGATATTGGCTATTCATTTATAAAGATTATTTTTATTTTTCATTGGCCTAGTGATTTAAGAATATATTTTCTTAAAGTTTAGTTTATCTGCTTATTTCATTATTAATTTACCGTTCATTTTCAAAACTGTTTAAATGACCCGATTGATCGCGCTACAAATAAAAGCTACAGTAAATAAAGTTTGAATTTTATAACTTTAAATAAATTGATAACGCATGCAGGCAAAGACATGGAAACCATACATGATTTTTATCGCCGCTTTTCTTTAACCAGAGATAGCGATTACTCGGTTCCATCAACCTCGTTTGGACATTTTAACGTGTTCCAACGCGATGCCTGCTCGTTTCTCACGCCTTATAGCCGCCGCGATTATTATAAAATTTCACTGGTTTTAGGCACAGGTGAACTTCATTACGCCAACCGCTGGATACGAGTCGACCGCCCTGCTTTACTGTTTTCAAACCCAATGGTGCCCTATGCATGGGAAATTAATTCGCCCGAACAGGCAGGCTGGTTTTGTCTATTTACCGAAGAGTTTGTAAACCAAGAATCTAGACAAAGTTTTTTAAAAGACTCACCGCTGTTTAAAGTCGACGGCGACCCGCTATATTTTTTAAACGACCAACAAGTTGAAGAAATTTCGTTTATTTTCAAAAAGATGATGAATGAAATAAATTCAGACTATATTCATAAATACAACGTTTTAAGAAATTATTTGCACCTGATTGTGCATGAAGCCATGAAAATGCAACCGACCCAACAGTTTGAAAAACATAGTAATGCTGCGGTTCGGATTTGCCATTTATTCTTTGAGTTATTAGAGCGCCAGTTCCCCATCGACTCGCCCCATTTTCAGCTTAAACTCAAAACTGCAAACGACTATGCCTATGGTCTGTCGGTGCATGTAAACCATTTAAACCGCGCTGTAAAAGAAGCTACAGGTAAAACCACCTCTGAGCATATTAGTTCGCGCATTACGCAAGAAGCCAAAGCGCTACTACAACATACCAGTTGGAATATTTCCGAAATTGCCTATAGCTTAGGATTTGAATATTCAGCGTATTTCACCAACTTTTTTAAGAAAAATACCGGCTTTTCGCCTAAAAAGTTCCGCGAAGACTGTGTAGCCTAAAAACAGATTGTTTGAATTTTATAATTATTGGTTTGAATGTTATACGTCAGTTTGAGCCAAAGCATTTTATAGTTTTTCTACTCAAGTGATTTTGCAAAAAAGAGTGTGAAAAATGAAATATAGAACTTTAGGACAAACAGGCGAAAAAGTATCAGCACTTGGTTTAGGTTGCATGGGAATGAGCTTTGCCTATGGTGCCTCAGACGACACACAAAGCATTGCCACTCTAGAAAAAGCATTAGACCTCGGCATTAACTTTTGGGATACCGCCGACATGTACGGCAACGGCGCAAACGAAGTTTTGCTCTCAAAAGTTTTAGAAAAAAACCGCGACAAAGTGTTCTTGGCGACCAAATTTGGCTTCCGTTATAAAGAAGACAACCTTAACCCACAAAACTCTTTAGAGTCTTATATCGACGGTTCTCCAGAGTGGATTAAAGTTGCGGTCGAAAACAGTTTAAAACGCTTAAATACAGACGTGATCGATTTGTATTATGCACACCGCATTGACCCAAACATTCCAGTTGAAGACACCATTGGTGCAATGGCGGACTTAGTGAAACAAGGTAAAGTTCGTTACCTAGGACTCAGTGAAGCGTCGGCGGAAACCATTCGTAAAGCGCATGCAATTCACCCGATTGCAGCGGCTCAACATGAATACTCGCTACTTACTCGTGAGTTTGAGCAAACTCATTTACAGACCATTCGCGAGTTAGGGATTAGCCTTGTGCCGTATTCACCGCTATCACGTGGTTTAATTACCAATACACTTGATGTGGGCAGCCTAGACGAAAACGATTTCCGTCGTCAGTTGCCACGTTATCAAGGTGATAACTGGAAAAATAACCAAAGCTTGGCGCAAGCATTTAGCGAGTTTGCCCAAAGCAAAAATGCGACTGCGGCTCAATTGGCTTTGGCTTGGATTTTGGCGCAAGGTGACGACATTATTCCAATTCCGGGTACGCGTAAAATCGAGCGCCTTGTAGAAAATGCGGGTGCTGTAGACCTTCATTTAACAGCGGCAGATTTGGCAGAAATTCAAGCGATTATCGCGAGATACCCAAACATGGGCGCACGCTATAACGCTCAGCAACTTGCTGCGGTCAACCACTAATATATAAGCCATAAAAAAAGTCCGACTCAGTGTCGGACTTTTTTTATTTAGTCTTTGCTATATGTGCCTTGTTGGCGTCCACCGTCCCAGATCGCGTCTAAAGATTTATCTGAAATCGTTAGGCTTTCAGGGAAAATACTTAAACCCTTTTTAAATTTAGCTTCTGGCTTTAAACCAATACAGTCACCGTTTTTCCACCATGAGCCTTCGGCATATTGGTCTAATGCCCCCACAGCAAGCATCCATTTAAACTTGCCGTCTGGCTGAAGTAAAAGTTCCGAACCGACTTCCATCACGCCATGTAAATAATAGTGCCCACTCCACGCTTCATCGGCTTTTTGAAATTTCACTTCTTTACATGTTGTATTTGCTACATCTGCATAAACCTGAGCAGACAAAATAACCGTCGAAAGAAGTAGTAAACGTACAAATATATTTTTCATTATTTAGTTCCTAAAAAATTAATCTTATGATTTTTCGCTACTCATATTTTTGAATTTATTCCAGTTTGTACATGCAGCTATCCCATATATGAATAGAGCAAACCAGCTATACCAATACATAATAGAATGATAAAGGTTATATTTTCTGTCTCAGACTTATTTTTACGCTTTTTACCGTATAGCCCAACAATTACTGCAATTATAATTACTAAGAGACTGACGAGCATTACAATGCCCATCATAATTCCATGGCCAATATTTGCCGAACTTAACATTCAAGTTTCCTTTTAAATCTTAAAAAATAAAACTAAGGAATTTATTATTTTCCAGACTCAACTTTTAAATAAGTGCCGTCTGCATAAACGTTATGTCCAAAGCCACAGCCCGAGTTACCCTCGTTTTGTTTAACTTGAATGTAATTGCCTAATTTCGCACTCGTTTTAAAATCGAGCTGAATGCGGCAGTCTTCGTCTTTATAAATAGTTTGCTTGGCATTGGTCGGCATTTTGGTATCGAACTGCCCCATGTTTGGGCCATAAATTAAGCTTCTAAGACCCATATATAAACCAGCATAGCTGATTGCATATTGACCCTTCTCACGGCTTACCGTGATGTGATCCCACTCACCAAAACCTGAGTAACGCACATACTCACCAGACAGATCATTTGACGCTTTAGGGGCTGGTAACTGCTGAAGATTAAACAGGCTCGACTTTGATTTTTCATCGAGCATAAACCATGCTCTCGCCCACAGTGGCTGACCCAATTTGGCGTAGGCTAAGCCCACATTATTGTTGGCAACTTCAATATCACGGTCGGTAAATTTAACTGTGGTTTCATCTTCATTGGCTTTACAAAATGCAGTCCAAGAGGCTTGGCTTTGGAAGTTTTCGAGCGCTTTTTTATACTGTTTTTGGTCGTAGTTTTTCTTACCTAAGCTCGCGTATTGCTTCACTTTATTACAGCCTTGTTGTAATTCTTGTTCAAAAGAAAGCTCTGCATGTGTGACCGCCAAAGCCGAAAGTGTAAGAACCGCACAACCTGAAATAATAGATTTAATCATTTTTAAAATTCTTTAATAATTAACTAATTATATAATATGAGTAAGTTTTATAAATCACAATTATTTGAAACAAAAGTCCCTTACAATGCTTTTAGTCTTAAATAAAAATTTATTAAATCAATTCAATATAAATCGTTGAAAATACCAAGCGATAATTGGTTATTTTTGTTGAATATTCATCCAAAAAATATTGTAGACTTCATGCGTAAAACTTAGGAAGAATTATAAGAGTGAATAATCTTGTTATTGGAACTCTATTTGCACTTTGTGCAGCAGCTTTAAATGCATCTATTGGTGTCATTAGTAAATTACTCATGCATAGCGGTTTAAACCCACAAGATATTGCCTTTTTAAAAACCATTATCGCGTTTTTCTTTTTAAGCGTGTTTTTATTTAAAGTGCCTGTGAGCCAAAAGATTGCCTACATTAGTAGCACGCCAAGCAAGCTCAGCGTTTTTACTCAAATTGCCATCTGTGCCTTTTTAGGGATTTTCTCTTTATTCTTTTTTGAAACCATTGCCTATAACCATGGTGCTGCCGCCAATGTCGTGGTGGTACTCATGGCTTCGGCTGCTATTTCTGCCCTTTTTTTTGGTCGATTCATTTTAAAAGAAAGCATCTATATTCATTCTCTTGTTGGAACATTATTAGCAGTTGCTGGTATTAGTATTATTTCTTGGAAAGGTGAAAATAGTTTATTAATGCTGATCAATGCTTCTATTGCAGGCACGGGTTATGGCCTATTTTCGGTTTTAGTTAAAAGGTTCAAATTAAACGGCGGGCTGTTTCTTACCAAGTACTTATTGCTCTTTGGCAGCGTTTATCTTGCCGTTCCGTTTTTAATAAACTTGCATAGTATTCATTTTAATACTGACATTCTTTTAGGTTTGATTGGTTTAGCTGTTCTACCGACCATACTCGGCTTTTTCTGTACCACTAAAGCACTGTCTTATATGAGTGCAGCAAAGGTACAAGTCACCGAGCTTTCCGAACCTATTTTTGCAGCGCTTATGGCTTGGGTTTTCATTCATGAGCAGCCGACTTTGTCGTTTTTATATGGTGCAATCTTTATTATTTCAGGCATCTTTTTAATGAACAGAGCGCCGAAATCAAATTAGCCAATTTCATTTATTTCGTTGGCGTGGTGACAAGCCACTTGTACCACACTGGCAAAGTTAATCGCCATCTGTGAAGGGGCATGTTTTTTATAGGCAAGTCCTAAACCCACCGTAGGTACAGGCGCTTTTAAAGAACGATACGCAACACCTTGTATTTGCAATTGTTTAGTCGACTCCGGCACCAAAGACACACCTAGGTTTGCAGACACCAACGATAAAATCGACACAATTTGCGGGGCGTTTTGTCCGATTTTCGGTTCAAAACCACGCTCATGACAGGCTTGTTTAATTGCATCAAAAAGCCCTGCGCTAATGGATGGTGGCGAGACAATAAAATCAAGCTCTCGCAGTGTAGTTAAATCAATTTCTTGCGTTGAATCATCTAAACTCAAAGACTCGGAAGGCAAAGCCGCAATGAGTGGTTCTGCTAATAATTCTTGAAGAATGAGACTATCTGGAATGTTGCGTGGTGAGCGAATAATTGCCACATCTAAACGGTCTTCAAGCAATAGGTCGATGAGCAACAAGGTATTGGCTTCTTCAAGCTTTAAATCTACTTTCGGATATTGCTGCTGAAAATAGCGAACACATTTAGGAATGAGAGGGTTCAGCATTGAAGTGCCTGTAAACCCTAATCGTAGTTGACCTACTTCGCCATTTGCCACTTGTTTAACAAGGTTTGCTGCATCTTCTACACGCTGCTGTACAGGCTGTATCGCATTTAAAAAGGCAAGCCCAGCTTCGGTCAGCTCCACTCCATGTGGTGAACGAATAAATAAATCTGCACCTAATTCTTCTTCTAAGTCGCGTATTTGCATGCTTAAAGGCGGCTGGCTCATGTTTAAACGCTGCGCAGCTCTGGTAAAGTTTTTTTCTTCTGCTACTGCTAAAAAGTAGCGTATATGTCTGAGTTCCATCGCTATATATAAAACATATCATGACCTATTATTAAATATATTAGAAAAATACCCTCTAAATTGCTAATTTTAATTCATCGAATTTTATCGATGCAGCATGCCCAAAGCACTGCTCTTTCTTTCTGTCATGGTCATGATATGAGCTCTTCATCTACACCCAGCACTTTAAACACAGAAGCGACTTCGCTGCTTTCACGTGAGTGGATTCATAAAGGTACTAAAGCCTATAAGCATGCAGGGTTCGCCTTATTCCTCGTAGGTTTTGCCAGTTTCTCACTGATTTATTGTGTACAGCCGCTGTTGCCTGCATTTAGCCAAAGTTTCCAGATTAGTCCTGCGAGTAGCTCTTTGGCACTGTCATTAACGACTGCCTTTTTAGCGATTTCGATTGTGCTATCAAGCGCGTTTTCACAAGCGATTGGCCGTCGCGGGGTAATCTTTACATCGATGCTGTGTGCAGCAGTTCTTAATATTGTCTCAATGTTTACCCCGAACTGGCACAGTTTGCTGATGGCACGAGCGTTAGAAGGTTTGCTGCTCGGTGGTGTACCCGCAGTGACAATGGCTTGGATTGCCGAAGAAATTGCACCTGAACACTTGGGTAAAACCATGGGGTTGTATATTGCAGGGACAGCCTTTGGCGGCATGATGGGCCGTGTCGGCATGGGCATTTTGATTGAATATTTTTCATGGCGCACCGCTTTAGGTTTGCTGGGCGCAATCTGTTTTATTTGCTCAATTGCCTTTTTAAGCTTACTCCCTGCTTCACGTAATTTTGTGCAAAAAAAAGGGCTAAATTTAGGCTTTCACATGCAAATGTGGCGTACGCACTTAAGTAATACTAAATTATTACGCCTTTTTGCGATTGGCTTCTTGCTCACCAGTGTGTTTGTGACCTTATTTAACTACGCGACTTTCCGTTTAAGCGGCGCGCCTTATTCACTGAGCCAAACACAAATTAGCCTTATTTTCTTGTCGTATAGCTTTGGTATGGTGTCTTCATCGTTGGCAGGTAGCTTAGCCGATCGCTTTGGTAAAAAAACCATGATGATGAGTGGCTTTGCGCTCATGATTGTGGGTAGCCTCATGACCCTGCTCAGCTCGCTTTTTGGCATTATTATTGGGATTGCCTTTATTACCACGGGTTTCTTTATTACCCACTCACTCACCAGTAGTTCTGTGGGTGCTGAAAGCAAACAAGCCAAAGCCCATGCGAGTTCTCTGTATTTACTTTTTTACTATATGGGTTCAAGTATTGTCGGTTCGGCAGGTGGTTGGTTCTGGTTACACGGTGGCTGGAGTGCGATTGTCACTTTGGCGGTTGTATTGTCAGTATTGGGAATATTTTTAGTGGTTTATACCGCACACGCAAAAGCACATTAATGAGTAATTTAAAGGAAAATCACATGTCGAGTTTATTTGTTTATGGCACTTTAGGTCCCGGCCGCCCTAATGCCCATATACTTGAAAATATTGGCGGACAATGGTCGGAAGGCTGGGTAAACGGAACCCTACGTCATGAAGGTTGGGGAGCAGATTTAGGCTATCCGGGAATTGTACTCGATGATAGTGCTAACCAAGTGCAAGGTTTTGTTTTTAGCTCGGAACATCTAGATGCAAACTGGAAATTACTGGATGACTTTGAAGGTGAAGAGTACGAAAGAGTACCTGTTCAAGTCACTTTAAATAGTGGTGAACATGTTGATTCTTTTATTTATATGTTGAAGCTTTAGGCCATTTTTAAAGTTCAAACGCATAAGCGCTTAAAAATTGATAGAAAAAATTCAAATGCTCATTTTTTGGCTTGTAATTTTTTTAAGAAACTGTAAAATTCACTCCACATCGCCGGCATAGCTCAGTTGGTAGAGCAACTGACTTGTAATCAGTAGGTCCACAGTTCGAATCCGTGTGCCGGCACCATCATTAAACCTCATGAATATTTGATTTATGGGGTTTTTTGTTATCTGTAGGTTTTATATTCTGGCTTGTGAATCTATTATCCTCAGTGTGAAATAAATTCTTTAATAAGAAATGAAAAAAAGCCCAACATCCTGTTGGGCTTTTTTCGTATTTCGTTACTAGGTATACATCCTGTAATACCTCACGTCCTGATGCTTAAACTTATTATTGTTGTTTTACGTTTTGGAACTTCCTGTTCCTGATGAGTTCATCATAGGTAATTCATGAAGTCATAGAAAGACGTCAATTTCCTGAATGGACGTAGGAAAAAGCGTACGGGCTTGTCAGACTACCTCTACCCTTCTTTCTTCTTCTCTATCATTTTTTCAAAGTGTCTAAGGTTTGGGTTCAACGTATCCCAAGCGTAGGCTTGGCTCACAAACACCTCTGCTCTAGGCTGATAGAGACTCGGGTCATCAAGCGTACCTGCACGTATTGAAATCATTTCTGGGGCAATTTCAGGTAAGCCAAAAAGCTGAGAACCACAAGTCGGGCAAAATGCTCTTTTAATGGAACGGCCAGAAGAACCTACGGTCTCAAAATATTTAAGTTCACCATTCACTTTCAATTCAGATTGGTGAAAAAAAGCAATTGGTGCATATGCTGAACCTGTGGCTTTTTGGCAATCTCGACAATGGCAATTAAAGCTATAACGTGGCGCTGCTTCACTTTGGTAGCTCACAGCTCCACATAAACACGATCCTTGATATTTGGCTGACATGGCTCATCCTATTTTTTTATTGCTGTTATTTGAATATAACGGACATACCCACTTTCGCAGAGTTGTTGGCATAACTTTGCAGTCATTTGAATTTTAAAATTCGCCAACCCTCGGCTATGAGATTGTCCTTGTTGTTTTTGAATATACTCTGAAAAACCTAATAATACTTGTTCAGATAAATCTTCAATTTGAATATCTGTAAAACCGTGCTGTTCCAAGCTCGTTCTTAGAATTTGTTCAGTTGGTACAGCATCCCAAGTCACGTCGGCTGCTTTAAGTAAATAACGATACTTTTGTTCTTGCAGCATTGTCATGTTTTGACATGATTCAGCTCGCATTAAGTAGTGAAAACCTAAGCGACCTTTTGAATTTAAAACGGGAGTGACCGAATCTAGAAATGAATTTAAAGAACTGTGGTAAGCCGCATCAATGCACATCACCACATCGAAAGCTTGTTTGAATTTAAATTGTTTTAAATTTAAAAATGAACCGCAAAAAATCTGACTTATTTCAGGAATAAGTTTTTGAATTTTATTCACACATGGAGCTTGTAGCTCAACGGCACTCATACTTTTGGGCTGATAGTGTTGTAACCAGTGCAATAAACTTGCACCCTGTCCGCAGCCTAAATCGAGTAAATAATCTTTTGAATTTAAATTGACAGCTTGTGCCAAATGGTCGGCCAATTGGCGACAAGCTTCAGGATAGTTTTGGGTATTTTTCCAAAAACCCAAATTTGTCCAAGCAAGCTCTCCATCATCTCCCAAGCTTGATGCATCAATGGCATATTTATGGGGAATGAGTCGAGAAAGAGCTGCTCGAACTTTTGTTTTCACAATTTTAGTAGCCGAGTTCTGGAGCAACTTCAACCTGAGGTTTTAAACCTACAAATGGTAAAGGTGCACCTAAAATTTCAGCAATATGCATTGCTGAAGTCACGGCTGACTCTAAAATTGGCAAGCCATCACATGACCATGAACCGCAGTAAAATACTTTACGATTTGGTTCTAAATGACGTTGCTGTAACTCTTTGTTTAGAGCAATGGTTTGCGAGTCTACAACTGCACGCGTTAAGGTCACTTTTGAAATGATTTTTTTAGGGTCAATATCAGTCACTGGACGCCAAGTTTGGAATACAGGATTTTTACCTACAAGTGATGGCTCAACCGCATTCATCCAAACCGTAAACTGCTGACGAGTAAACTTACGATCCATCATATAACTGAGCACTGACCAGTCTTTACGGCGTGGTGGCATGACTGTCGCATCGGTATGAATAACCAGGTCACCTTGTTCAAAACGGAACTGTTTAAGCAGATTCATATCTTCTGCAAACTGTTCAGGGTTTAAGAACTCTTCAATCTTAGATGTTGGTGTCGCCACAATAACGCGGTCATATGTGCCCTTATCGCCTTGCGCATTTTCAACCAGTACTTTTTCGCCTTGTTGCTCAACTTTCTTAATTGCCGAACCGCTATGGATATCTATGCCTTTAATTAAGCTGTCTACAAATGCAGGTGTACCGCCTTTCATACGCAATAGCATGTCGCCATCAGTTAAGTGACGCAAAAACTCAAGAAGGTTTTTTGCAGGCCAGTCACCAATTGTTTTTGGGTTACATGTACAAATGGTATAGAGCACTGGCATCACTACACCGTGCCAGAATACTTCTTCTATGTCGTTCTGATTAATAAATTCAGCGAGAGTAATATCTTGATTTTTAGATTTGAAAAACTGGTGGATCGCAGTTTTTAATTGCAACATCCCTTTCACAAGACGCCAGCCATACTGCTGGATGCCTTTACGGTTATTGATAATCGGGAAATTACCAATACGGCTACGAGATGTGGTTAACCATGTTTCAGTACGATCTTCAAATAACCAGCTACAAGACATATAGGTACGAACTGGGAAAGTTTTAATACCTAAGTGTGCAGCAAGGCTGAGTGTATTTTTCCATAGATGCGGGTTCATAACACGCAATGGCGCATCAATAATCCCACCATCGAACTCAATGCTATGGCTATCCATTCCCCGGCCAGGAAGTGCTTCAAATATCGTGATTGTATGTCCTGCATCTTTCAGAATTCTTGCTGCTGCAAGTCCTGCCATTCCACTACCAATAATTGCGATATCCAAAATGATGTCCCATTTTTCGAGAATTTTTTTGATTATCACTCATACCTAAAAAAAACACCGTATTAAAAACTACCAGATTTTTATTTTTTACATGAATTTATACAGAAAAATTTTCTCTGATGAATGCAAATTTATTTATAAAACTTTACAAAAGAAAATAAGTCGATAAAACTTTATATTTTTTAAAAATTTAAAAAAAATTCTTTTAAATAAAATGAGATAATTTAACTAAATTTATATCAAATATTTTACAAAACACTCATTTTACGATATCATGCCATCACAACAATGAGAACTAAGTCACATAAAACAATGCCCAAACAATAATGATATCTATCATAAAAATAGAAACTTTACAGCGAAAAAGCCCGCTATTCACACTTGATAGCGGGCTTTTTATTACTTTGCTTAAATAGCTAATTAAGCTCAAATAAACAATTTATGCTTCTTGCATGAGAGAACCAAATTTTCCACGATTAAAATCATTAATCGCTTCCATAATCTCGGCTTTGGTATTCATGACAAATGGGCCATAACCTTCGATTGGTTCATTCAGTGGTTGGCCAGTCAACACTAGGAATTTAGTGTCTTCTTCGGCATTTAAACTAAACTCAACACCTTCACGAGATAAAATCGCAACGGTTTTACCTTCAAGACGGTTGGTATCATTAATGACCACAGCACCATCTAAAACAACAACAAGTGTAGTATGTCCTTCAGGCACATAAAGGGTGTGTTTTTGGCCTTTGACTAACTTACCATCCCATACGTTTAATGGGCTAAAGGTCGTTGCGGCACCTTTTGCATCTGCATATTCACCTGCAATCACACGTAAATGACTACCGTGATCATCTAGCGCGATGTCTGGAATTTCTTTCGCTTCAATTGCTTGGTATTTTCCAGGGGTCATTTTTGAATGAGCAGGTAAATTTACCCACAATTGCACCATTTCAAACAGACCGCCATGCTTTGCAAATTCAGGAGAATGGAACTCTTCATGTAACACGCCTGCACCTGCAGTCATCCATTGTACGTCACCCGTTTTAATGGTTCCGCCGCCGCCGCTTGAGTCTTTGTGTGTTACTTCACCTTGGTAGGCAATCGTCACGGTTTCAAAGCCACGGTGAGGATGCGACCCGACACCTTGTTGTTCGGTGGTTGGTGAGAAATTATAAGGCGCTGCATAATCCAGTAACAAAAATGGGCTTAGGGTTTGGCCTAAACGGTCATAAGAGAACAGGTTATATACAGGGAAACCATCACCAACCCAATGCATGTGGTTATTTTGATATGCACCAAGAAATTTCTTCATCTGATCTCTCCTATATATGTAGGATTTTCTTGAACTGGGATTGATTTTACGCCTCAATAATTGCAGTTTATAGATCAGGTTTAGCAACACATTATTTCATATATGAGACAATCTTAAAGTTTGAGGTACGCTTCAAAAGATCGTCCTATTTTTAAAATTCTTAATCCTATTTTTTAGACTTAATCACGACAACAAACTCAACTACCATAATTTTAGGCACTAACGACCTACTTAATAATTTTTAATTATTCATTTTGATAACATGAGGATATAAAAATGGCTCAAGATTACGTCCGTTTAGACAAGGATAATGCTGCGGTTCTTTTAGTTGACCACCAAGCTGGTTTACTTTCTTTAGTTCGAGATATCGAACCAGATAAATTTAAAAATAACGTATTAGCGCTTGCAGATGCAGCAAAATATTTTAACTTACCGACTATTTTAACGACCAGTTTTGAAAATGGTCCAAACGGTCCTTTAGTTCCAGAATTAAAAGAACTTTTCCCAGATGCACCATTTATTCCACGCCCTGGTCAAATCAACGCTTGGGACAATGAAGACTTCGTAAAAGCAGTTAAAGCGACAGGCAAAAAACAACTAATTATTGCAGGTGTGGTCACTGAAGTTTGTGTGGCATTCCCAGCTTTATCTGCACTCGCTGAAGGCTTTGAAGTGTTTGTGATTACCGATGCTTCTGGTACTTTCAATGAATTAACACGTGATGCTGCTTGGGACCGTATGTCAAAAGCAGGTGCTCAGCTGATGACTTGGTTCGGCATGGCATGTGAGTTACACCGTGACTGGCGTAATGACGTAGAAGGCTTAGGTGCACTATTCTCAAATCATATTCCTGATTACCGCAACCTGATGACTAGCTATAGCTTTAATACATCGCAAAAATAAGCTGAATTGCCAAGATTAGAGTGCTTAAGCGCTCTAATCTTAAATTTAAATGGATTGATCGGACATTGATAAGCTCTTTTGATGATTTTTATTATTTCTATTTAGTCGTAAAACACGGCGGCTTTAGTGCGGCCAGTGAAGCTGAAAATATTAGTAAGTCCAAACTCAGCCGACGCATTATTGACCTTGAAAATAAATTTAACGTTAGCCTCATTCAAAGAACAACTCGCCATTTTAAAGTGACCGATTTAGGCCAAGAGTTCTACGAAGAATGCTGCAAAGTTATTGCCCAAGTTGAATGCGCAGAAAACGTTTTGTTAAAGCAAAAAAGTGAGCCTCAAGGAGTAGTAAAAGTCAGCTGCCCACCATTAATGATGCATTTTCAAATTAGAAAAATTTTAAATCAGTTTTTAAAAACCTATCCAAAAGTTGAGATTGCTCTTGAGCTGACCAGCCGTCGAGTAGATATTTTGCACGATGACATCGACCTCGCGATTCGAACTAATTTCGAACCCAATGAAGATTCAAATTTAATTGTTCGGGATGTAATTAAAACCGACCACTGTCTAGTGGCTTCGCCTGAATTATTACAAGGCCGTACCATTGAGCATTATTCTGAATTACAAGACTTTCCAAGTATTAGCTTAGGCACGCAAAAGCAAAATTATATTTGGCATTTATGCAATATTCGAAATGGTGAATCAGTTGATGTGCCTTATCAACCACGAATCAAAAGTAATGACTTGGCAGGTGTTTACTATGCCGTGATGGATGGTTTAGGCATTGCCGATCTTCCCTTTTTAACTGTCGAATCTGAAATTCGTAAAGGCACACTTGTGCATATTCTTCCTGACTGGAAGTCGAATATTGGCATGCTACAACTGGTTTATGTGTCTAGAAAAGGCCAACGTCTGGTGGTCGAAAAACTCATTGAAACATTGATTGAAGAACTCAGGCGTTTACCCGAAAGCCATGAAGGGTATTTGCCGACTTAAATAAAAAAACCGGTCATGAATGGGCATGACCGGTTTTTTGTGAAACATCACATACAGCATAACTGCATGTTTTCGTTCAGAACAAAACGAACCCGCTTTGTTCCTTACTCAGATAAGTCTACGCAGAGGTATTTCATTTCGACATATTCTTCGATGCCGAATTTTGAACCTTCACGACCTAGACCTGATTGTTTTACGCCACCAAACGGAGCAACTTCATTTGAAATTGCACCCGTGTTAATGCCGACCATTCCATACTCAAGTGCTTCACCCACTCGCCATTGACGAGCTGTGCTTTGAGTAAATAAATAAGCAGCTAAACCAAACTCGGTATCGTTCGCCATTGCCACTGCTTCATCTTCAGTTTTAAAGCGGAATAGCGGTGCAAGCGGACCAAAGGTTTCTTCTTTAGACACTTTCATGTCTTGCGTTACACCAGTTAAAACTGTTGGTTCAAAGAATGTGCCACCAAGTGCCGAACGCTGACCACCAATACGAACTGTCGCGCCTTTCTTAGTTGCATCTGCAATATGAGACTGAACTTTTGCAATCGCATCTTCATCAATTAAAGGCCCTTGAGTTGAACCTTCTTGACGACCATCACCAACTTTCAGCTTAGACACAGCTTCAACCAAACGGTCTGCCAGCGCATCGTAAATACCGTCTTGAACATAAATACGGTTAGCGCAAACACAGGTCTGACCGCTGTTACGATATTTGCTTGCCATGATGCCCTGAACAGCTTGTTCAAGATTGGCATCGTCAAATACCACAACTGGTGCATTACCACCGAGTTCAAGTGAAAGCTTTTTAATAGTTGGCGCACATTGTTGCATCAAGATACGGCCAACTTGGGTTGAACCTGTGAAGCTTAACTTACGAACAATATCGCTTTCGCATAGTGTTTTGCCTACTTCAACCGCATCACCACTAATGTTAATTAAAACATCAGCTGGTAAGCCTGCCTGTAACGCCAATACTTCAAGTGCATAAGCAGTTAACGGCGTTTGCTCTGCCGGTTTAACCAACATTGAACAACCCGCAGCAATCGCTGGACCTGCTTTACGCGTAATCATGGCAGCTGGGAAGTTCCACGGCGTAATGGCAGCAGTAACACCAATTGCTTGTTTAATCACGAGCAGACGTTGATTTGGCAACGTAGGTGTTAATACTTCACCATCAATACGTCGCGCTTGCTCAGCAAACCAGCGTATGAACGATGCTGCATAACCAATTTCACTACGTGCTTCTGCCAATGGCTTACCTTGCTCAGCTGTTAAGATTTGAGCCAGATTTTCTTTGTGCTCAAGCATGAGGTTGTACCATGCCAATAGCACATCAGCACGCGCCAAGGCAGTTTGCTTTTTCCAAGCAGCCTGCGCTTTTGCTGAACGATTAATTGCGGCTTCAACCCCTGCGCGGTCATAGGTTTTCACCCATGCCAAAGTTTCACCCGTAGCAGCATCATTCACCTCGATATAGTCATTTGATGCAGGTGCTTCTAATGCAATATCAGGATGTTTTAATAAATACTGCAAATTATTTTGAATCATGCAGATTGCTCCATTGCTTTTGCACTACCTGCTTTGAGTGTCGCAAAACCTTGTTTCAAAATATCAAGACCTTGACGGAATTGCTCAGCAGGAATGGTTAATGGATATAAGAAACGAATTACATTACCGTATTTACCACAAGTAAGAAGTAACAACCCGTTTTCCATTGCATAGTTTTGTACAACTTTTGCTTGTTCAGCCGTTTCAAGTTCTACTGCAACCATTGAACCTAAAGCACGAATATCAGTTACGACATCGCCTGTTGCTTGTTGAATATCTTTAAGGGTAGTTACTAACTCTGCACCTAATTCATTTGCACGGTCGCATAAGTTTTCTTCTTCAATCGCATCAATTACCGCGTGCGCAGCTGCAACCGCAATCGGGCTACCTGCGTAAGTACCGCCTAGACCACCTGGGTTTGGTGCATCCATCACTTCTGCACGGCCTACAACACCCGAAATAGGGAAACCACCACCTAAGCTTTTCGCCATCGTGATAAGGTCTGCTTTAGTCTCGTAATAGTTCATTGCAAACAATTTACCAGTACGCGCAAAACCAGATTGCACTTCGTCAGCCACAAGTAAAATGCCGTGCTTATCGCAAATTGCGCGTAAACGTTTTAAGAACTCAGCTGGTACCACATTGAAACCGCCTTCACCTTGCACTGGCTCAAGTACGATTGCCGCAACATCATGTGGTGCAATATCTTCACTGAAAATATCTTCAACGCTTTCGATCGCTGCATCTACTGAAATCCCTTTAGCAGGTACAGGGTAACGTGCGTGGAACACACCCGCTGGCATTACACCAAAGTCACGTTTGTAAGGCGCAGTTTTACCTGTCATTGCCATAGTCATAAATGAACGACCGTGGAAACCGTTACCAAAAGTAATAATGCCGTGACGACCGGTATAAGAACGAGCAATCTTCACCGCATTTTCAACTGCTTCTGCACCTGTTGTGAAAAACGCTGACTTCGCAGGACCAGCAATTGGCGCACGCTCATTAATACGTTCAGCCAAAGCCACATAGCTTTCATAAGGTGTTACTTGATAGGCAGTGTGCGTAAATTTAGTAAGTTGTTCAGTTACTGCTGCAATCACTTTAGGGTGGCGATGGCCTGTGTTTAAAACTGCGATACCACCTGCAAAGTCGATAAATTGGTTGCCTTCCTTGTCCCAAAGCGTGGCATTTTCAGCTTTTTCCGCATACCACTGACACATCACGCCTACACCACGTGGAGTTGCTTGCTGTTTACGTGCGTTAAGTGCAGAATGTTGATTATCCATTTGATTCCCTCATATTTTCATCATCAGTTGCAGCTTTGGTTTCTTGCATCCTGTGCTTAATTTTCAGGGTGCTTTACAACGACTGCCTATGCATGTAATTTCGCTCGTCTGACGCCAACTGACGAGAGCCACTTTTTAACTGTAGGAGAGAGCCAATTGCGTAGTTTACTTGGAGATCATTTGCTACAACGACTCCAACAGGACACTGAAGGGAAACTACATCAACGCCTTTTCCGTTGCCTGCGTGGTGCCATTATTGATGGAGTCATCCAGCCCAAGACTCGTCTACCTGCGTCACGCGACTTAGCCAGTGAAATTCATGTTTCTAGAAATACAGTGCTTACCGCCTATGAACAGCTACAAGCTGAAGGCTACTTAGAAGCCCGTACAGGTCATGGCACATGGGTTGCCGAAAAATTACCAGAGAGTTTTTTAAATACTCAAAATAAGAAAAAAGCGGTTTCAAGCCCGAAAGTTCAAAGCTCTTATGCCCTTTCGCAGCGTGGTTCTAACTTATTAGGCTATGCAGCAGCGTCGCCACACCAATGGGGAGCTTTTGTGCCGGGAGCACCCGATGTAACAGAGTTTCCACATCATATTTTTAGTCGTATTCAAGCACGCCTAAGCCGCGAACCAGACATTAACCGCCTGATCTATAGCAACGCTGGTGGCTGTATCGAGCTTCGAAGTGCGTTGGCAGATTACTTACGTGTTGCACGTTCGGTTCAGTGCGATGCAGACCAGATTATTATTACCGAAGGCATTCACCAAGCGATTGATTTGGTCTCGCGTGCACTGAGTGATATTGGTGATCGAATCTGGCTTGAAGATCCCGCTTATTGGGGAATGCGTAATACCTTACGAATTAATGGCCTCGATATTCAACCGATGCCTGTCGATGCTGAAGGTATTATTCCTGAAGAAAATCCGACAAAGCCGCCTAAGCTCATTTTTGTCACACCATCACATCAATATCCGCTGGGTTCACATTTAAGCCTAGATCGACGACGCAAACTGATTGAAATTGCACGCCAGCATAATAGCTGGATTGTAGAAGATGACTACGACAGTGAGTTTCGTTTCTCAGGTCAACCGTATCCGTCTTTGCAAGGCTTAGAAAATGATGCACCTGTGCTGTACATGGGCACATTTAGTAAAACCATTTACCCCTCTTTAAGAATTGGTTATTTGGTCGTACCTAAACCACTTTTTTCACCACTACGTATTGTGGCAGCCGAGCTTTACCGTGGGGGCCATTTGCTTGAGCAAAAAGCCTTAGCTGAATTTATTCGTGAAGGCCATTACGAAGCGCATATTCGCCGTATGCGCCTACTCTATGGCAAGCGCCGCGACTACTTGGTGAGCTTAATTCAACGCTACCTTGGCCCCGAATTTATTCATGAATATGATGAAGCCGCAGGGTTACATCTAGTTTTAAAACTTCCAAACGCTTGCGATGATGTTGCGATTGCGGCGACT
The DNA here is from genome assembly GCF_000292385.1 of Acinetobacter sp. GG2. Taxonomy (NCBI): domain Bacteria; kingdom Pseudomonadati; phylum Pseudomonadota; class Gammaproteobacteria; order Moraxellales; family Moraxellaceae; genus Acinetobacter; species Acinetobacter sp. GG2. The sequence goes on from NZ_ALOW01000038.1 coordinate 73,650, forward strand.
GCGCTTGAACGTGGTGTCAAAGTTCGACCACTGTCTCAGTACTACATGCAGTCGCATGCACATGCCGAACGTGGATTGCTCATGGGCTTCGCTTGTGTAAATGAAAAAGATATGGTGATGGCTTTTGGTGTCTTGCTTCAATGCTTACGTGAAGCAGGCGTACCTACGCTGAATTAAAGATTCATCCGTATTAAGACAAATAAAAAAGAGCCTCGCAGTGAGGCTCTTTTTTATTTAAAAAATTAAACTAACTTTTCTTCATGGCTATGAGTTAAATGAGTCGCTCTACGCTCTTTACCCCAACCTAGTTTTTCAGACAGCAAACCGAAGAACACAATAATGCCGAACAATGCTGTAGTGTAAATCACCTCTTTAAAATAGGTGCCTTCAATCAGCATGGTAAGAATTGCACCAATAATTGCAAAGATCACCACGTAAGTTAAGTAAGGGAACATCCACATTTTAAAGTCAATTTTCACGCCTTCAGCTTCTAACTTTTTACGCATACGAAGCTGAGAATAAGCAATCGTCAGGTATACATACAATGTTGCTGCACCTGTTGTTAGCATGAAAAAGTCATACACATCCATACTCTTGGTTGCAGTTAAAATCACGGCAATTACAGAAAAGAAGCATGACACAATCACGCCCACCCACGGACTACTTTTACTGTTTACAGAGCCAAAGCTTTTCGGTGCATCACCACGTTTAGATAATGAGAACAACATACGTGAACACGTATAAAGCGCTGAGTTAAAGCAACTACATACCGAGGTTAGAACCACAAAGTTTACGATATGACGCGCGCCCGGAATACCAAGCGCAGACAACGTAACGCTATAGGTTCCCCAAGTAGAATCTTTCAAAAGTTCATTGTTGTGAGGAATTAAACATACCGCCACAAACATTGAACCGACGTAGAATAAAATAATTCGCCAAACCACTGAGTTCGAAGCCTTACGAATTTCTTTAGATGGGTTTGCAGACTCTGCCGCTGCTACAGTCACAATTTCAGCGCCAATATAGGCAAACATGACCCCAAGTAAGGCGGTAATAACGGATGAACCACCATTAGGCATAAAACCTTGAGAGGTTAGATTACTGATACCAGATGCAGCTGGATTACCCCAAGGCCACAAATGCATGATGGCTAAGCTACCAATCACCAAGAAGATCACAATCGCAATCACTTTGATGAGAGCGAACCAGAACTCGAATTCACCATAGTTCTTTACGTTCTGCAAATTGACAGCAACCAATGCAGCAATGACGACAGTCATATAGACCCAGATCGGTATAAACGGGAACCAGTTATTTAAAATTTTACCTGCCACATAAGCTTCCCACCCCATGAGCATTGCCAGCGTACACCAGTACAACCACCCAATTGAGAAACCTGCCCAACGACCAATTGCGCGGTCCGCATAAGTTGAAAAAGAGCCACTGTCGGGGTTTAAAACGGCCATCTCGCCTAGCATACGCATGATGAACCAAACGAGTAGTCCACCTAAAGCATAGGTTAAGAAAACCACAGGACCTGTGTTGTAGATGATACTACCTGAGCCAACAAAGAGAGAGCCACCAATAACCCCTGCTATCGAGATCATGGTTAGATGGCGTGATTTAAGTCCATGTTTTAAACTTTGGGAGTGATTGGCTTCAGAACCATTTTGATGAGCTGCCATATCATTTTCCTTAATATATGGAGGATATCGGCTAGACTCGGAAATCCTCCGAAGCCAAAAAATATCCCCTAAAAATTTAGCCGTTTTGCTCAATTCCTAAAACAGAAAATTCACTGAGCTGATCCGGCGCTTCCGTATGCATACTTCCAATGGCTTTAATTTGTCGTTTCGGCACTCAAGAAACGAGAGCCATTTTTGTAATAAAAGAGAGAGCCAATTGCAAAATTTATATGCAAAATTGGTCTAGATTCGTTTCATGAATTTAATATTTCTATAAATAATTTACATAAAAATACAATCAGATTTCTAAATATGAAATATCGATGTGTTTGGTTAGGAGTTATAAAAGTACCTTAAATTTATAAAAAATAACTTATGGGTAATCGAATAAAAATTAAGCATAAAAATTTTAAAATTGTAATTAATAAAATAATAGTATATTATTTTACTATTAAAGTTTTATTTAAATATGACTAGCGATATCAACTCATTTCGAGCTAAATCTGTCATTCATAACAACTGATTATTCTTTAATAAAACTATTATTAACTTATATAAAAGGCAAAATTAATGAACAATAAACTTAAAACGTTAACATTTAGCTATAGTATTAAGATTCCAAAAGAGTCCTTTCCACTTATCTGGAAGCACTGGAATGATATTGCCAACTGGAGCAACTGGGATAAAGGTTTACTAGAAATCCAATCCGATGGAAATAAAATAAAGCTTGGGAAAAATATTAATATTCTTCCCTACGGAGCTCCGGATTTAGTTCCTGTTTGCGTAACATCATTTATTGATGAACAGCATTTTACAACAACTAGTCATACTCCTATAGGCTCCATGTCTATTGGACATTCACTTATCGAAAAAAGTGCAGCATGTTCTGATGACAGAATTGAACATACTATTTGTGTTCAAGCTCATAACTATGATTTTTTTAAAGATAATATTTGGGAAAATTTAAAGCAGAATATTGTTCAAAGTGTTAATAATCTTGTTGAAATAATGCAAAAAGAGTTGAAGCAATGAAATCATGGATCGCTGTGATTTCCTATGAACATGCTTTAATTGCTTCAAAGCTAAATATTCTTCAAGTCTGTCATGGAAAAAAAGGTCCCCTCATCGCGACTCATGCTGGTGATGAGGTATTTATATATTGTCCAAGAACTGAAATGCGTGCTGGTAAGGAATTAAAACTAATCGCATTTAGATGTTCTTTTTTAAACAATGAAATCTATCAGTTTGAGCAAACTCCAGATTTTAAACCTTTCAGAAAAGATGTAATCTTTGATCCAGATTTTGTATCTAAACCCATCAAAGATATTAAAGGATTAGAGCTTACAAGTAATCCGAACTGGGGAATACTTGCACGAAGAGGTTTTTTTGAAATAAGTCAGCATGATGCGAACTTAATTAAGGATAATAAAACCTAGGAGAAAATTTTAAATTATAGATCTACTCTCAAAATATTATTTAATTATCAAAATTTGAAGTCTTCATTAAATAATTTTTACTCTAGCCTCCGCTTCCTCAGGAAGCGGTCCAGCAATATAACTAAACCCTATTCATTTCAAATTTATTTTCTTATTATAATTTTGATCTATGACACATTGTAAGATAAATAACTGATATAACTTGAAGTTAGCTTATCTGCCATTAGCAGAACGCATATTTTAAATAAGTTATACTTGTGCTTCCTATAAATTTTTAAAAATTATAACTTTACTTAACGGGTCTTATTGAAATGGTAAAACCAGATATATTTACACATACCTCTCCAATGGAAAGTATAGGATTCAGATTTTGGCAAACATTTATTAAGTGGCAAAGACAGATTGATATAGTTTTAGCTCCATTAGATTTGACTCAGCAGAACTTCAGCATACTCGCGATTATTGGTTGGCAATTACAACAAAATGTATCGATTTCCACCCCCTATATCCGGCAGAAAGTAATCGTTGAAATGTCTGGCATGCCCAAAATGCAGGTTTCTCTTATTTTACAGCGCCTAAAAAAAAATAAATTAATTACCATTTCACCTTATGCTTTAGATTTACGCGAACAACAAGTTGAGTTGACAGATGAAGGATTAAATTTGCTTCGTAAAGCAATTACTCTGGTTGAAGAAGTCGACAATAAAACATTATCCCAAGAAAACTTACTAAGGCTGATTAGAACAAATGAATAATAAACGTTTAAATTCATTAAAAGAAAAAAACTTCACTTAAATGAATTTAAAGCTTCTAGTTTTGTTCAGAAATTAATAACGCCTTTGTTCCTGTTTCTAAGGCTCTAAATATATGCTTTTGATCGGCTGGATAACAAATATAGTCTCCGACGCCAAGCTCAACTGCCTCATCAATTAAACCCACTAAAGCTTTGCCTTCGACCACAATAATATGTTCTACAGAACCAACTGGATGCGGCTCTGACAGTCGGTCTTCACCCGGCTCCACAATCAATAAATATACATCACGGCGCGCATGCGGTGGACAAGTCGCCAACAAAATTGCTTTGTAATTGGCAATCTCGGAACTCACCGTTGGCCCATCACCACAGCGAATGACTTGCACTTGATTGCTTGGTTCTTCCATCAGGCGTGCGAATGGAATATTCAGTGCAACACAAAGTGCCCATAAGGTTTCAATGCTTGGGTTACCTTGCCCGGCCTCTAACTGCGAAAGTGTAGATTTGGCAACACCTGCACGGCGAGCAACTTCTGCCAATGAGAGCCCTGCTCTTTGGCGTTCACGCGTTAAACCTTTGGCAATAATTTCAATTGGCTGAGACATTCACCGCACCCGTTCTATAAAAAAAACGATCGTTCGTTTTGACAAAACAATCAGACTTATTCATTATAATGGAAAATCGTTCGTTATATCATACTATGTCCACATACGCTCTCATTAAGAAACTTAGTAAAGACACCACCCGCTCGATTTTCTTTGTATGTCTAGCAACCAGTGTTGTTGGTATGTCTTTAGGTTCACTCGCTGCAAGCTATGGCTTAGCACTGTGGATTCCGCTTTGCCTATCTATTTTTGTGCTTGCAGGAACTGCTGAATTTATTTTTATTGGCTTCTTGGCAGTTGGTGGTAGCCCAATTACAGCTGCAATTGCAGGACTACTCGTCAATTTAAGGCACTTACCTTTTGGTATTGCGGTCAATGAACTAATCCGAGGTAAATTCTCTCGATATTTCGGGTCTCACATCATGAACGATGAGAGCGTTTTGTTTGGTATGGCACAGCCTGATTTTGAAACAAAAAAGGCTGCTTACTGGTTATGTGGTATATGCATTATGCTGACTTGGCCCCTCGGTGTCACGGCTGGCTATTTTATTGGAAGTGCTATTCCAGACCCGAAAACATTTGGCTTAGATGCAATTTTCCCTGCCATTTTAATTGCACTGACTTTTAATGCTTTAAAGAATAAATCTACACGAAAAGCTGCATTTGCAGGGTCAACTTTAGCACTGATGACTACACCTTTTTTAGCCTCAGGGCTTCCAATCCTGATTTCGCTTTTTGGCTTAATATGGGGTAGAAAGAAATGAGTCAACAGTTACTTATTATTTTAGGTATAGCTCTACTTGCACTTGGAACGTATGGTATTCGTTTTGCTGGCTTTCACTTAGGCGCCAAGTTTTCGTTTTCTGAAAAATACCAAGTTTTACTCTCAAATGGCGCAACCGTTTTGCTCTGTGCCATTGCAGTGACCACTACATTTTTTGAAGGCCAACATTTCGCAGGTTTCGCGCGTATATTTGGGGTGGTACTAGCACTATTCTTGGTTTGGAAAAAAGTTCCGCTTTTATTGGTGATTTGTTTGGCCGCTGTTGGCACGGCACTTCTACGTTTGCTAGGAATTGAATAATAAAAAAGGCGAGATAAACTCGCCTTTTTTGAAACTTTGATTAGAACGGTAAATCATCGTCTAAATCAGCTGGTGCAGATGCTGGTTGTTGCGGCGCTTTAGGAGCAAAACCACCACCTTGCGGGCTGTTACCACCATTACCGAAACCACCTTGGCCACCATAACCACCACCATTGTTTTGACCGTAGCCGCCACCTTGGTTGTTATTATTTTGATAACCGCCACCTTGTTGAGGTGCGTTAAAACGTGGTTGATTAAAATCATTACCGCCAGCGAAACCTTGTTCACCTTGTTGACGAGCATCTAACATTTGCATCTGGTCGCCACGGATTTCTGTCGTATAACGCTCTTGGCCATTTTGATCTGTCCATTGACGTGTACGTAATGAACCTTCAATGTAAACCTTAGAACCTTTACGTAAAAACTGCTGAGCAATTTCCCCTAAACGGTTATGCAAAACAATACGGTGCCATTCTGTTTGTTCTTTACGCTCACCTGTATTTTTATCAGTCCAAGATTCACTTGTCGCGATCGAAAATTGGGTCAACGAACCCCCATTTGGAAAAGTTTTTGTTTCAGGATCACGACCCAAAGTACCAACCAAAATAACCTTATTTACACCACGCATTAGCTGTCTTCATCCTATAATTTCTATGTTTTACTTTATAAGAGTTATGCTTAAATGGCTACCTCTTTACCAAACAACTGCGTTAAATCACGTCGTGCAGCATCATCAAGAGTCTGTTTATCGACTTTAATATAAGCAACCTGCTGGTCAGGCATCACCACAACTTCTTCAATACCACGAATTGCCAATAGCTGTGTGGTCCACTCATTCACCTGTTGCACTTGCGGTAATGGCAACACAATAGATGACAGATACCGCGGCTGAGCTAAACCAAAACTAATTAGCAGCCATATTATAGCAATCCCTGCTAAGACACTCCATCCAATCGCAGTATTATGTAACATCAATAATTGACCACCTAGCGTGCCACCAAAAAAAGCACCTAAGAACTGGCTACTGGCATTTACACCCATGGCAGTAGCTTTTGACTGGATTGGAGCTGACTTTGATAACCAAGAAGGCAATAAAGCTTCCATTACATTAAAGGCAATAAAGAAAATACCTAAGCCTGCGAGCAAGACATATTTAGACTGATAACCAAATATGAGAAGCAGCAACCCCACAATAATACCTGTAATTGCCGTTAAGAAAATGCCTCGCATTTTGCGATATTTTTCAGCGATGATAATGCTTGGAAATGCAAAAAATAAACTAATCACCAACAGTGGCAAATACACCAAGCCGTGGCTCGCCAGAGGAATATGCGCAAACTCGATCAGCTGTGAAGGCACATAAATAAACATGGCTGTCAGCAATAAATGCAATGCAAAAACCGAAACGTGTAAACGGTTTAAATCACCCATTTGAATGACTTGCTTAAGCTGTGCCATATAGCCTTGCTGATAATTACGATGGTGACGAGTCACTTTAGGTACAAGCAATAGCATCGAAATCGCGATTAGGCCCATAATGGTTGTCACAAAGAATAGACCAGAAATACCGACAAGACTTGTGAGCCAAGGCCCAAGGCTAAACGCGACAACAAAAGATAAACCAATACTCATGCCCATGGCGGCCATGGCTTTAGTACGCTGCTCTTCACGCGTCACATCAGCTAAAAGTGCCATGACCACTGCCGAAACCGCACCAGCACCAGCGATGGTACGGCCAATAATGACGCCATAAATAGTGTCAGATAAACCCGCAATTGCACCACCAATAGCAAAAAGCAATAAGCCAAAGACTACAAGCGGTTTACGGCTAAAACGGTCAGCCAGCAAGCTAAATGGAATTTGTAAAATCGCCTGACTTAGACCATATACACCTACGGCCAAACCAATAAGTGCCGGAGTCGCATATTGATATGACTGCCCGACTACAGAGAAGACAGGAATAATCATGAACAAACCCAACATGCGTAGCGCAAAAATACTACTTAAAGCAAAAGTTGAGCGGCGTTCCAAAGCATTCATCATATCAATACACGTTATCAAACTAGGCAAATTATAAGCCGATTCGTTTCTAAAAATACGGGAGAGATGATTTAAAATAACGATTTCGGCTAAAAAAAATAAAGAGGCATTTAGCCTCTTTATAATATCGAACTTTACTGAAAATTAGCTTAAGGAGACTCTTGCTCGCGCTTGGTATATTGAATTGAAGCAATGACAGCCCACACAATAAACGCTACACCAATTAACCCTGTGACCACTTCAGGTACATGCACACCCGTACCGCTTGCAATCATAATGAATGCTAAAGCACCAATTGCATAATGTGCACCATGTTCCAAGAACACGTAAGCATCTAGCGTACCTTTTTCAACAAGATAAACAGTCATTGAACGAACAAAAATAGCACCAATCGCAAGACCTAGCATAATCACAACAACATCGCTGGTAATTGCAAATGCACCAATCACACCGTCAAAACTAAATGATGCATCTAATACTTCAAGATATAAGAAACCGCCTAAACCAGCTTTAACCACACCAGACGCAGCACCCGAGCCATCTTGTAATACAGCATTACCATTTTCATCAATTTCAGGCTCACCACCTAGCAAGTGACTTAATACTTCAACACCAATATAAACCACAATGCCCCAAATACCGGCCATGGTCACGGCTAAACGTTGATGATCATCTACATAACCTGCCATCACAATTAAAGCGATTAAAGCAAGGAATACTGACATTGCGGGTACGCTAGCCAAACTCGTAAGTTTAGATTCAAGCCATCTAAACCAATGCGTTTCTTTTCCGTCATCAAAGAAGAAGTTTAGGAAAACCAACAACAGGAATGTTCCACCAAAAGCTGAAATTTCAGCGTGGTGCGCCATTAAGCGCTCAGAATAAGTTTTCGGATCATTGAGTGCCAGTTTTGCAACTTCAATTACCCCCATATCTGCGGTTACAGCAACAATCACAACAGGGAAAATCAAACGCATACCAAAAACGGCGATTAAAATACCCACCGTTAAAAAGATCATTTTCCAGAACGGATCCCAATTACGCAAAACCGATGCATTCACGACAGCATTGTCAAAAGATAAAGAAACCTCCATTACAGCTAAAATTGCGGTAATGGTTAAAGCTTTAAGCATGGTAGACACGCCAGCTTCAGGCCCATGGGTAAAACCCCAATACGCGGATAGTGCTAAACACACCACCGTAAAAAATATCGAAAATTGGAAATGCTTCATGGATCAGACCTATACCAAGAACTAAATTTAATCTTTCTTAAAACCGCGGTTATTATATCGATAATTAATCACAAAACGATGTTGTTTTGTGCCGTTATTCTCTTTACTTTATCCCTCTGTTTAATAAAGAAATTTATAATTCTTAATTAACTGGTTAATCGTATTAAATATTTTCTTTCGATATATCTATTATTATTATTTTTGTATTTTAAAATTGATTTAAAATCTGGTTCAGCTGTCTTATTTTAAATGGAATGAATTTATGCTTTTTTCTCAAGAACTCTGGCAACGTAATTTAAATTTATATCAAAAAATTCTCGACCTGCCTTTTAATCAGGAACTTGCTAGCGGTACTTTAGATAAAGAAGCATTTTGTCATTATGTTATTCAAGATGCTCAATATTTAGTGGCGTATGGGCGTGTACTTGCTGTTGCAGCAGCCAAAGCATTTGATGCTGACGATATTATGCAGTTCTCAGATGCCGCAAAAATCGCAATTGTGGTTGAACGTAGCTTGCATGATGACTTCATGAAAAACTTTGGCGTAAGCAAAGAAAAATTTCAAAATACACCATTAACCTTGGCAGGCCATCATTACACTTCATTTTTAACCGCAACGGCTTGGTCAGAAAGCTACCCTGTTGTACTTGCTGCACTTTTACCTTGTTTCTGGATTTACGCTGAAGTTGGTAAAGATATTGTAAGCAAATCAGTTGCTAATAATCCTTACCAAGCATGGGTTGATACCTATGCTGGCGAAGAGTTCCATACGGCTGTTCGTAATGTGATTGCGACTGTAGACAAAGTCGCAGCACGTTGTGATGCAGACACACTAGAAAAAATGCATGCAGCCTATACGATGGGTGCAAAACTTGAGTGGTTATTTTGGGACAGTGCTTACCATCAAAGACAATGGTTAGGTTTAGACCATATTTAAAACTTTAAAAGAATCGATCAGATTGTTCATAGCTGATCGATTCTTAATAAAATGCGAGATAAGTATGTATATCGGCGAATTAGCATCTTTAACTGGAGCCACTCCTAAAGCCATTCGGCATTATGAAAAATTAGGCTTACTACCAGTCGCAAAAAGAAAAGGGAATTATCGTATTTATGAAGAGATTGATGTCAAATCAGTTAAGATGATTCGCCTTGCACAAGCAGTAGGATTTAGCCTTTCTGAGCTTTATGAGTTGTCAGCTTTAAAATATAAAAATAATCGCTTTCCGGTAGAAATTGCGCAGCAGCTTATTCAAAAAAAGAATCAACAAATTATTGAACAAAAAGAAGCATTAAATCGTTTGCAAGTAGATTTAAAACAACTGGAAGATGAGATTATTGAAACTTATATTACCAGTAAAATTTCTGCTTAAAATGATGCATAAAAATCTAAAAATAGCTTTTGAATTTAGTGCTTGACTCTGCCCTTAGGGACAAGGTTTATCGTAAGAGCTTCATGTATTACGGATAAATAAAATGAGCGCTCATCTTTCTACATTTAAAAATTCAACAGCATTAATAACAGGAGCATCTTCAGGAATAGGTAAAGCGTATGCTAAAAAAATTGCATCTTTAGGAATCCACCTGATTTTAACGGCACGCTCCGAACAAAAACTAAATGATTTAGCCGATGAACTGAGAAAAAAATATAGCGTAAATGTTGAAGTGATTGTTTTAGATTTAGCTCAACCCAATTCAGCTCAAACCTTATTTAATGAAGTGCAGGCAAGAAAATTATCGGTAGAAATTTTAATTAACAACGCAGGATTTGGAAAATGGACCAAGTTCCTTGATCAATCGATTTCTACCTATCAAGAAATGATTACACTTAACATCAGCAGTGTAACGTCTTTATGTTATCTGTTTTTGCCACATATGCTTTCGAACAAAAAAGGCATCATGATTAATATTTCATCGACAGGTGCCTTTCAACCTCTCCCTTATATTGCTGTTTATGGCGCAACTAAATCTTATGTTTTGCAGTTTACTGAAGCACTTGCAGGGGAATATGGCACTTCGGGTGTTAAGTTTATCGCTGTTTGCCCAGGCAATACCGAAACCAATTTTACTCAGGTCGCAAATGCCGATACCAGTGGAATGAAAAGCTCTACGGTAGATGACGTTGTCTCTGCCACAGTTCGAGCATTAGATAAAAATAAAGCGACGGTTGTAGTGGGGTGTAGCAATTATTTAACGTCTCAATTGCCACGAATTCTTTCCCGCAAAAAAATGATTAATTTAGTTGAAGGCATGCTCAGAACGCGTGTTCTTGAGCAGTCATAAAAAATACTTCAATTTAAAAGATTAAGGGGTTTCTCTTAATCTTTTAATGCTGAAACAACTGCCACCCATAAATTAAACCTGCCGCAGCGACCATCCAACATAAGGTTGCCAAGCCCAGACACGACCACATCGACACGCGTGTTGCCAGCATGTAAACCGCAACTAAATAAATGGCATAAGGAATAAGTGACCATAGACCAAACAGAGCCGTTTTTTGTAATGCTTCGGCTCCTTTTTGCTGATAGACAATCACATGAGCAATTAAAGCAAAAGTAGGAAAAAGTGGGACTAAACCTGCAATATAAAATGCCTTACTTTTCGATAAAATCGAAATAATGAGGACAACTCCAGCCCCCAACATACATTTTAAAAATAACGCCCACATGTGCCGATCCTACCTGATCATTTCCATAACAAAACGCTGTATTGTGCGCTTTTTAAAGAAAATTAACAGCGACTAAAGCAATCAAAGCTGGAACTGCCTGAATATAAATAATCTTTTTACTGGCAGTTAGACCACCATAGATACCTGCAATGAGTACACAGCCTAAAAAGAAATTGGCAATTGATGTGGCAAACTGCGCATCAGCCAATAAAGACCAAAATAAACCCGCAGCTAAAAAGCCATTATAAAGCCCTTGATTTTGTGCCATGACTTTAGTGAGTTTTGCTTTTTCAGCATTATTTCCAAAGGCTTTCATGCCATAAGGTTTGTCCCACAAAAACATTTCTAAAACTAAAATATAGACATGTAATATGGCTATAAGCGCAATCAATATTTGTCCGATCATACAGTTTTCCTTTTTATTTTAAAGATATGAAAAAAGATCAGTCTCTCGACTGATCTTTTAGTGTGTTACGGTTTTAACAATACTTTGCCTTGTCGAGCACCTTGCGTTGCTCTTTGGGCAGCTGTTTTAATCTCATCAAAACTAAACACACCTTCTACAGGCAAGATTAATTTTTTCTGAGTCGCTAGCGTTAATAACTCAACAATCAGTTCCTTTTTACGTTCTGCTGGCATTTCCTTGTTGACCACACTCGCCCAGAACCCTTTTACTGTCGCTTGTTTGAAAATTAAATCGCCCGATGAAATCTGCATGGTTTCACCAGTCATACTGCCAAACGAAACGAGTAGGCTATTTTCACTGAGTAAATTCAGCATTTCACCACTTGCGCTGCCACCAATCGAGTCCACACCAGCAATCAGCGGTTGATCACCGTGAAGTTGTTTAACCTGCTCTTTCCAGTTAGGTTGATCAGTCGCAACAACATGTTGAATACCTAATGCTTGCATCTCTGCAATTGCGTCGGTACGACGAACCAGATTAATCACTGGTAAACCACGCGCCTGCGCAATCATCGCAACTGTTTTACCGACTGCACCATTTGCCGTGTTTTGAATGAGCCATTGACCTGGTTGAACATTTACAAAGTCTAAAAGCATGAGAGCACTAATTGGCATACCAATCAGCTGCGCTGCTGTTTCGTCATCAATTTCATTATTGAGTGGAATAAGCCCTTGAGCTGGTGCAATAAAGTATTCAGCCCAACTGCCATGCACAGCCGCAACTGCGATACGTTGCCCTACCTGTACATGAGTAATGCCTTCACCCAAAGCATCAACAATACCAACGCCTTCACTACCACCAATCGCGGGTAAAGTTGGCTTGTAGCCATAGCTTCCACGTACTGTCCATACATCATGATTATGGATAGGAGACATGATGGTTTTAATACGAACTTCGCCTGCTTTTGGCTCTGGCTTTGGCATATCCGCCTGCTCTAAAACGTCTACAGGCTCGCCAAAATTACGATGGATAATACTTCGCATGCTTTATTCCTCTATCGGTTTTATGAGTTGTTGGGTAGTTTCTAAGGCTAAATGTAGATGTGCTTTGTCTTGCGACAGTTTTGTGAGTAAAGCAGCACCTAACCATAACTGATACATGACTTGCGCAGTTTTTAAAGGTTCAATATGTTTAGGAATTGATCCTTCTTGTTGTCCTTCTTTGAGTAGCAAAGCCAAACGTTGGGTTAGTTTGTGCACACCGTCATTGAGAATTTGGCGCATGTCTTCTGATAAGTCAGAAACCTCTGCCGCTAACTTCACAATCAGACAGTTTTCAGCCCAACTACCGTTTACGGGATCATCAATCCATGCCTGCCATAGGGCCATTAAACGAGCATGGGCACTTTGCTCACTGCGTTGCCAAAGTTGTTCCATACGAACTTTATAATCAGCCATATATTGCTCGAGCAACGCACAGCCGAATGCCTCTTTCGAAGCAAAATAGTGATAGAACGAACCTTTGGGTACGTCACAAGCCTTTAAAATTTCTTGCAAACCAACACCAACAAAACCTTTATGTAATACCAGCTCAAAACTGGTATCTAAAATGTGTTGTCGCGTGGTTTCGCTTTTGTTTAATCGTTTCATACATACACCATACTCCACTATTAGACCAGTCGTCTAGTAAAATTATGTAGCTTGTAAAAATATGCGAGAGTAGAAATGTAGAGTGAGGAATGTTAAAAATACAATCTGCTTATTTAAACAAATTTTGTCGATTGTCGTTTAACCGTCACAATTTGTCGCTTTAAATCATTTTGTACTACTTGAACAATTTTAAATCGTTATCATATAGGGTCTGTTGTTTATAAATAGCCATATCTCCCTGTGCTAATCAAAACAACACCTAAATTTTCATCAATACATAATTGAGATGTTTTATGAGCCAAAGTCATATCCGTATTCGAGGCGCACGTACCCATAACTTAAAAAATGTGTCACTCGATATTCCACGCGACAAATTTGTGGTGATTACGGGGCTATCAGGTTCAGGAAAATCTTCTCTTGCCTTTGATACCTTGTACGCCGAAGGACAACGCCGTTACGTCGAATCACTTTCGGCCTATGCTCGTCAGTTTTTATCGCAAATGGAAAAGCCTGAAGTCGACTCGATTGAAGGTTTATCTCCAGCGATTGCCATTGAACAAAAATCTACCAGTCATAACCCACGTTCAACGGTGGGTACGATTACCGAAATTTATGACTATTTACGTTTGCTTTATGCACGTGTCGGCACGCCCTACTGCCCTGAACACGACTTGCCGATGGTTGCGCAAACCGTTTCTGAAATGGTCGATGCGGTAAAAAACCTTGAGGAAGGCACAGCACTGATGTTGCTTGCCCCTGTGGTACGTGAACGTAAAGGTGAATACAGTAACCTGTTCGAACAACTACAAGGTCAAGGTTTTGTACGAGCGCGTGTTGATGGTGAAATCATTGATATTGATACGCCACCAGAACTCGACAAAAAGAAAAAACACACCATTGAAGTTGTGGTTGACCGCTTCAAAGTACGTGATGACTTAGGTAACCGTATTGCGGAATCATTTGAAACTGCATTGCGTTTAGGTGGCGATATTGCTGTTTTATCATGGATGAATGGCGAACACCCAGATCGCGTTTTTTCTGCAAAACACTCGTGCCCTGAATGTGATCGCGCAGTCGCAGAGCTTGAGCCGCGTTTATTTTCATTTAACAACCCGTTTGGCGCCTGCCCTGTTTGTGATGGCTTAGGTACCCGTAGCCACTTTAGCTCTGAAAAGCTCATTCCAAATCCTGAGTTGGCAATTAGCGAAGGTGCTATTCGTGGATGGGATCGTCAACGTCCTTATTACTATTCAATGCTACAAAAAGTTGCCGACCACTTCGGTTTTCAACTTGATACGCCTTGGAACCAGTTAGATAAAGACACTCAAAAGAAATTCTTACAAGGTACGGGTAAAGAAAAAGTCGATTTAAGCTATATCGACGAACGTGGCCGTAAACATACTCGCGTGCAACCATTTGAAGGAATTTTGCCACACCTTGAGCGTCGCTACCGTGAAACTGAAAGTAACTATGTACGTGATGATTTAGCTCAATATTTGTCTAATGCAGCGTGTGATGCATGTGGTGGTTCACGTCTTAATGAAATTTCACGTCATGTTCGCGTTAAAGATAAAACGATTGCCGACATTACCCGCATGTCGATTGGTGATGCTGAAAGTTATTATCAAGATTTAAATCTTGAAGGTGCTAAGGGTGAAATCGCCGATAAAATCTTTAAAGAGATTCGAGAGCGTTTACATTTCTTGGTGAGTGTTGGACTTAACTATTTAAGTTTAGCTCGTTCTGCCGAAACGTTATCGGGCGGTGAAGCACAGCGTATCCGTTTAGCCTCACAAATTGGTGCCGGCTTGATGGGCGTCATGTATGTACTCGATGAACCATCAATTGGCCTACATCAACGCGATAACGATCGTTTATTACAAACCCTCATTCGCTTACGTGATTTAGGCAACACGGTATTAGTCGTTGAACATGATGAAGATGCGATTCGTGCGGCTGACCATATTATTGATATTGGTCCGGGTGCTGGTGTACATGGTGGTGTGATTATTGCTGAAGGTACTTATGATGAATTGGCTAAACATGCCGACTCACTCACAGGACAATACCTTTCTGGCAAACTCAAAATTGAAGTGCCAAAAAAACGTACTGAATCACCACGTCCAGATGAATTTATCAAACTTTCTGGTGCAGCAGGCCATAACTTAAAAAATGTCGATTTAACCATTCCACTTGGCATTATGACTTGTGTGACGGGTGTTTCAGGTTCGGGTAAATCAACACTGATTAACCGTACTTTGCTTCCATTGGCTGC
This sequence comes from Acinetobacter sp. GG2, assembly GCF_000292385.1. Classification (NCBI taxonomy): domain Bacteria; kingdom Pseudomonadati; phylum Pseudomonadota; class Gammaproteobacteria; order Moraxellales; family Moraxellaceae; genus Acinetobacter; species Acinetobacter sp. GG2. The sequence continues at coordinate 89,484 of NZ_ALOW01000038.1, forward strand.
AACACAGCTCAACGGTGCAACGACTTTAACAGCTGAAAAGTTTGATTCAATTGATGGTCTACAACATCTAGATAAAGTCGTTGATATTGATCAAAGCCCGATTGGCCGTACACCGCGTTCTAACCCTGCAACGTACACAGGGCTATTTACACCAATCCGTGAGTTATTTGCTCAAACGCCAGAAGCGAAAGCTCGTGGTTATAGTGCAGGCCGTTTCTCGTTTAACGTGAAAGGTGGACGCTGTGAAGCCTGCGAAGGCGACGGTATGATTAAAGTCGCAATGCACTTCTTACCAGACATGTATGTACCTTGCGATGCATGTCATGGCAAACGTTATAACCGTGAAACGCTTGAAGTGGGTTATAAGGGCAAAAACATTTCTGACGTTTTAGAAATGACGGTTGAAGATGCTGCCGAGTTCTTTAGTGCAATTCCAGTCATTCACCGCCGCTTAGAAACCTTAACTCAGGTCGGCTTAGGCTATATTCGTTTAGGTCAGGCTGCGACTACACTCTCTGGTGGTGAAGCGCAACGTGTAAAACTGGCACGTGAGTTAGCAAAACGAGATACGGGTAAAACCTTATATATCTTGGATGAACCTACAACAGGTCTACATTTCCACGATATTGCTAAGTTGCTCGATATTTTGCATGAGCTACGTAACAAGGGTAATACCATTGTGGTGATTGAACATAACCTTGATGTCATTAAAACAGCAGACTGGGTTGTCGACTTAGGCCCTGAAGGTGGTTCGGGTGGTGGTATGATCATTGCCGAAGGTACACCTGAACAAGTCGCTGAGGTTGAAATTTCCCACACGGGTCGCTTCTTAAAACCGATGCTTAAATAAAGTTTAATTAAATTAGGCTAGAAGGTTAAATGACCTCTAGCCTAATTATTATTCACCTAATTCTTCTTCTAAACTCTCTAAACGACCATAATTAAATTTATGTGCGGGAATAAAAATATAATCTAATTCTGAAGTATTTATAAAAATTGTCCTATGATATCCCTCTGTAGGTAAATAGATAATTTCGTCTGCATCTTCTGGATCTATTTCAAGACAGGAAAAAGCCTCATACAACTTGCGATCCTCAAACATCGGCTCTCTTCTCATTTTTCCATTAGTAAATTGCCATTGAATTTCTGTTGCTCTGGCATACAATTTTTTTAATTGTTTAGATGCATCTCTTTTAACCTTTTCCCTATCTTCCTTCTTTATATGATCTTGTTCAATTAATGCATCTAACTCTTCTTCGGTTAAAAGTATTTTCTTTACATAGTTTTTTACTTTTTCTTCACTTATTAGATCTTTTACATACTCTAAACACTCAATATTCTCTATAACCAGCCATTCCTCATCTTCAATTCTATCCAATCCTAACCAATCTTTATATTTTTCAGGACCAAAAGTATCAAATGCTTCACTTGAGAGATAAACATCTTGTATTGAAGCTCGACGAATAAAGGCGATTCTATTATCTAAAGATTCAACAACTATAAAGTCGCCTTTACTATTCAATCGATAGTGTAGTCTAGATCTTTCAGCCTCAGTAATTGGGAATAAAAGCCCTTTTCCAGATCTGAAATGAAATGCTATTTCTCCAAAATATGTATTTTCATCACTAATCTCATCATGAATTCCTAAATTATCAAAAGGTCGAGGATTACCAAGTATTTCATCTACAGTTGAATTTAGAATTTTCGCTAATTTTGCTTGCTTACTCTTAGGAATAGAGGCAGCTCCAGATTCCCAACGTTGATAATTAGGTTGGCTGACTCCCATAGCTTCTGCAACTGCAGTTTGAGTCATCATGTTTGCTAGACGAACTTTTTTTAAAGCTGATAATTTCATTGTTAAAAGTTATACGTATAAATTATACAAAAAGTTATACTCTATTTAAAACTATGTCAACCCGCTGAAAACAAAGTCAAAAATTCAACTATAAAAATGGATAGAATATTTCATAAGATAAAATTAAAAGAAAACCAAATAATTAATTGAAAATATTATTAAAAAACAGAATTTTGAATTCTAATGGTAAGGTAAGAAAATCTGCATACACAAATTAAGTTATATAAATTCTTTTATGAAATAGTAATAAGACCTTATCCCTCTACGACATTTCGTCCCCGAGCTTTAGCTTTTAAAAGTGAACGGTCTGCTTTTTCTAACAGTTCCATCCAGCTTGTTGCTCCAATCGCAAAACCAATACTGACCGATACATGCAATTTTTCATGCGTATTAGATAAATCAACTTCTTCTAAAGAAATCGCAATACGAATTTTTTCTGCCAATAGACGGGCATCTAAAAACGGTATCTGCTCTAACAAGATTAAGAACTCATCACCACCATAACGAACGATTAAATCTGAAGCACGCACATTCGCTTTTAACTGATCTGCAATACGGCTAATGACTTGATCACCCACAATATGACCATATTGATCATTCACATCTTTAAAGCGATCTATATCAATAATCATCAAACAGGTTTTTGAAAATTTATTTGGATAACTCTCAACAATTTTTAAATATTCTGCTAGAGCCAAACGATTAGATACACCAGTTAAAGGATCGGTATTGGCTATATTTTTAAGTTGAAATTCAAATGCATCTCTTTGCTTGAGCATTTTTTGCAAACGATCAATTGCCTCAAACAGTGAAATAAACTCACCCTTTTTAGAATTCAAATCATCTACTGGATAGTCTGTACTCTGAGACAACTCAAGAATTAAAGTACGCGCTTGAATAAGAGGTTCAAAGACTCTTCTCTTTGCATAAATTAAAGTGAGTAAAGCAGCCGCTAAAGATATACTCGAAATAAGTAAAGTCAGAAAGAATTTCTTTTTTGCTAAGTATTTCTCTTGAACCGCAATTGAGACACTCTTATTAAGTAGAAACTTTTGTAAATCAATAACAGTGGTAAATTTACCAACAATATGGTCGGTAAGTTGATTAGCTGTTAAGTGATAAGCCTCGTGTTTTTGGCTTTCATCTAAAAGCTGACCAACAATAGGCACGCCTTTATCCAAAAACTCAGTTTTAACTCTTGAATAAAGACGATGATATTCTTGAGTCTTGGCTTGTTCAGACTGTAATGTGTCTACAAGCGCCCATAAATATCGTGCTTGTTGTTGAGTCTGCAAAGAACGGGCCCGATTGTCATTGGGAATCGTTTCTTTAAACGTGATCGGTGCAATAACATTGGATGCAGTGCGACCAGCCTGATCCCGCATATCGGTTAATACAACAATCAAAGTAAAATAGTTATTAATTTGGCTGTCTTTACTTTTTAACTGCAACATCAGCTTTTGCAACACATCTCGGCAGCTATCCCAAGCACCAAACATCGCTAAAATTGCATTATCAAGCTTTTCGGAAGTTCTCGCCTGCTTGGGTGTAGCAACATAATCATCTACAACTGTACGTGCGCGCTTTAAGTCACTCTTAAATTTAGTATTTAAAATATCAGCTAAATCCGAATAGCCCTCTTCTCTTAAAACTCGAATCGTTTCATCAATTTGTTGATCAACACTAAGACGATATTGTTTTAAATTCTTTTGGTTTTTTAGAAAGTCAGCAGAGTTACTCGACATTAATTTATTTGCTGGTGCACGTTCTTTTGATACTTTATTTGCAACTTCAGCAATTAATTTTAAGCTTTTGATTTCAATCAAAGCTTGTTTGGTTTTTAAATATTCTTGATAGCTACTGACAATAAGAGGCACAGCCATAAACAGTAACGATAGAATAATGACCAACATAAAGAAAAATAGTCGATTACTGATATGTTCTGAACGTAATCCTGACATTTCTAGTTGGTACTCCGTAAATGTCCTACCATAATCACTGCTAAAGAATGAAGTAAGTAATGCGCATCCTAGCACTTTACTGAACAGAAGTTCAGCAACAAAGCTCAGGTAATATGATTAAGGGCGTCATCTTTACATTTCATAAAATATCTCATCGAATATGTAAATGATGGAATGACTATATTAAATCTCTATTTTACAAATACAGTAAGCTTCATAATTCTATAAAAACCTGCTTTTGTTGTTAAATGGCTCTCCAAACATCAGAAACCCAACATTAAATTGGATTTATTTTTATACAAAGAAAAAACGTTAAATTTCATGTAATTTTTTTAACAAATATTAATGTTTTCTTATAGATAAAAAAAAGCTCAACCTTGGGGAAAGCTGAGCTCGTAAAGTCTGATGTGATGCCACATCGTATCTGGTAAAGTCTTACTAACTTTAAAAATGTTAGGTAGTAAACTTTGCAATTGAATTGTGTGACTTATCTCTAATTTTGTAAAGTTGATTAAATTGATCAGAATTAATTTTTTAATCGTTTTTTTGATTTAAAAACGTATTTTTTTTGCCTTATTCAATTATATAATAATTCAAAATAGATAGATTATTTAGATAAACTTATCAAAATAGTGTTAACCATTACTCAAAATTTATAAAAACTGAAACAAGAACAATATTTGAGTGGTTATTTAATAAACAAATCAACACATTGGTTAACGTTAAAACCGATTAATAAAATCATTTTTTCCAATTACAAATGTAATTATTTTTAAATCATTTGATGCTAATTCCATATGAAGCTTAAGGTTTAGCTTCTTGTTAATGCTAATTTTTTTAGTTGGTTGACATAAACCAATTCGATTGATGGTTATTTAACCATTTTTAACATAAGTGTCAAATTTCCTTAACATTACAATTCAACTATTATTGACTTCATAAATTGTTACAATACAATGACCCCAGCTTTATCTCTTGTTAACGCTGGAAATGATTATGAAAAAACTTGGTTTAGCCACTGCTGTATTATTAGCCATGACCGGTGCTCATGCTTATCAATTTGAAGTTCAAGGTCAATCTGAATATGTTGACACAACTGCAAACGATAAAAACTTCACTGGTGACGTTGCTGGTACATACTACTTAAAAAATGTTGATACCACTAAAGGTCCTTTAGCTGAAGCAGCTTTCTTGAACCAAGCTTCTAGCGTGTCTTTAGGTTACAGCTACCAACAATACGACCAAAACAACGGCTTAAACTACCGTGTAGGTACATACGGTGTTAAAGGTGAGGCATACGTTCCAACTCCTTACCTTCCTGTATATGCTAGCGCTACTTATAACCACACTGACGTTGATGGTAAAAACGCGATTTCTCGTGATGACCAAGGCGACCGTTATGCATTAGAAGTTGGTGCAATGTTGTTACCTAACTTCTTGATGACTGTTGGTTATACAAGCGTTGCTAACCAATTCGCTTTAGATAACTTCGGTATCATCAGTAACGGTATCTACTCTGCTGTTAACCAAACTGCTGCAATCCAAAACGATCAAGATGCTATTACAGCTCGTGCTAAATATGTAGGTCCAATCGACGGAACTAACATGGCAATCGGTTTTGAAGCTGCTGGTGCTTTCGGTCAAGAAAACCAATACGGTTTAAAAACTGACCTTTACTTAACTCCTAAGTTGAGCGTTGGTGCTGCATTCATCGGTAACGACGGCGTAGCAAACATCAAAGGTAATGACCTTGGTGAATTCCGCCAAGCTTGGGGTGGTAACGTAAACTACTTCATCACTCCAGCAGTAGCTGTTGGTGCGTCTTACATGAAAGCTGACGTTAAAAATGCAAGCAACGATACTCAAACTATCGGCTTAAATGCTAAATTCCGTTTCTAATTTAATTTAGAAATTGAATTCATAAAAAGGACTCTATTGAGTCCTTTTTTTATGGTTGTTAACTTCGTACGATATTTAAGAAATGTAAATGACGCTCATACTGGTCAATAATATCCTGAATCAAATCTTCTTGAGTCCAGTCCATTACATCATAGTTTTGTCCGCCCTCTCTCAAAAACACCTCGGCTTGGAAATATTGCCCGTCTTCAGCTTCAGTACGTCCAATTAAAAAACTTGGGGGTACTGTTTCACGTGAAACAACTTTATAAATAAAATTAATTTCATGATGATGATCCACTCGAAGTTGCATACCATCTTCAACTTCACTAATCGATACCTCAAGGTGACGACGCTTAAACTCATGCTTAATATTTTCAAAAGCACTATAAACTTGCTTTTCAATATATTGCTTAACCTCTTCTTCACTATGTGGATAGTGCATGATTAGGCCTAAACGTTGCTGCCAGCTTCTCGGATTATGAATTGCACGTGGGGTAATTCGAGCTTCCTGAATTGCTTGCATTTTCGTGACATCAAGATGCAAAGCTTTTATTAATCCCCAGCTCATTAAAAGCATGACCACAGTAAATGGTAATGCACTCATAATGATTGAAGACTGCAATGCAGCAAGTCCACCTGCTAAAAGTAAAATAATAGCCAGCACTGCCATGAGTACTGTCCAAAACAAACGTTGCCATGTCGGTGAGTTATCAGTTTTTGCTGTTAAGTAATCAGTAACCAGCGCACCAGAGTCAGCCGAAGTCACAAAGAAAAGAATGACTAATATTGTTGCAATAACATTCATGACACCAGACCAAGGTAAGTGTCCTAAAAACTCAAATAATGCAACTGAAGAGTCTTGCTGAACAGCCTGAATGAGAGTGGTTTGATGTTCATGAATAATGCTAAATAACGCAGCATTTCCTAAAAAGCCCATCCAGATAATGGTAAAGCCTGTTGGAATAAGTAGAACGCCTACAATAAACTCTCGAATGGTACGACCACGTGAAACCCTCGCGATAAACATGCCCACAAATGGTGACCATGAAATCCACCAAGCCCAATATAAAATAGTCCACCCCCCAATCCATCCATTTGGCTGATAAGCATATAAATTGAATGTCATGGTAAAAAGGTTAGAGATATATTGCCCTGTGTTTTGAATAGTGGTTTGAAGTAAATAAATACTAGGGCCAGCAATGAAGACAAATACTAATAATATTAAAGCTAAAACCAGGTTTAGTTCTGATAAGCGTTTGACCCCTTTATCTAGACCTAAGAACACAGATAATGAGGCTAAAATACTCACAAAAATAATCAGTAATACTTGAATATGGGTACTTTGCTCGACACCAAATAAATAATGTAAACCAGAGTTAATCTGGGTGACACCAAATCCGAGAGAAGTCGCTACACCAAATACCGTACCAATGGTGGCAAATATATCGATGCTATCACCCCAAGGCCCATAAATCTTTTTACCAATAAGCGGATAAAGAGCCGAACGAGTCTTTAGAGGCAAATTATGACGATAAGCAAAATAAGCTAATGCTAAACCGACCACAGCATAAATTGCCCAGGCATGTAAGCCCCAGTGGAAAAAGGTCACACGCAGAGCTTGTTGTGCTGCATCAATGGTCTGTGGCTCACCGCTTGGTGGGTTGACATAGTGCATGACAGGTTCAGCAACGCCAAAGAACATTAAGCCAATACCCATACCCGCAGTAAATAACATGGCAAACCATGAACCGTTACTGTATTCGGGCTGGCTATGGTCAGGGCCTAGTTTAATCCGACCTATCGAAGAACAGGCAATATAAATCAGTAGGATAAGAAAGAAAGCAACCGATAAAACATAAAACCAGCTAAATGAATCAGTGATCCACTGTTTTAACTGCTGCGTGAGAAGTTCAAAAGAACTCGGAGCGATCACAACAACTGCTAGGAATAAAGCAATAATAATGACCGTACCCAAAAAGACATTGGGATTAACATTTGCGAACCAACTCGTTTGTTTGGAAGGCATAAATCCTCCATGTTATTTTTAATGAAAATGACAGGCATAAAGCCAATAAAGACATTCAGGAATGAATAAAGCTATATCTTTCAATAGAGAAAGCTGATAATACTTTAAATAAACTTAAAGAATATTGCAGTTACAAAGGTGTAAATAAATTGAAACACCTCCTTCTTTATTTATCAGAATTCTTTTTGGGTGCATGTGAGATGTACTGTAATGCAATTAAACGCGTAACGATAAGTGCTAGATACATCACCCCACAAAACATTTGTAGCATTGCTAAAACACGTGCTGGTGGACTAAGAGGCATTAGGTCGGACAGCCCTGTTGCTGACTGCAAACTAAAGCTTAAAAACAATAAATCTAGCCAGGTTTGTATGTGATGGACATGGTTTGGATTTTGAAAGCTATTGGGAATTAATAGCTGACAAATGTTGTATAAAAACGCAAAACCCCAAGCAATTAAGGTAAAAACAGCTGCGGCTGCAAAGAGTTCATCTCGTGTTAAATATCGGTCGGCAAACATATAACGAAATAAACCATAAGCTGCCGAAAAATAAGCTAAAGCTTCACAAGTATGGGCAAAAATTTGGATCGTTAAATTGCCATAGCCTAATAAAATAAATGCTGAAGATAGAATTGCTCCACTTACAAATGTGAGACCTAAAAATGTAAACATCGGGGTTTGACGAATAACCTTAGCAATAATAAGTAAAGCAAGAACTCCCAACGCCCAAGTGAAGGTTCTATATGCCTCATTATCAAAAGTCAGCATGGCCAAAATAAGTAAAATGAATTGCACAAACAGCAACCATGCCGAAGGCAGCAATCGAAAGCTTGCCCAGAACTCGATGATAGATCGCATTTAATTATTTTCCGTTTTTTCGTTATGTTTTGAATTATAGAAAATCATACTGTACAAAAAATAGGATAAACAAGTTGTTCTTTATTAAGGAGCTTCTTATTAATAACTATATGGGAGAAACAAAAAAAGCCCCACAGGGCTTTTTATGAAATATTTAATACGTTTTGATTTTAGTGATCTGATGCACCAGAAGCACCAATACCTGTCATTGAACGTACATATTGTGCATCGAAAGCATCGCGTTCTTTTTTCGCACGTGCTGAGTTATCAGTCACGGAGAAGAACCAGCAGCAAAGGAATGACAATGGCATAGCAAATAACGCAGGACCGTTGAATGGGTTGATTGGTGTATCAGAGATTTTTAACGTATCTACCCATACCGCTTTAGATAAGATGATCAGTACAACTGCGGTTACCAAACCAACCACTCCACCGATAACTGCTCCACGAGTAGTTAAACCTTTCCAGAACATTGAAAGAACAAGTACTGGGAAGTTTGCACAACACGCTACAGAGAACGCTAAGCCCACCATGAACGCTACGTTTTGCTTTTCAAACAAGATACCCAAAATCATGGCAAAGATTGCTAAACCAAGTGTTGCAATTTTTGACATACGGAGTTCAGAAGCTGGAGTCGTTTGACCTTTCTTAAATACGTTAGCGTATAAGTCATGCGAAATTGCAGATGCACCTGAAAGTGTTAAACCAGCAACAACAGCAAGAATCGTTGCAAACGCTACCGCTGAAATGAAGCCCATGAATAAGTCACCGCCTAAAGCGTCACTTAAATGCACGGCTGCCATGTTATTACCACCAACAAGCTCAAGCTTGCCTGTCATAGCCATTTTTGCAACATCAAGGAACTGTGGGTTGTTTGATACAAACAGGATCGCACCAAAACCAATAATGAAAGTTAAAAGATAGAAGTAACCAATGAAACCTGTTGCAACCACAACCGACTTACGCGCTTCTTTTGCATCTTTTACGGTGAAGAAACGCATAAGAATATGTGGAAGACCTGCTGTACCAAACATAAGTGCTAAACCAAGAGATAAGGCATCAATTGGGTTTGCTGCAAGTTTACCCGGACCCATAATTTTAGAAGCGTCTTCAAAGCTGATGCTATGAACTTTACTAAAGACTTCAATTGATTGGGTAAACATGTTGCTGAAACTAAATCCAACTGCTTTCATAACCATAAATGCCATGAAGGTCGCACCGCTCAGTAACATCACTGCTTTAATGATTTGTACCCATGTGGTTGCCAACATGCCACCAAAAATTACGTATGCCATCATTAAGAGACCAACGATGACAACCGCAATATTGTAGTTCAAACCAAATAGCAATTTGATGAGCTGACCTGCACCTACCATTTGCGCAATTAAGTAAAATGCGACAACAACAAGTGAGCTAAAAGCAGCTAAAGTACGAACTGGTTTTTCTTCAAGGCGGAATGACACGACATCGGAAAGGTTATATTTACCGAGGTTACGTAAGCGCTCTGCCACCAAGAATAAAACGATTGGCCAACCGACCATAAATCCGAGTGAATAAAGCAAGCCATCAAAACCAGAGCTAAACACCATTGCGGAAATACCAAGGAAAGACGCCGCTGACATATAGTCACCTGCAATCGCCAAACCATTTTGAAAACCACTAATTCCCCCACCCGCAGTATAGAAGTCTTGTGCTGATTGAGTTTGTTTTGCAGCCCATTTAGTAATGAACAGTGTGAAACCAACAAAGATGACAAACATGATAATGGCATGCCAGTTGGTTGCTTGTTGCTCTGCTTCACCTAAGTCTGGGCTTGCCATAGCAACAGTTGAATAGAGCGATGCTGCACCCATTAGGGCTTTCGCTTTTAATGAATTCCATTTCATATTAGTGTAGTCCTTTCTCGTGCGTGATGGCTTCAACTTCCTTCAACGCTTCTTCACTCAATTGGTCAAGGGTATTATTTGCGATATAGGAATAGACACCACAGAGTAGGAAAGATAAAACAATAATTCCTAAACCAAGCGGGATACCCCATGTCGTTACACCACCACTAAAGGAACTCATCAAAAATTCTTTGTTGTAGCCCACAAGTAGCATAAAGCCCACATATAGCACTAACATGATGATTGTGAGCGTCCAGCTTAATGCACTTTTTTTCTTGACCATTTTTTGAAACTTTGGATTGCGTAGAATCTGTTCTACTTGGCTCTGATCCATAACCAAACTCCTTACCTAGTGCCCAACCTTGGTCACTTTTTTTTAATGTATTTTTTCATAATTAAAGTTAGCAAGATTCCAGCTTAGTCGTAACTTAGACTTTGGTCGTTAAAATTTAATCAATTTATAGCTTTGTTTCGGCATAGGTTATGATAGACACAAGGTTTCACTTACGTAGGTCATATGAACAGCTGGCTGATTATTGGGGTTCTCACTCTTTATATTGCGCTTTTATTTGTCTGTGCTTTTTTTGGTGAGAAGCATGCCAGTCGTCTCGGCACACGTGGCCGCATGTTTTTATTTAGTTTAACTTTAGGTGTTTACTGCTCTTCATGGACATTTTATGGCGCAACTGGCGCTGCCGTTCGAGAAGGCGTTATCTTCCTACCTATTTATTTAGGGCCACTTTTATTTGTCTGGTTTGGTTATGACATCTGGCGACGTTTAGGCCGAGTTCGTCAGCACCATGCGATTTCCTCGATCGCTGACTTTGTCGCAGCACGCTATGGTAAAAGTGGTGTACTCGCCTCGTTAGTAACTATTCTTGCCGTTATCGCGATTATTCCTTACCTCGCATTACAGCTACGTGCTATTGCTTTAAGTACTTCTGTCATTATGGAGCAAAACTCGCATATTCATACCACTACCAATAGCGTGTTATTGCTCACCAGTGTACTCGCAATTTTGGCCATGATTTTTGGTACACGGCAAATTGCAAACACGGAACAACATGGCGGCCTTATGCTTGCTGTTGCATTTGAGTCGTTCGTGAAGTTATTTGCCTTATTGTGTGTGGCTTTATTTTTTATTTTTGAATCACCAGCTAACCTGAGCCAAATGACCTCTGATGTAAACCAGACTTTTCAGGAAGTACAGCTCTTTGGTGTCCCTGAAACTTTCTGGATTCAAACTTTGCTGGCAGGCTTAGCCATTATTTGTTTACCACGTCAGTTCCACGTGGCAGTGGTTGAACTACGCGATGAAAAGCATATTCGTGGTGCTCGTAAGTGGTTCGCGGTTTATCTCATTTTGACTATTCTTGCGATTATTCCAATCGCAAGTTGGGCTTTGCATGCTGCACCCAAATTCCTGACCGTACCCGATGTGGCTGTACTGTCCTTACCTTTAAGTTATAACCAAGAGTGGCTCGCTTTATTGGCCTTTTTGGGTGGCTTTTCAGCCTCCACAGGTATGTTACTGGTGTCGTCAGTTGCATTGTCTATCATGCTCAGTAACGACTTAATTATGCCTGCCTTATGGCGTTTTAAATTGCTGTCGCGTCATGATAAACATTTACCTAAAGTTCTAAAGTTCAGCCGTCGTATTAGTATTGTCGCAGTAATGCTACTTGGCTTCTTATTTTTCCATTTCTTTAATGATATTAACCAGCTTTCAGTATTTGGATTATTGGCGTTTAGTGCTGTAGCACAGTTTGCACCTGCACTGATTGGTGGGTTGTATTGGCGAGGTGGAAGTCGTCAAGGTGTCTACGCTGGACTCATCGTTGGATTTTTAATGTGGAGTTACACCTTACTCTTTCCAACCATATTACGTAGCTTACCAGAAGCCTATCAGGAAACTGCGCAAAGTATTTTGCTCTTCGGCCCATTTGGCATAAATGCTTTACGTCCAGAGTCACTTTTTGGTTTTGAGTCATTTGCTCCTTTAACTCATGGCGTGATTTGGTCGCTCGGTTTAAATATTCTGTTATACATCTGGATTTCAAAAATTTATCGTCCAAGTGTTGCTGAACAAATTCAGGCAGAAAGCTTTTTTTATTATGAAACAAAGCCTTTACCTTCACCGCATACCTCTACCGATTTAACTTACCTTCCACATGACGCAGCTCGCTTAAAAGTAGGTGATCTATTTGCCTTAGCCAAAAGAATTACAGGTGAGCAGCCAACCACACAAGCATTCGAGAACTTTTGTGAGCAAAACCATCTCACACTCAATCCAAATACGATTGCCAATGGCATGTGGTGGCGTTTTACCGAGCAATATCTAGCAGGTATTATCGGTGCAGCTTCTGCACGTACCTTGCTGACCACAGCAATGATCAATAACGGCCTCGCTTTAGGCCAAGTCGCTAATATTTTAGACCAAGCCTCACAATGGCAACGTTTTAATCAAAATCTGCTCATGACCATGATTGACCACATGACCCAAGGGGTCAGTGTAGTTGATAAAAATATGTGTTTGGTCGCGTGGAACAATCAATATTTAAAACTATTTGGCTATCCAAAAGACCTTGTTTATGTGGGCTGTCCTATTGCCGACCTAATTCGTTATAACGCTGAACGTGGCGAATGTGGTCCCGGTTCAGTCGAAGAACATGTGCGCAAACGTCTTCACTGGATGAAAGTCGGCAGCGCTCATGAGTTTGAACGTATCCGTAAAGACGGCCGCGTAATTCAAATGCGAGGTAACCCAATTTCAGGCGGTGGTTTTGTCACCACATTTGCTGATATTACCGCTTTCCGTGCGAACGAAGCCGTACTTGAAGCTCGCGTAAAAGATCGAACTCAACAGCTTGCTGATGCTTTATCTGAACAACAACTTGCACGTGAGCAAGCCAATATGTCCAAGAGTCGATTTATTGCCGCGGCAAGCCACGATCTTTTACAACCCATGCACGCTGCTCGTCTGTTTAGTACCGTGCTTGAGCAAAGTATTTCGACAGAAGAAGACCGCCAAACGTTACAACAACTTGACCGAGCACTTTATGGTGCCGAAAGTATGTTGTCTGCCCTGCTCGATATTGCTCGTTTAGAAGGTGGCAGTATCCAGCCAAAAAGACAGCATTATCCTTTGCATGATTTACTCAGTGACCTTGAGTTGCAGTTTAAATCGATCGCTGCACAGCGAAACATTTCACTAAAAGTTCATGATGTATCGTTCTGGATTGATACCGACCCACAGTGGATTCGTCGTATTATTCAAAACTTTGTCAGCAATGCCTTACGCTATACTGCTAAAGGCCGAGTAGTCGTAGGTGTACTCCGTTCTGCACAACAGCCGAAACATATTCGAATTGGCGTTTGGGATACCGGACCAGGTATTGCCGAAGAACAACGAGTTAAACTGTTCCAAGAGTTTGAACGTTGTGGGCATTTATCACCTTGGGGTGAACAAGGCTTAGGATTAGGGCTTGCGATCGTACAACGTATGACTGGTTTGCTCAATTACCCAGTTCACGTTTACTCAGAGTTGGGTAAAGGCTCATGTTTTATAATTGAAGTACCTATTGTCGAGCCACCAAAAGTTACAACACCAGCTGTACAAGCTGTGCCTTTAAAAACCAAAGCGTACCGTATTTTGTGCTTAGACAATGACGAAACGATTTTAGAGGGTATGAGTAGTTTATTAGGCCGATGGGGTTATCAGGTATTCAAAGCTACTGAACCTGAACAGGCTTTAGACATTATTCAAAAAGAGAATATTCAGGTTTGGCTCATCGACCAACACTTAAATAACAATCAACTTGGTGTTGATTTTATTAATCAAAATCGTCAACACGATGTTCCAGTTGCTTTAATTACTGCTGACTCTCATCCTGAGTTACCACAGCAATTAAAAGAATTAAATATCGTTTTACTGAAGAAACCTCTTAAACCTGCCTCATTAAGAGCTTGGTTATCTGGACTTAAAATTGCCAACACAACTGACTAATTATTTTCATCTCTCAAGCTTTCTATAGGTTTGGGAGATATTTTTTGGCAAAAATTATGTGGTTAATTTAAGCAAATAGGCAGAACTGCTCAAAAAGTCTTCTTTTAGGCCATGAATGATTGACCAAAGTTTCCAATGCTTACTTTCCTATGGCAAAGCTCACCTTTTTTGTAAGTGAACACGTGTACACCTAGTTACAATTTAATAAATATCTGTTTTTAAAAAATATTATTTACTTAAAAACACCATATAAGACTTTAGTCGTATTCTACTTGCATTCTTCATAGCACATAAATATTCCAAACGTATTTTATATTTGAACTTACTTCTGCCTATAGCCAGCTCTTGAATTAAAGCAAAGGACAACTGCCATGAATATTTCTGATAACAACCCGCAAGGGCAACTTTCATCTCAACAGTTTTATCGTCAATATAGTGCTAATGCCTTACTTCCAGAATTAGATTGGCAAAGTATTTTTCCTCATAGCAAGCTTAGCGAATCGCATATCAAAGCACTCAATACAATTTATCAGTGTGCTGTACCACTCGCGCTTAATGTATTTCATGATCTAAATTTTGATGTATTTGCACCTGCTGCTTATCATCCTCAAGGTTTAGGTTTATTTGATAAGTTAGCTCAACAGGAAGAGAATTTTCTAAAAGTTCTTAGTGCTGAAAGTGAAAATCTTGACCATGACACACGTCATCAAATCTGGAGTATGCTTCTACGTGGTGGTGCTGTTTTAGTTTTCAAAGCTTGGCTAGGTCATGTCAAACTTGGCGAAAACCAGTTAGATATGACTCAGTTTGATGAGCTTTCTGACTTACTGTTTATTAAAACACCTCCACATCAACTTGCTGAACGTCTGCATGTTGATGAAAAAGCAAAACTTGACCATATCTTCTTAATGTATGGCAATGACATTTTCCTTGATCGATTCAACAGTCTGGAAACAGCTGCCCTGTTTGTTGATTTAGGTGTTTATGATGCAGCTTTCTTAAGCTTGCGTGATGACCGTGTAGCTGAATATTTAAAAAGTAAAGGCTATGTGACCCAAGAACAGATCGATGATTTGCAATGTGCTCTTAACCCACTGTACTGCGACAGCCTCACACCTAAGCAAGATTGCCTTGCCTAAGTGGAACATAAAAAAGACCTCAATTGAGGTCTTTTTTTATTTTTAAATTTTCTTATCTTCAATATTTAATGCACTAATTGCTAATACAGCTTGGGTACGATTTTGTACACCTAATTTTCTAAAAATAGCGGTTACATGCGCTTTAATGGTTGCTTCTGAAACATCGAGTTCATAGGCAATCTGTTTATTTAGCAAACCTTCAGCAACCATCATCAAAACACGGAACTGCTGAGGGGTTAAAGACTGAATACGTTCCGCTAAAGCAGTTTCATCTGCCGCTCTTGGATCAAGATTAAGATTTGACGGTAGGTTTGGTGGTAACCAAATTTCGCCATCTAAAACTTGACGAATCGCCTCACCAATATGACTTGGATGAGCCGATTTAGGAATATAACCCATCGCGCCATGCGCAATTGCACGCTGAATTATTGAAGTTTCTTCATGCGCAGAAACTACAATAATTGGAATAGCAGGATACTGAGCTCTTACATAAACGAGAGCGGAGAAACCTGAAGCACCCGGTAAATTTAAATCGAGTAACACTAGGTCAGGTTCTGCCCCATTTTCCAAACGCTCATAAAACTCATCAACCGAAGCTGTTTCATGAATTTGTGCCTGTGGCAGGCTATAACGTACTGCTTGAATTAAAGCATGACGAAACAAAGGATGATCATCAACGATTAAAATATTCATAAGCGATTAAAGTAATCTTGAGCATAAGTATGGCCTATTGTAACCCTACTATTTAGATGAAAGATACGTTCATCGTATCCATTTTTATGCAAAATATTGATAAATGCATAACTTAGACAAAATTTTCAGATGTTTTTTAACTTTTAATAAAAATTAATCTGTTTTTTATATAAGCTTCTTTTTTATTATAAAAAATATATCACCTATAATTATATAAAATAAAAACAGTAGCTTAATAGAAAACCAAACTATAAAAATCCATGATTAATCTTTTATATTTAAAACTGATAAGGTTGACCAATTTCGTTATTTTACAGTTTATCGTTGATGTTGATTAATAAGTCCAATGTTCTTTTTTAGGCTTAGGACCAAATTATGACTGGTATCACATCACCAAAACCTTTAAATATTGTTGCCGTTTCTGGTGGCTTAAATACCCCATCTAAAACCGAAAGTCTGGTTCAAGCCATTCTTGATGAATTATCAGAAGCAATCGATGTTAAAGTTCATTTTATTAAATTAAGCGAAATTGGGCCATTACTTGGTGGTGCATTTTATCGCAATCAACTTCCGCAGCGTGTACAAGATGATCTTGCAGCGGTTGAAGCAGCAGATGCTCTAATTGTCGGTACTCCTGTTTACCGTGCCTCTTTTACTGGTCTTTTCAAACATTTCTTCGATTTTGTTGAACAAACAGCTTTAGTCGATGTGCCTGTACTTTTAGCAGCATCGGGTGGTAGTGATCGCCATGCTTTAGTACTAGAGCATCAGCTTCGTCCATTATTTAGCTTCTTCCAAGCACAAACTTTACCAATTGGCGTATATGCAACAGATCGCGACTTTACCCCTGAATATGCGGTAAAAAGCGAGCAACTATCTGACCGTATTACGCTAGCAGTGGCTCGTGCATTACCAATTTTAGAATGGGCACCAGCAAAAGGTAAACGTGCAGAGGTAATCAAATCTAAGACTCAGCAAGCAAATCAAGAACTTGGTATTAACAAGCAAATTGAGCAAGAAGAAGTATTACCTTCAGCAGCTGTACCAAACCTTGATGCAGCAGAGTCTCGTTTGCATCACAAGTCTGGTAAATCATTAACGCATGTTGCCTAAGCGCAATATCGCTAAATAAAAATAACGAATGGGAGAGCGCACCATGAAGCAATTACAACAACCGATTAAATTTGCTTATTGGGTACCGAATGTAAGCGGTGGCCTTGTTGTGAGCAACATCGAACAGCGTACAGACTGGAGTTATGACTACAATGTTCGACTTGCTCAGGCAGCCGAAAACAATGGTTTTGAATATGCGCTCACTCAAATTCGTTTTACGGCGGGCTATGGGGCAGAAAACCAGCATGAATCCGTGAGTTTCAGTCATGCATTACTGGCAAAAACTGAAAAGCTTAAGGTGATTGCGGCTATTCTGCCCGGCCCTTGGAAACCGGCACTTGCAGCTAAACAGCTCGCGACAATTGATTATCTAACTGAAGGCCGTATTGCGATTAATGTGGTGAGTGGCTGGTTCAGAGGCGAGTTTGATGCGATTGGTGAGGAATGGCCAGAGCATGACGAGCGCTATGTTCGCTCTGAAGAGTTTATTCGTACGCTAAAAGGAATCTGGACCACCGATAACTATAGTTTCGATGGTAAATACTACCAGTTCCAAAACTACACGCTTAAACCAAAGCCTTTGCAAAAACCTCACATTGAAGTCTTTCAGGGCGGCAGTTCACGTGCCGCACGTGACATGGCGTCTCGTGTTTCTGACTGGTATTTCACTAACGGCAATACTGTCGAAGAAATTCAAAAACAAGTAGAAGATATTCGTATCAAAGCAAAAGCCAATAACCATCAGGTCAAAATTGGTGTGAACGCTTTCATTATTGCTCGAGATACCGAAGAAGAAGCAAAAGCGGTACTTCAAGAAATTATTGATAAAGCTAATACTGAAGCCGTAAATGCCTTTGGCGATGCAACACGTGAAGCAGGTGCAGCCTCTCCAGAGCAACAAGGTAACTGGGCAAAATCAAGTTTTGAAGATTTAGTGCAATATAACGACGGCTTTAAAACCAATTTAATTGGTACACCTCAGCAAATTGCAGAGCGTATTGTGGCGCTTAAGAATGTAGGTGTCGATTTGGTACTTTCCGGATTCTTACACTTTATTGAAGAGGTGGAATATTTCGGAGAAAAAGTTCTACCGCTCGTTCGTGAGTTAGAACTTCAACAGGAAAAGGAGGTAGAAATCCAAGCGAAATCAGCCTAAAAAACTCCAGTTAAAAACAGCGCAAGATAATAAAAACAACAAATTAAAATAAAGATTTATTGGCTCCAAGACTCGGCTTGGAGCTTTTATTTTTTAAGGTTTCTTAACTTCTCGAACGACAGTTTCAACTGAATAGCGACACCATTTTGAAAGAACCTCAATAAATTCATTTAATGCTGCAGGTTCAAAATGACTGACAATCATGTAGCAAGCATTGCCCATGACTTTAAAGCATTCATCTATTTGTTCGTATTGCTTTACTAAATTTTCAATTTCTTCAAAAGCGCGTTGTTCATTTAGATGCAAATGAATAAATTGTTTATACGAATATTGAACGGCAATGGTGTAATTTTTGATAACCCCTGCATCCATTAATTGAGCAATTCGAGTACCCACAGCCTGGCCCGTCCGGTGAACTCGCTGCCCGATTTCTTTATTGGTTAAGCGGGAATCTTGCTTGAGTAATGCAATAATTTTTAGATCAATCGGGTCTAATTCAATATTCATTTTTCATGGCGAAAGAAAACTGGCGTTAATGCTTTCATAGGACTATAGCCGATTTTGCCAGTAGAGAATAACCTTGTTTTATCTTATACAAACAAGAGTGTTCTCATGAAACAAGCACTATTAGTTATCGATGTTCAAAATGATTATTTTAAAAATGGCAAAATGGAATTGGTTGGACCAGATCAAGCGCTCGATAAAATAAAGCAGCTTGAACAATATTTTAACGAGAAAAATTTACCGATTATTTATGTGCAACATATTAACCCGCCACAAGCGAGTTTCTTTCAAGAAAATACAGATGGGGTTTTACTTCATCCTGAACTTAGTGCTGGCAGTGATTCATTAATCGTGACAAAGCATTATCCAAACAGTTTTTTAGAAACCAATTTAGAAGAACTTTTAAAAGCGCATCAAATTGAACAACTCGTGATTACAGGCATGATGACACATATGTGTATTGACTCAGGGACACGTGCAGCCAAAGAACTTGGCTATCAACCCATATTAATTGCAGATGCTACTGCAACACGTGACTTAAGCTATGCTGGAAAGACTACAAAAGCTGAAGACGTACAAACAGCTTTTTTAACTGCGCTGAGTACGTTTGCGAATGTACAAAATACTGCTGACTTTTTAGCAAACACTTAATGAATCTCAATAAAAAAGCCCCAAATGGGGCTTTTTAAAATTAGTTTTGCTTATCGGGATAAACCGTTGCAATTAACTGATCTACTACAGCCGGTTCAGCCAAGGTTGAGGTGTCACCTAAACTATCAAGCTCGTTTGCCGCGATCTTTCTTAAAATACGGCGCATAATTTTACCAGAACGCGTTTTCGGTAATGCAGGTGCCCAATGCAGTGCATCTGGCGAAGCTACTGGCCCGAGTACTTTACGTACCCAGTTAATTAACTCTTTACGCAGTTCTTCCGACTCTGGCACACCCGCCTGTAAGGTCACGAAAGTACAAATGCCCTGTCCTTTAATATCATGGGGCATACCCACTACCGCTGCTTCTGCTACTGACTCATGCGAAACAAGAGCACTTTCAATTTCAGCCGTACCTAAACGATGGCCTGAAACGTTTAAAACATCGTCAACTCGACCTGTAATCCAGTAATAACCATCTTGATCACGGCGAGCACCATCACCTGTAAAATAAGTATTTTTAAAGGTAGAGAAATATGCCTCAATAAAGCGATCAGGATCGCCCCAAATGGTACGCATCTGACCCGGCCATGAATCTTTAATTACAAGATTCCCTTCAGCGGCACCGTCTAGTTCATTACCTTCACCATCTACAATGGCTGGTTGGATACCAAATAACGGACGTGTTGCCGAACCCGGTTTTAATGCTGTTGCACCTGGCAATGGCGCAATCAAAATACCACCTGTTTCGGTTTGCCACCATGTATCAACAATTGGGCAACGGCCTTCGCCAACAACGTTGTAGTACCAGTTCCAAGCTTCTGGGTTAATTGGCTCACCAACCGAACCAAGTAAACGCAAACTGCTACGATTACTTTCACGTACATACGAATCGCCTTCTCGCATCATGGCACGAATCGCAGTTGGCGCTGTATATAGAATAGAAACTTTATGTTTATCGACCACGTGACCAAGACGTGCCCATGTTGGATATTGAGGCACACCTTCGAACATTAAGGTCGTCGTACCATTTGCCAACGGACCATAAATCAGATAGCTATGTCCTGTAATCCAACCAATATCAGCTGTACACCAGTAAACATCATCTTGTTTTAAATCGAAGACCTCTTTAAATGTACTGGTTACATAGACTAAGTATCCACCCGTGGTATGCAACACCCCTTTAGGTTTTCCTGTCGATCCCGAAGTATAAAGAATAAATAAAGGGTCTTCTGCCTTCATTGGTTCTGGAGGACAGTTTGCATCTACCTCCATAATAATGAGGTGATACCACAAATCACGACCCGGCTTCATTTCAATCGGGTTTGCATTGCGGTAAACCACAATCACGTTTTCAACGCACTCAGTACCCGGCAATGCTAAAGCCAAATCAACGTTTTCTTTGAGGGGTAATAGTTTTCCAGCACGTAGGCTTGAGTCTGCAGTAATTACTAGTTTAGCTTGGCTATCTTCAATACGACTTGCCAACGAGTCTGGCGAGAAGCCACCAAATACCACGCAGTGAACCGCACCAATACGGGCACAGGCCAACATAGCAATTGCAGCCTCAGTCACCATTGGCATATACAACACAACACGGTCACCTTTACCAATGCCATATTTCTTTAAAACGTTGGCAAAGCGGCAGACTTCATCGTGTAATTCTTTATAAGAAACGATTTTATGACGAGAAGGATGGTCTCCTTCCCAAATAATGGCGGGTTTATGAGGATGTTCTTTTAGATGCCTGTCTAAACAGTTTGCTGATACGTTCAACTCACCATCAGCAAACCATTCAATTTTGAAATTGTCTTTGTCAAAACTGGTATTTTTAACTTGGGTAAATGGCTTTATCCAATCGACAATTTTAGCTTGCTCTGCCCAGAATTCATCTGGGTTCTCGATAGAGTGTTGATAACGTTTAAAGTAGTCTGCTTCAACAGTACGAGCTGTTTTTTTAAATTCCTCTGGTACTGGATAGATCTCATTCATACGCAACTTCCTTGATCTTGTGCATCCCATCTCGAGACTGTGGCTATTATTTTACTGGATCTTATTTGCATGCCTTTGCAGTATGATGACTCTTTCAAAGTCTAAACAATGCGACTTTGGTCATATATTGATCACTTGCTCAAGCACACGAAATTGTGAACATTTTTATAAAATTAAGTTGATTTAAAACATTTGTCTATAGCTTTTACTTTTATAATTTTTTCAAGATTTGATGGTTTTGATCATCAACAAAGATTATTTTGTCTCTCATACGCAACACAGGAATAAAATAATATGTTTGCCGAAACGCCCTCTTCACGTCCACCACAACTTCCATTTAAAGACAGCCCTTTTTCAATTCATGGTCGCTTTAACCGCATGAGTTATTTGGGTGGCTATGGCCTAATTTATTTAGTCACTCTTATAGGTTATTTCATTCTGGCCTCATTTCTTGGAAGTTTTCAGCTTTCAAGTAATCTATTTAATTTTGAGTTTTACAGTTCTCTTTCTGGCGTAAGTGCGTTAGTGGTCTGGGCTTTTTGGCTATTTTTGATTTATTTAAATATTGTTCTCGTTGTTCGACGTTTGCACGATTTAAATAAAAGTGGTTGGATGGGGCTGCTGTTATTTATTCCAGTCGTACAGTTCTTTTTCATGATCTATTTATTGCTTGCTTCCGGTACAGCAGGTCCAAATCAATATGGTCCAGCTCGACCTTCAACCTTTATTGAAAAACTGATGGCTTGGTTTATTTTATTGGCTATTTTGATTAGCCTTATTTCTACCGCAGGCTTTTTTTACTACTTCTCTGGTACCGATACTATTCAAACCCCAACACAAATTTTACAAAAAGGAACGCAATACTTTTAATTAAAAAACACTTTATTATTTAGTTGAACTCATTATAGTAGGCGCACATTTTATCTCCTACTATGATGAAAGCTAAAAGAGCTTTCATGAATTTATTCAATAGAGACTTGTCGTGGCTGATGAACAAAAATCCTTAACGGATGTTGCAAAAAATACAGGCGAACTTTTGCAAGAAGCAGGTACTAAAACCACCCAAACGGTTTTAGCACATACCGAAAAATATCATGATGCCTATACTACTATCGACAAAATCGTAGATAGTTTTTGGGAACGTGTACCTTATATCTGCATTGCGATTACCGTTTTTATTATTTTTTGGCTACTGACCAAATTATTTAAATTCTTTGTTCGTAAGACTTTAGAAAATCGCTCTTATACTCGCCAAAATTTGGTTCTTGTTTTAAACCGTGTCGGCAGTACAGCAATTTTATTCTTTGGTTTCTTAATTGCGCTTGTCATCATGATTCCAGGTTTTACCCCAGGGCAACTTATGAGCGCTTTAGGGATCGGTTCTGTCGCAATTGGTTTCGCATTTAAAGATATTTTCCAAAACCTGCTTTCAGGTATTTTGATTTTATTGAGCGAGCCATTCCGTATTGGCGATTCGATTGTAGTGAATTCACTTGAAGGGACTGTTGAAGATATTCAGATTCGTGCAACCTTCTTACGCTCACCAGACGGCCGTCGTATCGTTATTCCAAACGCAACTGTTTATACGAGTGCTTTAACGGTAAATACGGCTTACCAACAACGACGCTGTGAGTTCGTAGTCGGTATCGGTTATGACGACGATGAGCAAAAAGCGAAACAAATTATTTTAGATATTCTCAATAATGACCGAAATGTACTGAGTCAGCCTGCTTTCTCGGTTAACGTGACAGCTCTAGCAGACTTCTCGGTTAACCTTACGGTACGCTGGTGGATTAACACCACTGAGACAGATATTTCATCATCTACAAGCATTATTCAAGCCGAAGTAAAACAAGCCTTCAATGCAAATGGCATTAATATTCCTTACCCAATTCAGGAATTAAAAATGGCTGCAAATCATTTGCCATTGAATGCTGAGAACTCAGCTAAATAAACGCCCTAAAATATAAGAAATAGACGTTTCGGTTCTTAAAATACGGTTGCCTAAGCTCACAGCTTGGCAGCCGTTTTTTGTGAGTAAATCAACTTCATAGGGAATAAAGCCACCTTCGGGACCCACGACAATACTGCAAGCATGGTCAATGTTACTTGGCATACTCTGCTCGGCATAAGGGTGAGCCACATAGGCAGGAGATGTTTCTGAAATGAGGGTTGGCAAAACGTCTTCAACAAAAGGTTTAAAACGTTTATACATTTGAATTTCAGGAACGATGGTGTCACCTGCTTGTTCAAGTCCAAGCGTCACATAGTTATCTATTTGCTGTAAAAATGGAGTTTGCCAATAGCTTTTATCAACGCGATAACTATGGATCAAACTGATTCTTTCAACACCTAAAGTCACACTATCCATAATTAAACGGCGCAAAACTTTAGGTCTTGGTAAAGCCACAATTAAATGAACTGGAAGTTTTGCCGGTACTGCTTCTTCACGAATAGGGCGTATACACACTTCTTGCTCATCAATCGAAACAATTTCTGTGACATAACGCGTGCCATTACGAATACCAACTTTCAGATTTTGGCCAACCGTAATATCAAGATGTTCACGTAAATGTTGTAATTGACGCTTTGAATGAATCGACCAGATTTCTGACTGAGTATCTTCAGGTTCTAGTAAAACAATATTCATGGTTTTTCGGCCAAATACCGGTTAATCACCCCAATATGTTTTTGTAGCGAACCTTGATTACGCTGCAATACTTTATGCGCCTGTGTAACGAGCTGTTCAGTAGCTTCAGGTTCTGCCAGACAAGCCAACCAGATATCAACGACCTGCTGTGCATCTTGAGCAATCAGTACACCATTTTCATCAATGAACTCATCGACAATTGTTTGAAAGTTGAAATAACGCGGCCCCACCACTGTAGGTACATTTAAAACCATAGGTTCTAAAATATTATGTCCACCACCCGGCTCATTTAAAGAACCACCTACAAAGCACACTTGACTTAAAGCGTACCATAACCAAAGCTCACCCATGCTATCGGCCAAATAAACCTGCGTACTGGCATGAATACTTTGCCCCATACTTCTACGATGCGTAACTAAATTTAAATTTTGACAAATTTCAAATACTTCATCGAAGCGTTCAGGATGACGAGGCACAACTATGCATACCAACTCACGATTGGAATTTAAATGAGGCGCAAGTGCTTCTAAAATTTGTTGTTCTTCAGGTGCATGTGTACTGGCAATCGTCACAACCTGACGGTTTTCCAAATACCACTGCTGATGCAATTGGGCAGCTTTTTTAATAAAAGCCTCGGGCGCATGAATATCAAACTTAATATTTCCAACGACCTGACTTTTATGCTCATCTAAACCAAGCTCGACATAACGCTGACGGGTTGCACTATCTTGTGCTAATACCCAGTCGATTTGCTTTAACATACCGGCAGTTAAACTTGAGACTTTGCTATAGCCTTTTGCTGACTTTTCAGATAGGCGAGCATTAAGCAACAAACAAGGCACATGCTGTAACTTGGCTTGATCAATTAAATTGGGCCAAAGCTCAGTTTCAACTAATGCTAAAAGTCTCGGTTTGTATGATTCGAAGAATTGTTTTAAAAGCGGTTTTTGGTCTACAGGCAAATAGACTGCTTGAAATAAATCTAGATACGGTTCTTTTAAAAAAAGTGACTTGGCACGTGCCTGACCTGTTTTTGTAGTATTGGTCACTAAAACTGGCTGTCCAAGTTTGAGATAGTGCTCAATGAGTGGCTGTGCAGCATTGGTTTCCCCGACTGAAACCGCATGAAACCAGATGGCTTTTACATTCTTCGGATCTTCAAACGGCCCAAATCTTTCCAGACATTCCTGATGATATAATTCCAGACTTTCTGCACGTCTTTTTATTCGCCAGCGATAAAACGGTTTTAATAAATGGAGTGCTGTGTTGTACCAAAATGGGGTCGCCAAGCGGTTTGCCTCAAATAGTCAAAATTTAAAAACTGGGGAAAATATAACATAGATAAAAAAAATGGCAGAGTTTCGATACCTAAACTCTACCATATACAAGAAAAGTCATTGACTGAACTCACAAAAGAGCAAGTTCAGTAAAAAGAAAAACTTAATAATAAAATGATTTTATGAAGCTTCTAAAGCAGGGTAGTCTGTATAACCTTCAGCGCCTTTAGCATATAAAGTCGTTGGTTGAATTTCATTTAATGGTAGACCTTGCTCTAAACGTTGTAAAAGGTCTGGGTTCGCAATATAAGCCTTACCAAAAGATACTGCATCTGCCTGACCTTCACGTAAAATACGTTTTGCCGACTCTGGTGTCAGATTTTCATTGGCAATCCACACACCATTAAATTTTTCACGTAATTGCGAACCAATACTATCGGCAGCTTCGTATTCGCGAGAGAAAATGAAAGCTACATTACGTTGACTCAATTGTTCAACCACATAACCGAATGTCGCTAATGGATTTTCATCACCCATATCATGAGAGTCGCCACGCGGTGCAATGTGTACACCTACTCGGCCAGCGCCCCACACTTCAATAAAGGCATCAACCACTTCTAATAACAAGCGAGCACGATTTTCAACCGGACCACCATACTCATCATCACGTTGGTTGGTATTACTTTGAAGGAACTGGTCAATTAAATAACCATTTGCAGCATGCAACTCAACACCGTCAAAACCTGCTGCTTTAGCCAGTTCTGCTGAATGTTTATATTGAGCTACAACTTCTTGAATTTCTTCAATTGAAAGTGCACGCGGTTTTACAAATGGGCGTTTAGGGCGTAATAGACTCACTTCACCCGCAGGTTGAATCGCACTTGGTGCAACTGGAATATCACCATCTAAAAGTTCAGGGTCTGAAATACGGCCCACATGCCAAAGCTGAACTACAATTTTTGAACCTTGCGCATGAACTGCGTCAATAATCTTATTCCACGCTTGTGCCTGCTCTTGTGACCATAGTCCAGGGGTGTCTGCATAACCCACAGTTTTTGAACCAATCACTGTTGCTTCCGTGAGAATGAGACCAGCATTTGCACGTTGCTGATAATATTCCACCATTAAGTCGTTTGGAACACGGCTTTCGCCACTACGTGCACGTGTTAATGGGGCCATTACCAGTCGATTTTTAATTTCAAAATCACCAACTGTTAAGGGAGTATTGAGTTCAGCCATGATCGCCTCGACTTACACTTTATTGGTTTTAAAGTGTTTGTTTTAAATGTTCGATATATTGCTGAATCAAAGCTTCGTTACGTGAAAAATAAGACCATTGTCCATATTTTTGGACCTGAATGAGACCGGCCTGCTGTAATACAGACAAATGATTGGACATTGTAGACTGAGCTACTTTACCCAAACGTTCAATATGACCTGCGCAAACCCCTTTTTCAAAACTACCACCACACTCTTCTACCGGTAAATAATGCGCAGGTTCTTTTAACCATTGCAGAATCTGCCGACGCAGAGGATTGGCTAGGGCTTTGCTAATTGCATCAATATCCATAGGCTCAACACGTCTTTTAAACGAACAAAGCTTCGTTCAGCATTTCGAAAACATAATATCGCATTTTTTCGATATTCATATCCATTTTTTTCGATATTCATATCGTATTTTTCCGATTAACTTCCGATCACTGAACTGCTTTGCCGTTTTAATCGCTAAAAATTTAAGAGTTTTAAAGAACTAAAAGTTCGAAAGACTCTTATAACCCCTGCTTTAAACTCGCTTCAATGAAACGATCAAGGTCACCGTCAAGAACTGCACCAGTATTTGAATTTTCAACACCTGTACGTAAGTCCTTAATACGAGAGTCATCAAGTACATAAGAACGAATTTGGCTACCCCAACCAATATCAGACTTCGAGTCTTCAAGTGCTTGAGCAGCTTCATTACGTTTTTGCATTTCTAGTTCATACAATTTTGCACGTAACTGTTTCCATGCATGATCACGGTTCGCATGTTGTGAACGCTGGTTTTGACATGCAACCACAATACCAGATGGAATGTGCGTCAAACGAACTGCTGAATCTGTTTTGTTAATGTGCTGACCACCTGCACCAGATGCACGGTAAGTATCAGTACGAACATCCGAAGGATTAATATCGATTTCGATATTGTCATCAACTTCCGGTGAAATAAACACCGCAGAGAATGAAGTATGACGGCGGTTACCACTGTCAAATGGTGACTTACGCACTAAACGGTGTACACCAGATTCTGTACGTAACCAGCCATATGCATATTCACCTTCAACACGAATCGTTGCAGATTTGATACCTGCAACGTCACCATCAGATACTTCCATAAGTTCTGCTTTAAAACCGTGACGTTCAATCCAGCGCATATACATACGTAATAACATTGAAGCCCAATCTTGTGCTTCTGTACCACCTGAACCTGCTTGAATCTCGACATAGCAAGGATTCGGGTCCATTGGGTTGCTAAACATACGGCGGAATTCAAGTTTTGCTAATTCTTCTTCGGCAGCGCCAAGTTCAGATTGCACATCTACCAGCAAGCTTTCATCATCAGCTTCAACAGCTAAATCGAGCATTGCTTTCGCATCTTCAAGCTGTGTAGATAAGCCATCTAATACATTAATAACGTTTTCTAGTTCGCCTTTTTCTTTTGCCATTGCCTGAGCACGGTTTTGATCATTCCAGATCGCAGGGTCTTCTAACTCACGTAAAACTTCTTCTAAACGCTCTTTTTTCAGATCGTAGTCAAAGATACCCCCGTAGTGTTTGGCTACGATCAGTTAAGTCTTTCAATTGGTTTAGATAAGGATTAATTTCCACGCGAGTGTTCCCATAAAAGCAGATAAACAGTCGAATATTTTATCATAGCTATGGTTATCTTCGAACCTGCTTTAATCTTTAACTCATATTTTCAATTTAAAAAGTTTTTATTTCTTTCAGAAGATTTTAAGCTTTATTCGTAACATCCCCATACAAAATTGGGTACTTTTCCAGCATTTTTAAGTTTCTACACAAAATATCCTCAATTTTAATAAAATAAAACATTATGTGTTTATTAATTTAAATCAATAACTTAATTTAATTAAATTTACAAAAAAAGCACATGGTTACAGTACAGTTACTCGTACAAGATTGACGCTAAATGATTTTGCTCTAGACTAAAAGTTGTAACAAAACATTTATAAAATCGTTTTTAGAGGGGAGAGATTCCATGAAAAAACTAGCAATTGCATCAGCTCTTTTATCTGCGCTTGCAGTAAGTGGCGCAGCAAACGCTTACCAAGCTGAAGTTGGTGGTTCTTACACTTATCTTGATCCAGATAACGGCAGCAGCGTAAGCAAATTTGGTGTTGATGGTACATATTATTTCAACCCTGTTCAAACACGTAATGCACCGCTTGCTGAAGCAGCATTCTTAAACCGTGCAAGCAATGTTAACGCACACGTTAACTATGGCGATAACAGCGGTACTAAAGATACTCAATACGGCGTAGGTGTTGAATACTATGTTCCTAATACTGACTTCTACCTTAGCGGTGATGTAGGCAGAAATGAACGCGAAATCGACAACACAAACTACGACCAGAAAGTTACAACTTATGCGGCTGAAGTAGGTTACTTACCAGCACCTGGTTTGTTACTTGCTTTAGGTGTTAAAGGTTATGACGAAAAAGACGGTAAAGACGGTGCAGACCCTACCGTTCGTGCAAAATACGTAACTCAAGTTGGTCAACATGACGTAAACCTTGAAGCTTATGGCGCGTTTGGTGACCTTGACGAATATAAAGTTCGTGGCGACTACTACATCGATAAAACTTTAAGTTTAGGTGTGGACTACTACAACAATGACTTAACTGATAAAGACGAATGGGGCATTAATGCTAAAAAATTCTTGAATCAGCAAGTAAGTGTTGAAGGTCGTATTGGTTTCGGTGATAACGACAACACTTATGGTGTTCGTGCAGCATACCGCTTCTAATCTTACCTAGATTAAAAAATCCGCTCAATTGAGCGGATTTTTTATTGTTTTAAATGCACAATTCGCAGCTGTAACCTCACATTACCATTAAAAACATTACGGTCTATTTCATAGACTAAATGTACATGGTCACGCATAGGATCAAACTCGAAGCGGCCTGCTGCGTTAAAAGCAATTGCATCGAAACTATATTGATCTAAAGCCAATTTAAGTTTTAAGTGTGTATCTTTGAGCCAACGGAAATCGATAACTTTAAAATATCCTTCAAATTGAGGCAGTGGAAATTTTTGTCCCCACGGGCCTAACTGTTCAATCCAGTTCAAGGTATCTAACTGCAAAGCAGAAACAGGTAGCTCACCATCAGTCCATAAGGTCGCTTGAAAGATAGATTCATCCATTGAAGCCACACAGTTACTAAATACTGTTTTAAAAGCCTCAAAGTTTTCTTTACGTATCGTCAAACCTGCTGCTGCAGCATGCCCACCAAAATGGCTCACCAACTCAGGATGTTGTTCGGCAACTTGCTCAATGGTATCTCGAATGTGCACACCGTCAATTGAACGCGCAGAACCTTTAATATGAATGCCATCTTCATCAGGTGCAAAAACTATCGTTGGTCGATGGAACTGCTCTTTTAAACGCCCCGCAACAATACCAATTACACCTTGGTGCCAGTTTTCTTCAAATAGAACAAGCGCCGCAGGAATATCTTGCTGTGAAAGTTGCAAAGTATCTAAGGCCGATAAAGCTTGTTGCTTCATCTCCCCTTCAATTTGACGACGATCTATATTTAGCTGGTTTAATTGCTGAGCAATGGGGTATGCTGTTTCCATTGTCTCGGCCAATAAACACTCTATCCCAATACGCATGCTCTCCATACGCCCTGCTGCATTAATACGCGGACCAAGAACAAATCCTAAGTCTTGAGCACGTATTGAAGTAGCTTCCCGACCTGTGATATCGAGTAAGGCTAAGATTCCTACTCGACACTGATGTTGCTGAATGCGCTTTACGCCTGCATCGACCAATATACGATTGTTATAGTCTAGAACAGCCACATCGGCATAAGTGCCCAAAGCGACTAAATCTAAATATTGAGTGACTTTGCTTGTGCTTTTGCCTTGTCTACTACGTAAACTCGCCAAATTGGCAAGTACATAAAAAGCAACACCAACACCAGCAAGCGCTTTACTTGGAAACTCACATCCCAATTGATTCGGGTTCACCACCGCCTCAGCAAGTGGGGTCTCTTTGGTCGTTAGATGATGGTCGGTAATAATGACTTGCATGCCTAGAGCATGTGCTGCTTCAACACCAGCATGGCTGGAAATTCCATTATCGACTGTAATTAATAAATCAGGTTGATAAGTTTGATGTGCAAGTTCAGCAATAGCAGGAGTAAGGCCATAACCGTATTTAAATCGGTCTGGAACTAAATAGTCGACTTGTGCTCCCATATCGCGAAGCACGAGCATCATTAAAGCTGTACTAGTTGCACCATCGGCATCATAGTCCCCCACAATAACTATTTTTTTCTGCTCATCAATGGCTTGATCCATTAATGCGACAGCAGCATCCATTCCTTTGAGCTCTGGCGCAAGCAGGTTCTTAAGTTTTAGCTCTAGTTCTTGTTCAGATTGCACTCCACGTCTTGCCAAAATCTCGGCAATAAACGGAGGCACGCCCTGAAACTGTTCAGGGCGTGTCAATAAAGGTCTTTGTTTAATTTGTATTTTTGTCATTTAAGGCATCAGTCGGTGCAACGTCCATTGACCGTCGATTTTTTCATAACTCAAGCGGTCATGTAAACGATTTGGTCGCCCTTGCCAGAATTCATAATAGTCCGGTTGCAGACGATATCCGCCCCAAAACTCAGGCTTATCGAGTATTTCACGGCTTTGAATTTGTTGTTGCAAGTCTTGGAAGCGCTGTTGCAATAACTCTCGACTTTCGATCTTTCCGCTTTGAGGCGTACTAATATGAGCTGCAATCTGGCTATCACGTGGACGCTTATGGTAATAGTCGGTAGATTCCTGTTCAGGAATCTTCACAACATGCCCACCCACACGTACCTGACGCTCTAGACTTGGCCAATAAAATAACAGTTCAGCATATGGATTTTCTGCCAAATCTGCCCCTTTCTGGCTGTCATAATTGGTATAAAAATCATACCCTGCTTCTGTGGCACCACGTAATAATACAGTTCTGACATGCGGGCGACCGCTAGCACTTGCAGTTGCTAACGACATTGCATACGGTTCGTGCAAGTTCGCAGCTAAAGCATAATTAAACCAACCTAAGAATTGCTCATGTGGATTGCTAGCGACTTGCGTCTCGTACAACTCACCTTGTTCATAACTTAAGCGTAATTCGCTTAAATCTTTAATGACATCACTCATGCCATACACCTTATGCGACTTGTGCTTGTGAACGAACTGCATTTGCTAAATGTTCAGCCAAAGCATTCACTTCTTGTTCGTCATCACCTTCAACCATGACGCGAATGACTGGCTCAGTTCCTGACTTACGAATCAGGATACGACCACGACCTTTAAGCTGTGCTTCTGCTTTATCAAATTCGGTAACCAATGCAGGAATAGAATACGGATCAAGCATTTGTTCTAAACGTATATTTACCAGCACTTGTGGGAATAATTCAAAGTCCTGAACTAGTTCATGGAGCGCTTTATTCTGTTCAACCATTACAGTTAACACTTGAAGTGCTGCAATAATCGCGTCACCAGTTGTGCTCTTGTCCAAAGTTAAAATATGACCGGAAGGCTCACCACCTATCACCCAACCATTTTCTTCTAAAGCTTGCAATACATAACGGTCACCAACTTTTGCACGAACAAAGCCAACATTTGCTTTTTCAAGTGCAATTTCAAGTGCCATATTACTCATGACCGTACCAACAACCCCTACTGGCTTATTTTTCGCCTGAGTGGCTAAAATGTACAAGATATGGTCACCATCAATTAAGTGACCAAACTTATCAACCATCACAACACGGTCAGCATCACCATCAAAGGCAATACCTAAATCTGCTTCATGCTCAACCACTGCTTTTTGTAAGTGTTCTGGATGTGTTGAACCACAGTTCTCATTAATGTTTAAACCGTCTGGTTCGTTGTATAAAGCAACAACTTTAGCACCTAGTTCACGAAAAACTGAAGGGCCAACACTATAGGCTGCACCATGTGCACAGTCCAACACGATCTTTAAATTATTTAAATCGAAGTGGTAAGGGAAAGTAGATTTACAAAATTCGATATAGCGACCATTTGCATCATTTACACGAACACTTTTACCTAAATTTGCAGTGTCCTCAATGAATAAATCCTTTTCTAATTCTTTATTAATTTCTTCTTGTAATGAATCCGGTAATTTTTTACCTTCACTTGAGAAAAATTTAATCCCATTATCATAATACGGATTATGTGATGCAGAAATTACAATACCTGCATGGGCATGTAATGCACGAGTAAGATGTGCAATCGCAGGTGTCGGTAATGGACCTAATAAATGAACATATACACCAGCAGCGTTTAAGCCAGCCTGTAAAGCAGATTCCAAAATATAACCAGATAAACGAGTGTCTTTTCCTAATACAACAAGTGGTTTATTTTTTTGACTCGTTCGTTTTAATACCTTCCCTGCGGCAAATCCGAGTTTTAAAGCAAACTCTGGAGTAATAGGCATTTGCCCAAATTTTCCACGAATACCATCCGTTCCAAAATAACTCATAGCTTATCTCATTTTTACGCCACTTCGGCCGCGGCTCATTTCATATATGGCTATTTTGCCATATCTCTTTTCATTAGATTTACTTTACACCAAAAACAAAAAGCCGTCAGTGTACTGACGGCTTTCTTAGTTGATTTAGTTACTAAAATCTAACCAACACGATAGTTTGGAGCTTCTTTAGTAATCGTTACATCATGAACATGTGACTCAGACATACCCGCTGAAGTAATTTTCACAAATTTCGCATTTTGGCGAAGATCTTCAATCACAGCTGAACCTGTATAGCCCATTGATGAACGTAAACCACCCATCATTTGATGAACGATATTACCCATTGGGCCTTTATATGGAACACGACCTTCAATACCTTCTGGTACTAATTTTTCAGCACCCGCTTTTGAGTCTTGGAAGTAACGGTCAGCAGAACCAGTAGCTCCAGCCATTGCACCTAATGAACCCATACCACGATATGCTTTGTAGTAACGACCTTGGAAGAATTCAACTTCACCAGGTGCTTCTTCAGTACCAGCTAGAAGTGAGCCGACCATGATTGTGCTTGCACCAGCACCGATCGCTTTAGCCATATCACCAGAGAAACGGATACCGCCATCTGCAATTAAAGGAATTTGATCTTTTAGTGCGCTAGCAACGCTGTCAATTGCAGAAATTTGAGGCATACCAATACCTGCTACAATACGTGTAGTACAGATAGAACCAGGACCAATACCTACTTTTACAGCATCTGCGCCTGCATCTAATAATGCCAATGCAGCATCACCAGTTGCAATATTTCCACCAATCACTTGTACTTGAGGGAAGTTTTGTTTCACCCAACGTACACGTTCAATTACACCAGCAGAGTGACCATGTGCTGTATCAACAACAATAACGTCAACACCAGCTTCAACCAATGCTTCCACACGACTTGGTGTATCAGCACCAGTACCTACCGCAGCACCAACACGTAAACGACCAAGATCATCTTTACAACTGTTTGGATAACTCTCAGCTTTACGGAAGTCAGTTACCGTAATTAAGCCTTTAAGTTCATTGCTCTCGCCAACGACCAAGACTTTTTCAATACGGTGTTTTTGCAATAATGCTTGAATATTTTCTTTAGACTCGCCTTCACGTACAGTGACCAAACGATCTTGACCTGTCATGATGTTGCTAACAGGTTGTTCCAAGTTAGTTTCAAAACGCGTATCACGGCCTGTCACAATACCAACAACCTTGCCGTCTTTAACAACAGGTACACCACTAATGTTATTAGCGCTGGTAATTGCAATCAGTTCACGTACTGTAGTTTCAGGCGTTACAGTGATAGGGTCTTTCACCATACCCGCTTCGAATTTTTTCACACGGCGTACTTCTGCAGCTTGAGCAGCAATATCCATGTTTTTGTGCAAAATCCCGATACCACCATTTTGTGACATCGCAATCGCCATACGTGACTCAGTCACTGTATCCATTGCAGCTGAAACTAATGGGATATTTAAATGAATGCCGCGAGTTAAACGTGTCTTTAGAGAGACATCTTTTGGGAGAACAGTAGAGTAGGCAGGAAGTAATAAGACATCATCGAAGGTTAGCGCTTCTTGAACGATGGTCAGCATAACAATCTCACTGGTAAATTCCGTGAGCTATTATAAACAAATTTCAATGCAATTTTCATATTATCTTTGCCTTTTTCAGCAATAGATATTCACCTACTCTAAATATTTCTCACTTATTATCGTGTTAGTTCATATTTAACTCACCTGATCATAGTCATGATCATTTTCTGAATCTGCTGGGTTTACTTCAATCAGAGGAATCAACTGGTACGCCAAGCGTGCTTTGTTACACTGTTCATCAGCAACCTGCACCTCTTTACAGGTAGAACTACGGACAGCATAAATAGAGCAGCCCACCTCTTTACCAATTTCGCCCTTCAAAGCCTGACATCTTGGCTGAGCTTGATTGGTTCCACGCATACACGAATAAACGGGTGTCAAAGGTTCAACGAGATGTTCATCTATTAATTCGGCCTCAGCCCAGTAAAATGAAACTCGAAAATGTGCACAACATGCCCCACAGCGAAGGCACTCATCTGGAGTCGCAACTTGAGATAACATTTTTATTCAAATTCTCGTCATCAAAATTTTTTCTGTGACGCAAAATCCTAAAAAAAATTCAAATTGGACTCAAGATATTGAACTTAACTTTTTATGTTGGACAGCTAAAAATTTGCTCAGTCATTAAATCTACACCACATGGCAAGGTCTCAATCCAGTCTAAAAACTGCTTAATCATTTCTTTGCCAATAAATGGAGTACCATGCTGAGGCACAATCATTTCAATATCCATTTGACGAACCATGTTAACCCATAAACGAATGACTTTATTTGAGCACATATAGCGCTGATGAAAAGCCTTCATTTTCAGCACATGGGCATCAAAATCTTTGAGAGGCTGACTTGCATCTTCAACAATAGAAGCCCCCATATCGCCAGAAAATAAAATTTTGGCAACTGGATCATAAAACTGAAAATTACCCACCGAATGTAGGAAATGTGCAGGAACCATGACAAGCTTTGATTCACCTAATTGAATCACTTGACCACGATCTGGCAGCTCAATGAGACGATCTTCCCAATTACCTTTCATACGCTCACTCATAAAAGACGAGTTTAAGTGAGGTAAAAATCGTGCCCATAATTTAGAGGCAACCACCTTAGCATCGGTATAAACTAACCAACGAGGCATTGAAGTAATAATATCTGGGTCTTGATGTGAAGCAATTACATAATCCAGATTTTTAAGACGAGTATATTTATTAAGTTCCATCGTTAATGGAACGTAGGTCAAATCACCACCTGGATCGATTACAGCTGCTCGTTCATGATCAATAATTAAAAATTGATTGGCTTGTATGCCTTCCCCTTTAACCAAACTGGTAAAACTAATACATTTATGTACGCCATTATCAAATAGTATCTGCGATGTTGTTTTTTCAAACCCCATACAATTCCCCAAAAAAACTTTAAATATTAGATATTTTTATATCCCTACTAAAATAAAGGGATTCTAAAGTACTTGCAATGAATTGATTGATATTTCTCATAATATTTTAAAATTGATTTTACTTTTCTTATTCTATAAATGAATCATCAAGAAATTGCATAATCTTCTAAAACTTTCTTAAATAAATGTATTTTGAAGTTTAACTACTAAAATGACCTATAAAAAAAAGCACTCGAATTGAGTGCGTTTTTTATGGCAGCTTAAAATGTGTTAAAAGAAATAATGTTGTACTAGTGTAGAGACACCTACAATTAAGAAAATAGCAGCACCAATTTTATGAATAAGCGAGATAGGTAAACGTTCTGCCAGTTTATTACCGATAAATACAGCAGGAGCATTGGCAATCATCATACCAACTGTTGTACCTAGCATTACCCAGAAAATACTGTCATAGCGTGCAGCTAAAGCCACAGTTGCAATTTGTGTTTTATCACCAATTTCAGCTAAGAAAAATAAAATAAAGGTTGCACCAAAAACACCAAATTTTTGCCATTTATTAATACTATCAGTTTCATCATCGAGCTTATCTGGAATAAGCATCCAGAATGCCATACCAATGAAACCAACAGCGAGCACCCAAACTAAAATTTCAGGACTGAGAACGGTCGTAATCCACTGCCCAAGCACAGCAGAAATACCATGATTAATGAGTGTGGCTAAAAGAATCGCAATTAAAATAGGAATTGGCTTACGGAAACGCGCAGATAGTAGCAGAGCCAATAGTTGAGTTTTATCACCCATTTCAGCGAGGGCAACAATCGATGTAGAAATCAGAAATTCTTGCATATTAGTTCTCTGGCTAGCATAAATGCCTATGACCTACCCCTCCTGCTAGCCAAATATCATAAAATGATTGCAGAGTGGTAAATCAAAGGTCTTGCCAACTCAGGAACGATGAGACGTTTAAGCTATGATGACCATGTTCTGTTGAACAATTATGTTGACCATCACCTATTCACATTTGCTGTAAATAGCGGCTACTCCCCAATGAAGTATGTATTTATTATAATCAAGTCACTCTATTTTTCAAACATTCAAGCAACAAATTTTACCCACGCCCAAA
Organism: Acinetobacter sp. GG2; assembly: GCF_000292385.1. Taxonomy (NCBI): domain Bacteria; kingdom Pseudomonadati; phylum Pseudomonadota; class Gammaproteobacteria; order Moraxellales; family Moraxellaceae; genus Acinetobacter; species Acinetobacter sp. GG2. The sequence goes on from NZ_ALOW01000038.1 coordinate 127,049, forward strand.
CAAATAAGCGTGCAATACCTAATAACACTGCAAAATAGGCACTTATATGAATGAAACCAATATTGTTATTACTTACTCCTGTCTGATATTCAAAGGGTAAAATCAAGGTAGCTACAAACACCTCAAAACCCATCACCACATAAGTCATCCATTCCCACGGGAAATGTAAAATACTGACCCATATTCCCATCAATAAAAATACAATCAACAGTAAGGGCAACATAATTTTCAGGAAACCCAACATTTACTATTTCTCCTTTACCTAATAACGAGAAATTTCTCCTCACGCTCAATAAGCCTTGCTTAATCTGTAGATTAACCCAAAATTTAATTAAAGAGATATCAAAAACAAAACCCCGCCGAAGCGAGGTTTTAGTTAATTATTTCAAAGCATTAGATTAACAAAGTACGAATATCTTTAAGAAGTTTCGTAAGTTTATTTGTAAAGCGAGCAGCATCTGCACCATTAATTACACGGTGGTCATAAGACAATGACAACGGCAACATTAAGCGCGGATCAAAGTCTTTACCATTCCATACTGGCTGCATCGTTGCAGGTGAAATACCCAAAATTGCAACTTGTGGCCAGTTTACAAGTGGTGTAAACGCTGTACCACCAATTGCGCCTAAGCTTGAAATGGTGAAATTCGCACCTTGTAAGTCTTTCGGTGTTAATTTCTTATCACGTGCTTTTTGACCCAACACGCCCAATTCAACTGCAATTTGCTTAATTGATTTTTGGTCTGGGTTACGAAGGACTGGCACAGTTAAACCATCAGGTGTTGCTACCGCAATTCCCATATGGATTTCATTGCGCAAGAGCACTGATTTACCGTCATCAGATAAATGACCTGCGAACTCACGCTCTTCTTTCAACAAGTACGCAACTGCTTTGATAATGAATGCCATAATCGTCAGGCTGATACCTTCTTTTTTGAAGTTGCCTTTCAGTTCATTACGCCAATCTTCTAACTCAGTGATATCAGCCAAATCAAACTGAGTAACTTGCGGAATAAAGTTATTCAACGACAATTGCGGAATTGATACTTGCTGCAAACGCGTCAGTACTTTTTCTTCCACACCACCAAACGCAGTGAAGTCAGGCAGCTTTGGCAAACCCGAAACCGCTGGTGCAGCCGCAGCAACTGGTGCAGCTTGTGGCGCAGTTAAACGAGTCTTCACATAGGCAAAGATATCTTCTTTAACAACACGACCATGCTCACCAGAAGTTTTAACTTGTGACAAAATCACACCAAGTTCACGAGCAAGCTTACGTACAGCAGGGCCTGCATATACTTTAGCGTTTTCGGCTTCTTGCTCTTTGGTTAACTTATCACTACCAGACGCTGGAGCAGATACAGCCTGAGTCGGAGCAGGAGCTGCTGCCTGTGGAGCTGGAGCTACTTCTGCTTTTGCCGCTGGTGCCGCAGCAGGTGCTTGGCCTTCAGCTTCAATTGTTGCAAGCAATATACCTTGTGAAACCTGTTGGCCTGCTTGCAAGTGAATCGCTTTCACAACACCCGCAACAGTACTTGGAACTTCAACAGTCGCTTTATCTGACTCAACCACAACAAGGCTTTGGTCTACATCCACTTTATCGCCAACTTGTACCAAGATTTCAGCAACAACTGCTTTATCTACACCCAAGTCAGGAACGTTAATATCAACTGGACCAGATTGAGTAGCAGCCGCAGCTACAGTTTCTTGTTGAACTGGTGCAGGTGCTGCTGTAGAAGCAGGAGCTTCAACTGGCGCACTTGATGCAGACGTTGTTTTCACTTTAATGAGCACAACACCTTCTTTAACTGTATCGCCTTCTTTAACTTGAATGCTTTCTACAATACCAGCAGTACTGCTTGGTACTTCTACAGTTGCTTTGTCAGATTCAACTACAACGATGCTTTGCTCAACATCAATCTGGTCACCCACTTTAACGAGGATTTCGCCAACTAATGCTTTTTCAACACCAATGTCAGGGACAGTTACGTCAACAGTTGCAGTTGATGTAGTGGCAGCAGGTTGAGCTGAAGCTTGAGCTTGTTGTGCAGGTGTTGGAGCAGCTGGCTTTTCAGCCGCAGGAGCTGGTGTTGGTTCTGGAGCAGCTTGTGCTGCACCTTCAGCTTCAAGTTCAAACAATACCGTACCTTCAGTTACGCTATCGCCTTCCTTGATTAAGATGCTTTTTACCACACCTGCTGAAGTGCTAGGCACTTCAACAGAGGCTTTATCAGACTCAAGCAAAACAAGACTGTCATTTTCAGCAATGCTGTCACCAACTTTTACTAAAATTTCAGCAACAACTGCTTTATCTACACCAATATCAGGGGTCTTAATTTGCATGCTTAGTTCCCCTCACCTGTTTGCGTTTCATTGTATTCAGCAACTGGCTGAACTTCCGGATGTGCTTGTGGAGCCCATGCAACCGGACGGTCAGTATCTAACTCAAAATTAGAAATTGCATCTTTCACTAAACGTGCATCTACTTCACCTTCGTCAGCTAATTTTTTCAAAGTAGCAACAACGATATGTGCAGCATCAACACCAAAGAAACTACGTAAGTTAGCACGCGTATCTGAACGACCATAACCATCTGTACCTAATGCAACAAATGGGCGGCCATCTGGAAGATAAGCACGGATTTGTTCGCTGTACGCACGCATATGGTCTGTAGCAGAAACTACAATACCTTCTGTACCACGTAATTGCTTAGATACCCAAGATTCTTTCACTTCTTCAGCAAGTGGGTGTAAGCGGTTGTATTCTTCACATGCCATACCATCACGTGATAACTCATTGAAGCTTGTGACACTCCAAACGTTTGAGTGGATTTGGTATTCATCACGCAAGATTTTCGCAGCTTTGATCACTTCACGAAGAATTACACCTGAACCAAGTAATTGGACAGTTGCTTTTTCATCTTTTTCGAACAAGTACATACCACGCTTAATGCCTTCCTCAGCGCCTTCAGGCATTGCAGGATGCTCGTAGTTTTCGTTCATTACAGTTAGGTAATAGAACACACGCTCTTGGTTCACATACATACGTTGTAAACCGTCATGAACGATTACAGCTAACTCATAACCAAAACATGGATCATAAGATACGCAGTTTGGAATCGTGTTTGCCAAGATATGTGAATGACCATCTTGGTGCTGTAAACCTTCACCGTTCAATGTAGTACGACCAGCAGTTGCACCTAACAAGAAACCTTGAGCTTGTGCATCACCAGCTGCCCATGCAATGTCACCAATACGTTGGAAACCAAACATTGAGTAGTACATGTACATTGGAATCATTGGCAAGTTATTCGTTGAATAACTTGTCGCTAACGCAGCCCATGCGCTCATCGCACCAGCTTCGTTAATCCCTTCTTGAAGCATGTGACCATCACTTGCTTCACGATAATGCATTAACTGTTCTTGGTCTTCTGGAGTATATTTTTGACCGTGAGCGGCATAAATACCGAGCTGACGGAACATCCCTTCTAAACCGAAAGTACGTGCTTCGTCTGGAACGATTGGGACTACGCGGTCTTTAATTGCTTTTTCTTTAAGTAAAGCAGCAATTAAACGAACCATTACCATCGTAGTAGATTGTTCTTTACCACCTGAACCGTTTAATACAGCATCAAATACAGACAATTCAGGAATCGCTAAAATTTCACTCTCTTTACGACGTGCAGGAAGGTAACCACCTAATGCTTCACGACGCGCCTTCATGTACTTCATTTCTGGAGAGTTTTCACTTGGGCGGTAAAATGGGAGCTCTTCTAATTTATCATCTGTAAATGGAAGGTTAAAACGGTCACGTACATATTTCAAAGAGTCGATCTGCATTTTCTTGATTTGGTGAGTTTTGTTCACCGCTTCAATTTCTTCAGATAAACCGTAACCTTTAACAGTTTTTGCAAGAATAACTGTTGGTTGACCTTTAGCTTTCATTGCTTCTGCATAGGCAGCAAAAACTTTATATGGGTCATGACCACCACGGTTGAGATTATCGATATCTTCATCGCTTAAATCTTTTACAAGTTCAGCAGCTTCTGGGTACTTGCCAAAGAATTTCTCACGTGTATATGCACCACCTTTTACTTGGTAGCGTTGGTATTCACCATCAACAGTTTCTTCCATTACCGCTTTTAAAGCGCCTGTGCTGTCTTTTGCAAGTAGCGGATCCCAATGACGACCCCATACTACTTTAATGACACGCCAGCCTGCGCCACGGAATAAAGATTCTAATTCTTGAATGATTTTACCGTTACCACGTACAGGGCCATCTAGACGCTGTAAGTTACAGTTCACCACCCAAATGAGGTTATCAAGCTTTTCGCGACCAGCAAGTGAAATTGCACCAGTACTTTCTGGCTCATCCATCTCACCATCACCAAGATATGCCCAGACTTTACGATCTTCTTCTTTGATCAAGCCACGGTTCATCAAATATTTTTGAATGTGTGCTTGATAAATCGACATAATTGGACCAAGACCCATTGATACAGTTGGGAATTGCCAATAGTCCGGCATTAAATATGGGTGTGGATAGCTTGGTAAACCGTTACCGCCAACTTCACGGCGGAAATTACTTAACTGCTCTTCAGTTAAACGTCCTTCAAGGAATGAACGTGCATAAATACCAGGAGCACAGTGTCCTTGGTAATAAATCATATCTCCGCCAAAGCTATTGCTGTTTGCGCGGAAGAAATGGTTAAAACCTACGTCATATAATGTTGCACTTGATGCGAAACTCGCTAAGTGACCACCTAAATCATCACCTGTTTTATTCGCACGAAGAACCATTGCTAAGGCATTCCAACGAATCAATGCACGAATACGGCGTTCCATATCTTGGTCGCCTGGCATTGCAGGTTGTTCTTCAACAGAAATTGTATTTAAGTAAGGTGTATTGAGACGTTGAATTGGAACATGCTTAGCAATTGCTTGTTGGTAAAGTTTTTCCAACAAGAATGCCGCTCGCTCAGTTCCCATATGTTGTAAAACTGAATCGAATGCATCTTGCCATTCTTGGGTTTCTTGTGCGTCGGAGTCACCGTAAAACGCCATAATTCACCTGTTCCTTGTTCTCTAATCTACTTTGTATTTTTACCACGTTTTGCCCCTCTCAAGTTATTGCCACGGGTGAATGTGAGGGGGCCCTATTATTTTCTGAATGAATAGTCATTGACCGAGCATGACTCAAAATAACAAAAAAACGCCAATATAGGCGTTTTTTTATACGATAATTGCGTTAAGAAAGGTTTTATCTCATTTCAGATTCAAAAATTTAATAATCCTAATTTTTAACAAATACGATTTAAGGCAACATTGCTAAGTAAGTTGATGGATTCTTACGTTGACCATCTTTTACTACTTCATAGTGTAAATGTGGTCCAGTACAACGACCTGTACAACCCACATTAGCAATATGATCACCAGCAGAAACCTGATCACCCACACGAACCATTAAACGTGAAGCGTGTGCATAGCGTGTTAAATAACCATTACCATGGTTGATTTCTACATACTGACCATAACCTGTACCCCAACCTGATTTAGTTACAATACCAGGACCTGTTGCATAGATTGGCGTGCCACTTGGCGCAGACATATCTAAACCACCGTGATGCTCTGCACGGCCACCCATGGTACGACCACCAAAGTTAGAAGAAACACGTACGCTATCAGGAAGAGGATGAGAAACTAACCAAGAATAAGGATTTGAAGAAGAGGTATTAAAAGAGTTTTTAGCGGTTGTATTACCATATTTTTTTGCCAGTGAGTCATTGTTGAGCTCAACTGTTTTTGGGCGTAAAGTGACTGAAACTTTTGCACTTGCCGGAAGATCTAAATCATCAGGATGCGTATATGAACCTTGAGATAATGTTTTTGATAACTGTTCCAATCGATCTGAATCTGTAGATTGGTTAATATTTTGATAATCTGCAAAAGCAACCGATGCTGCCGAAGCGGCTAGTGAAAATGCTAATAAAATACGACGCGTGTGCATAAAAACCTCTTGAAACTGTTCTTACTCAAGTTCCTTATGATCTCTTCCTTGATATCAGTCGAAATGAACGCTTAAGATGGAGACAAGAAACCATTCGAGAATGATCAATGTCTAAACCCGATAACGTTTTTCAACAATCCGGAAAACACATAAAAACAGGAAACCTTACGTTTCTAACAACGCAAGTCGCGCAATGGCAAAGACTTACGAAAATAATCCAACCCTTATTGCCCCAACCGGAACAATGGCAGGTCGTGTGTTATCAAAATGGCACTTTAATTATTACTGGTGAAAATCAGGCAATGATTAGTCAACTCAGCTATTTACAGAGCCAATATATATCTAAATTATCTCAACTTGAAGGACTAAAAGACTTACAAAGAATACAAGTTCGCTTGAGAAATAAAACTATTTCTACAGCGCCCTCATCATCTGAGCCTTCTAAATCCATCCCCCCGGAAACACAAGAAATGTTACGTAGTGCCGCCGACTTCGTGAGCGACCCTAAGCTTAGCCAAGCTTTACTACGTTTGGCAAGCAATAAAAAATGATGAGCTTTCCATTTCTTAATTAGAATCGTTCTTATTTTGTGATAAAAATCACACTATCCATTGTTACATTATAACATAGACAAATAAAGACAATGACTTATGTCACACTCACATATGGAATTGGACATTCATTCTCGTCATTAAATGTTACAATTTCATAATTACTCGGATCACTTTGAACATTGCGTAACAGCTGATTATTTAAAGCATGTCCCGATTTATAGCCATCGAACTTGGCAATAATTTGATGACCAAGTAAATACAAATCACCCACTGCATCTAAAATTTTATGTCGAACAAATTCGTCAGCAAATCGTAAACCTTCTTCGTTCACAACCCCTGTATCATCTACACCAATGGCATTATCCAGACTTGCACCTAAAGCCAAATTATTTGCTTTGAGATAATCTAAGTCTTTCATAAAACCAAAAGTTCGTGCTTCACTGACCTCATACACAAACGTTTCGGTTGAAAAATCGATTGTCGCAGACTGGTATTCTTTTGCAAATGCAGGATGATCAAAATCAATGGTAAAGTTGAGCTGAAAACCATTATGTGGTCGAAAAATTGCTTTTTTATCTTCAATTAAAGCTTCAACTGGTTTTAATATTCTTATAAATTTTTTAGGGGCATTTTGCTCGCGCAAGCCACCTTGCATTAATAGATAAATAAATGGTCCAGCACTACCATCCATAATTGGCACTTCGGATGCTGATACTTCTACGATTAAATTATCAATTCCTAAACCCGCAATCGCGCTCATTACATGCTCAATCGTACCTACTTTAATATCACCGGTAACAAGGTTCGAACACATAAATGCTTCTTGAATAAGCAATGCATTAGCAGGAATATCAACAGGTGGATTCAAATCGATACGGCGAAATACAATACCTCCATCCACGGTATGTGGAATGAAATTGATCATCACTTTTTGACCGCTATGAAGACCTATTCCACTCGCTTTTACCACACGATTGAGAGTACGCTGTTTCACCATGCTTTGTAACTTCTTTTTTAAAACCGCTATACGTTAGCATATTTAGTCATTGATCAAAAATAAAAAAAGGCAGTGTTTAAACACTGCCTTTTAATAGATCAAAGACCGAATTACTTACGTTGCTGATTTTTCAAGTAATCTTGAATACTCATTGGCGAAGAACGCGGTGATGAACTTGGCGCATTATTTACATCAGTTTCAGCATTTTGGCGTTTATTAATTGCAGGAACATCATCTTCATCTACAGATTGTGCAGATTGAGTTGATGTATGGCTCACTGTATTACGCTTTCTCGGTTCTGCATCAGCAGCATTACGAGTCAAACCAGTTGCAATCACAGTTACACGTAATTCATCACGCGCATCTGGATCAAATACTGTACCGTAGAAGATTTCGCCTTCATCAAGGTCAACAATTTGGTTAACCACATCAGTAATGATTTCTGTTTCACGTAACGTGATGTCATCACCACCCGTAATGTTAATTAACACGCCTTTGGCATTAATAATATTTACGTTATCTAGTAATGGACTACGGATTGCCTGTTCAGCAGCTTGACGCGCACGGTCTTCACCACGGCCCAAACCAGCACCCATCATTGCGTAACCGCGAGTACTCATTGCAGTTTTCAAATCGGCGAAGTCAAGGTTAATGTGACCGCGATTAACAACAAGATCAAAGATACTGCGTACAGCGTTTAACAATACATCATCTGCCTTTTTATAGGCATCTTTCATTGAAATATCACCATACACGCTTAACAAACGCTGGTTAGGAATAATAATCAATGAATCAACATGTGCTTCTAACGCTTCGATACCGCGTTCAGCTGACTTTTGACGACGACGACCTTCAAAGTTAAATGGAGTCGTTACCACACCAACAGTCAAAATCCCCATTTCTTTAGCAACTTCAGCAACAACCGGAGCTGCACCAGTACCTGTACCACCACCCATACCAGCGGTTACAAACACCATGTCAGTCCCTTCAAGGTGCTGACGAATAATTTCACGACTTTCTTCTGCTGCAACTTGACCCACTTCTGGGTTAGCGCCTGCACCTAGACCACGTGTACTTTGCTCACCTAACTGAATTTTGAAAGGAGCATTCATACAGTCAAGTGCTTGTTTATCTGTATTGGCACAAACGAATTTAACACCCTGAATATCAGACTGTACCATGTGCTGAACGGCATTACCGCCACCGCCACCTACACCAAATACAGTGAAACGGGCTTGACCGTTGCCATCGTTTAGTTCATCTTCTATAAATTCAAATGAGGCCATGACCTTTAGGGTTCCTAATACATTATGGCAGTCACTTCAGCCCGTATACTGCCTTGATTTTCAAAAACAACTAATTTTAAGAATGCTGTGCAATACAAACCTTGTCAAGTACAGTGGTTTTCTCTTACAACTTCCTAACAATTCTACCAATAAATCCATACATCCTAAAAAATGGCTTTAAGTTTGCTATTAAACGCATTCCAACCATTCACCATTCGTTCCCATACCGAACGGTCACTACCCTCTTCAGGTTCCTCAACAGCTTCTTGTAATTCGCTTTGGCTAAACATAAGCAAACCAGCTGCTGTCGCATACATTGATCGACGTAACGCAGCTTGATGCTGATCATCAGCATACACCTGTAACGGTGGATTACCTAAATGAGCAGACACACCCAACATACGACGCGCTAAACTTACCATACCCTCAATCTGGCAAGCATCACCTGTCAATACAACACCATGATACAGACCATGGATTGCACCGCTTTGTTCTAGTTCTTCACGAATTTGACCGAAAATCTCTTCGTAACGAGCAATAATAATTTCTGACAACTCAATTCGGCTAATGGTTTGAGGACCATCAATACCCTGTACCTGAATCATATGGTCAGGCTTAACAGCACTTAGATCAACGCAGCCGTGTAAAATTTTAATCCGTTCAGCTTCGTCGGTCGTTGTTTGTAACACAGCAGCAATATCACGTGTCACATGTTCGCCACCACGCTGTAATGTACGCGCTAAAGCTAAACGACCATCTAAATAAACTGCTAAATTGGTAATGCCTGCGCCAATATCAACGAGACAAACACCATACTCTTTTTCATCTTTGAGCAAACTTGCTTCAGCGGTTGCCAAGCAAGAAACTACCATTTTTTCAACACCAATGTTCGCACCTTTCATGGCACGATCAAGGTTCTGCATAGTAGCGATTGGCATCATCATGAGTTGATAGTGACCAGTCATGCTATGAGCAGTCATATTAATTGGATTTTGAACCCATTCAGCAGAGTCACCCAACTCAAACCCAAGTGGGACCGCACTCGCTAAATAATAATCAGAGGTCACATGGCTTGCTTTTGCTAACTCCAATGCACGTACAACTTCATTGGTTGTAATCACATGTGCGGGGTTAGCAACAGGCGTGCGTCCAGAAGCATAGAAACTTTGCAGCTCGGTACTTGGAATAGATACCCAAGCACTATGAATGCGACATTCAGCCATATTTTCCGCTTCAGAAACGGCGTTCTTAATCGCAGCAATGACTTTATCGAGACTTACAATTTTTCCTTTGTTCATGCCTCGATTGCGAGCAGTTGCCATACCGATAACCTGAATGTTATCCGGTGCATGAATTTTTCCAATCAAAACTGAAACTTTATGCGTCCCAATGTCAATCGCAACAACTGAGGGAACAGCTTCACTCATCACTCATACCATTTCTTTGTTGTCTAATACCAGGCAAATTGCCTATTTTAAAGCCACGTATTATGGCTTTGCTTTTGTACCACCTGCAATGCTTGTGTCATCACTCGTTACAACAAACTGACCATTCACAATTTTAGGTGGAGTTGCATTCTTCCATTGAATAGATAATCCATTACGATATCGCAAATCAATGGCTGAGATTTTCGTCCACACAGGTTTTAGGTCAGATTGTGCCAAGTGACTTAAACGTTGCAATTTATTCATTGTTTGGTCTTGGTCAACAATAATGCGTAAACCAGAATCAAACTGCATAAACCAAGTCATTCGTTCTGTTAGATATAACTCTTTTAAACGCAAATTAACAGGATGGAATAACTGATTAATTTCATTATAGCGTCGCATCATCATTTTAGACTGGCTTACCGGGCCATGTAACAACGGCAGCTCAGGATGAAGTTTCGGTTCTGCCTCACTAAATACGTCGCCACCATCGCTTAATAAGCGGCCTGTTCCCCAACGGGCAATCGCATGTTTAGGCATGATACGAACACGAATACCATTGGGCCAAGCACGAGATACAACGACTCGGTCTACCCATGAAATTTCTAATGCTTTATCACGAATCTGTTCTAAGTCAGACGTAAAATAATTATCTTTTACAATCGGCTGCACATATTGCATTACTTGCTGAGATTCAACTGGAGTCGTTGAACCCACAACTTCAAGTTTTGCAACAGTTGCATCGGTAATAACCTTATATAGCCCGTAAATTCCGACTGCCAGCACTAAAAAAGCAATAACCAGCAACATCCATCCGCCAGCGTTGGCAAGCTTTTGCTTACGCGTAGGCGGTTTTTCATGAATGGATGTAATTGCCGCACGTTTACGGCGCATGGAAGCCGGAAGTTGTGCCATATTTAAGCTGTACCTTCCAATGTTTGCTCAAGAATTGCAACACACAACGCTTCAAAGCTATAACCAATTGCTTTAGCAGCCTTAGGTACAAGCGAATGACTTGTCATACCTGGCACAGTATTCACTTCTAAAAGCCAGAAAGTACCTTGCTCATCCTGCATTGCATCAATACGACCCCAACCTTCTGCGCCTACTGCTTGGAAAGCACGCAAACTTAAAGCTTGTAATTTTTTCTCGTCTGCATCACTTAAACCACAAGGGATACCATACTCGACATCATTACGTTGATATTTTGCTTCATAGTCATAAAAAGCAACATCTGCAGGTGGTTGCAAACGAATAACAGGTAAAGGCTGACCATTTAAAAATGAAATCGTAAATTCACGACCAGTAATCCATTTTTCTGCCATTACCACTGCATCGTGCTGAGTTGCTTTTTCAATTGCTGCCGCAAAATCTTCTGCTTTCTCAACCTTACTCATGCCTACGCTTGAACCTTCATGCACAGGCTTAATAATGACTGGTAGACCCAATTCCGCAATGACTGAATCGAGGTCAGTTTCTTTGGTAATAATTCGATATGGTGCTGTAGGTAAATCACTACCTTGCCAGATTTGCTTGGTTTTAACTTTATCCATACCAATAGCAGAACCTTGTACACCAGTTCCTGTATATGGAATATTCAACCACTCAAGGACACCTTGGATCTGACCATCTTCACCGCCACGACCATGCAATACAATAAATGCGCGATCATAGTTTACAAGTTCAGTTACACTACGGTCTTGCGGATCAAATGCCTCAGCCTGAACACCTGAACTTAACAAAGCGTCCAAAACTGCCTGACCACTATCTAAAGAAACAGCACGCTCAGCCGATTTTCCACCAAACAACACAGCAACTTTGCCGAATTTTGTAGCATTTGACACGTTTAAATCCTTAACCCGATAATTCAATACTTTTTTGTTTATTTCACATACAAATGGTGCTGTGCAAGTTCTACTGAAATTGCTCCCACGTTACCTGCACCTTGCGTTAATAACAAGTCATTTGGTTGTAACACATTTTGCATGATGTTTTGTAAATTACCGTCAACGGGATCAATCAAAATCGGTTCAACCTGACCACGCAAGCGGATACTACGCGCTAAAGTACGGCTGTCTGCACCAACAATTGGTTTTTCACCAGCAGGGTAAACTTCGAGTAATAATAATTGATCGACTTGAGATAAAACTTCAATAAAGTCGTCAAAACAATCACGTGTACGAGAGTAACGATGAGGTTGGAAAAGCATCACTAAACGACGATCTGGATGGCTCTGACGAGCTGCTTTAATAGTTGCTTCTACTTCTTTAGGATGATGTCCATAGTCATCGACTAATTTCACATTACCCTCACCAAGCTCAAATTCACCTTGTACTTGGAAGCGACGCCCAACACCACTAAAGCCTTTTAATGCACGACTAATGGCTTCGTCTGAAACACCCTCATCAGTTGCAACACCAATTGCAGCCAAAGCATTTAAAACATTATGCATGCCCGGTTGATTGATCGTTAAACGAAGCGGCTCACGTCCTTTACGCAATACCGTAAAGTGCGAACGCATGCCATCTTGCTCTACATCAATCGCACGGATGTCATTATCTTCATTAAAACCATACGTAATAACTGGACGACCTACGCGTGGTAAAATTTCACGAATGTTCGCATCATCACCGCAAACTACCGCTAAACCATAGAACGGTAAATTATGTAGGAACTGCACAAAAGTATCTTTTAACTTATCAAAGCTACCTTCATAGGTGTCCATATGGTCAGCATCGATATTGGTTACAATCGCTGCCATTGGCTGCAAATAAAGGAATGAGGCATCTGATTCGTCAGCTTCTGCAACAATAAAACGACTTTCACCAAGCGCTGCATTTACACCAGTACTATTAAGCAAACCACCAATCACATAAGTTGGATCAAGGTTTTCTTCAGCCAACATTGTGGTTAACAAACTCGTTGTTGTGGTTTTACCATGTGTACCTGCTACGGCAATACCATGACGGTAACGCATAAGTTCACCGAGCATTTCTGCACGACGTACAATCGGAGTACGTTGTTCAATTGCCGCTTTAATTTCCGGATTTTCCGGATCAATAGCAGTTGAAACTACAAGCACATTAGCGTTTTTAATATTTTCTGCTTCGTGTCCGATATAGACCTTAATGCCATTTTCTTCTAATTGTTGCGTAGTTTTAGAAGCTTTAATATCTGAACCGGAAATTTTATATCCTTGGTTAGCTAACACCTCAGCAATACCACACATACCTGCTCCGCCAATACCCACAAAATGAATGTGTTTGATACGGCGCATTTCAGGCACTTTAATCAATTTTTTTGCTTGGTTTGCAGCTGTTGTTGGAGACATAGTAAATCCGATTACATTTTTTGAATAAGATCAACCACATGCTGAGTTGCATTTGGTTGGGCATGTTGACGCGCTTTCACTGCCATTTCTGTAAGTAATTGGCGGTTCATCAACGTAGTAAACAATTGATTTAAAACTTCTGGTGTCATGGTCGATTGCTGGCAAATTTTTGCAGCACCGACATCGGCCAGAAATTTGGCATTTGCAGTTTGGTGGTCATCTACCGCGATAGGTAACGGTACAAAAACTGCTGCAACACCAGCGGTTGCAACTTCTGTCACAGTTAAAGCGCCAGCACGACAAATAATCAGGTCTGCTTCGCTATATGCCTTCGCCATGTCTTCAATAAATGGCAAAACCTGTACAGTTAAATTTGCAGGTGCATCTGCGTACAATGCTTGTGTTGCTTCAACTTGTTGCTGACCACACTGATGAAAAATATTCAGTGGAACCTGCAGTTGCTTTAAAGCTGGGGGTAAACGTTCATTGAGTGCTTTGGCACCTAAAGAACCACCTACAATTAAAATATTTAACGGCTTACCCGCTTGTTCACGCTCATCGTAGCGCCATTTTGGGCTTAAAATATCTGTAATTTCGCGGCGTACTGGATTTCCGGTAGTGACCACTTTTTCGCTGGCAGGAAAAGTTTTAGGAAATGCTTCGCATACTACTTTAGCTACACGTGATAACTGCGCATTGGTAAAACCGGCAACTGCATTTTGCTCGTGAATGAGAACAGGAATACCTAATAAGCGAGCCGCCAGACCACCCGGTCCTGCAACATAACCACCAAAGCCAGCGACTGCATCAACTTTGAGCTGTTTCATATAACGCATAGCGCTAAAAGTTGCTTTTAAAATTTTAAAAGGCGAGGCGAGTTTACGGATGACTCCGTTTCCGCGCACACCTTGAATATCAATTTGATATATTGGAATATTTTGATCTTTTAATAATCGATTTTCCATACCTGTTGGCGTGGCTAGCCATGAAACCTGACAACCTTGTTGTTGAAGTTGTTTGGCTACGGCGAGGGCTGGAAAAACATGTCCACCAGTACCGGCAGCCATCATCATGACATGTTTAGGTTTGCTTTGCTGTGAATCTGTCACGGTCTAATTCTTCAACTCAAAAAACAATGGAAATTGTCATCTATTTTTGTAGCCGTTTATTTTAATCCTAAAGCTTCATTAACGAAAAGCGAATTTCACTCGTTTATAACAGAAAGATGTGCTTTTTTGAAAATATGCCTACAAAGCGCCAGCGTATTTCATATTGTGGTTTTATTAATTGATATATTTTTAGGTGATTTCCCAATATTCGCTTAGGAAATCACCCAAAGTAGATGATTAAGCAGGACGACCAGCTTCTAATACGTCAAATAGATCATCGGCAATCGATGTACCAAATTGAGCATCGATTTCACGAATACAGGTTGGACTGGTGACATTAATTTCAGTGACATAATTACCAATTACATCAAGTCCAACAAATACCAATCCTTTTTCACGTAAGAAAGGCCCAATTTTCGCTGCAATCTGCTTATCATTTTCAGTAAGTGGTCGTGCTTGACCTAAACCACCTGCCGCCAAGTTACCGCGCACTTCACCATTTTGCGGAATACGGGCTAGACAGTAAGGAATAGGCTCACCATTCACCATTAGAATGCGTTTATCCCCTTCTACAATTTCAGGAATATAACGCTGTGCCATAATTGGACGAGTACCTAATTCTGTCAGCATTTCTAAGGTAGAACCAATATTTACACCGTCTTGGTATAAACGGAAAATTCCCATCCCACCCATACCATCAAGTGGCTTAACAATCACATCACCATGTTCTTTAATAAATTCACGAATTAAACTTTGTTGAGACGTTACAAGTGTAGGCACTTGTAGCTCTGGAAACTGCGTAGCAAAAAGTTTTTCATTGCAATCCCGCAGTGATTGAGGCTTATTAATAATCCATGAGCCTTCACGCTCAGCTTGCTCAAGCACATAAGTTGTGTAGACAAAATTCATATCAAACGGCGGGTCTTTACGCATGAGTACAACATCGTAAGACGCAATAGATTCTTTTCTCTTTTCGCCAAGCTCATAGTAATGGCTGTAATCTTCAAATACTTCTAAAGGAGAGATTAGACCGTAAGCTTTACCTTGATCGATATATAAATCTTGCTGTAATGCATAACCTAATTCATGTCCGCGACGGCTCGCCGCCCACAACATTGCCATGGTTGAATCCTTTTTCAGATTTACGGTTTCAATCGGATCCATGACGACAAGTACACGCATGCTCAAGCTCTTCTTAAAATTTAAATTAGCATGAGTATAACTGAGATTTTTCACTGGTTTTTCTTAATTTCAGTAAAACCTTATCGGTTATTTCTTTATCTTGAGTTAAGGTAAATTCAGTTAAACTAAGGTCATAAAATATTATTTTTTAAAGGCTAAAGATGAAACTTTATCGCTATTTAACTGGCCCCGATGACTCTGCTTTTTGCGCAAGAGTGACTAAAGCGCTCAATCATGGCTGGGAATTATATGGAGCACCAACCATGACCTTTAATGGTACTCAAGTGATTGTGGGCCAAGCCATTTGCAAAACGATTGATGAAAACTATGATCCAGAAATGGATATTTTAGATGTACTTAAAAACAATGCTTAACTCTAAGGGTGTTTTTCAATAATGATGCACCCTCTTCAAAATCTCATTTATAAATAAAACTAATACTTACCTTATACTCGCCCTTTAACATAAAAATTATATTTTTAAAATCAATAACTAAAAGCACACCTCGATAATTTCATAGGCAATAGTTCTTTTATTCTAAATAATTAAATGATTATAATTATCATTTATACTTTTATTTTTGTTAACAGACTTTGTTTTTATGTTAAAAATTTCTATATCTTCTCCCCAAATTAAAAATTCGTTTCCGCTTAGCTTACTCAGCTTAATGATCTTGAATATTCAAGGTGTCTACGCAGAGGAATTAGCTGACTCATCATCAAAAGTTGCAGCAGTCATGCCGACTATAAAAATTGAAGCGATGAGTGAACTCGACCCCATCAAAAGTTATATCGACTACGACAAAGCCAATGTCACACGTAATGGTTTAGACAAAAAAGATATTCCTCAAACCATTGATACCATTGATATTCAGAAATATAAAATTTATGGATCAAATGATTTAAGCGTTATGCTACAAGGCACCCCTGGCGTATCAACCAGTTACGATATGCGTGGTGATGGCATCACGATTCGTGGTTTTGGTGCAGACACAGGTGATATTTACCGTGATGGCATACGTGAAAGCGGACAAGTACGTCGCAGTACAGCCAATATCGAACGTATTGAGATTTTAAAAGGCCCCGCCTCTGTTTTATATGGCCGTAGTGCTGGCGGCGGGGTTGTGAATATGGTGAGTAAGTTCGCCAATTTTGACTCTAAAAGTTCAGTTGGTGCATATGCAGGTTCTTACGACAACTATGGAACAACGGCTGACATCAACCAAGTACTTAATGACAATTTAGCAGTACGTTTGACTGGAGAATATGGCGAGTCAGGTAGCTTCCGCTCAGGTATTAAAAATAAAATAGAGATGCTCTCTCCAAGCTTTACCTATAAAAATGATGATGGGACACTCACTTGGACCACACAATATACCTATGACAAATTAGGTCGAGTGCCTGACCGCGGACCAACGCGTGACAATCTACCTACAGGTACATCTATCAAAACAGGATTTGCCCAAGATGGCGATTATGTTGATGATATTTTGCAAGTAGTCCGCACCGATGTGAATTATCAATATGCACCTGACTGGAACTTCCACTGGGCAGCTAGCTACCGCCAAGCAGAGCAGAACTTTGACCACTTTTACTTTGGAACTTATTGTGGGTTAGATGGTAAAGATTTAAAAGATAAAGCATGCACCACTAAAAAAGGCTATATCAATCAAATTTACTACTGGCAACAAACCAGCAATAAGACCACGACCAATACATTTGATATTAAGGGCAAGTTTAAAACAGGCTCGCTTGAGCACCAAATTATGGTCGGTACAGACTGGACCTATGAGCAACGAGAACCACGTCTAGCCAATAAGACTCAAAACGGTTCAGCCATTTATGGTTATGTTAATCCGCTCACTGGTGAGCGTGAATATAGCAGAGGTAATGGCCCTCTTTTGATTAGCCAACATAACTACAATGAAGGCACCACTTATGGAGTATTTGTTCAGGATTTAATTGGTCTAAATGACCAACTTAAACTTATGATGGGTCTACGTTATGATTACTTTGACTTTTCGACTACCAACAAACTTAACAATGATCATCGTAATGTAAAAGACAGTAGCTTTAGCCCAAATGTGGGTTTGGTATGGCAACCCGTTCCAGAACATAGCTTTTATACGTCTTACTCTAAGAGTTTTGCACCATTTGGCGGGCAAATGGGTGTTAACCAAGTTACTGGCAGCACCGATGTCACAAAAATGGATAAAGAGCCTCAATATAACGAGCAATATGAAGTTGGAGTAAAAAGTGAATGGTTAGATAACCGTTTAAATACTCAATTTTCTGTCTTTGATATTCGTAAAAATAATATTCGCTATAAACCAAACCCAGACAGTGAACCAGATGTATGGGCAACTGCGGGTCAGCATCAATCGCGTGGTCTCGAATTTAGCTTTATTGGCCGTGTACTTGATAATGTGTTTGTTCGCGGTGGTTATGGTTATACCGATGCAAAAGTAAAAGAAGACAAACAAAATCCTGAGCGTGAAGGTAACTATTTAGCAAACACATCTAAGAACACAGGTAATTTATTTGTTCGTTATTTACCAACTGAACAGTGGTATACTGAAGTGGGCGTGACCTATGTCGGGTCTTATTATCCAAATATTAATAATCAAGTAAAAATGGAAGGCTTTAACCGTGTCGATGCAGCGATTGGCTATAGTGCAGCCCCATGGAATGTCACACTTGCGATAAATAACCTAACCAATAAAGAATACTGGCGCTCAGACAGCATGCCAGGTACACCACGCAATGTGTTATTGCGTTTAAATTATCAGTTTTAATTAAATATTAAAAAGGCATACCTCTATTTTAGAGGTATGACTTTTTCTTTTTAGATACCGTATTTCTCACGGTAAGCTTGCATATTTGCTAGCGCTTCTTTTTCGCCTTTAGTGATAACCGAATAAGAATCAATGAAAATTTGGGTACCCTCTTGGAGTGTAAGAAGTATGATGGGAAGGTCGGCTTTTTGCTTTTCTTAGGTAACTAAAAATATTTAACTAGTTAATTTTAAATAACCAAAATTATAGTATTCAGAATAAACAGTCATTATGTTAAATAGAGATATTTTCTTCATTTTATTTAGAATTTTTTTGTTTTAGATACTCTCTTAAAAGTTGCAGAATAAATTTATTCACTTCATAGTACAATCCAAAATTGTAAATAAGTTATATGGAAACTTTGACTAAAATGAAATTAAAACAATTAATATGTATTAGTTTTTTTGCACTTTCGCACTCAACATTTGCAGCAAACCTTCAATGTAAGAAAGACTATGAAACAGTTATTTCAAAAAATATTATTGAAGTAAGTACAGCATTTAATTCTGGAAATTTACGATATATTGAAAGTAAAACTGATTCCTCTTTAATTAATTACATTGGAGGAAAGGATGCTTATAAAAATTTACTGGAACTTGCAGCCAATTCTTTTAGAGAAAAGAATATAGTCGTTTCCAAAGTTGAAACTAGTCCGCCTCAAAATAATTATATTGTTGGTAATAATGAACTTTGCTTTGTTCCCAAACAGGTAACATTAATAGTTAATGGTAAACAACAACTTGGAAGCAAATCTTTTATGTTAGCAGTACGTCCGCTTGCATCTAAAGAATGGAAATATCTTGATGGTTCAGGTTTCCAGAAGAACCCTCATATGTTGTATGTGTTATTTCCTGATTTTCCACGTAATATCAAAATTTCATTGTTAAATAGTAAATAATTTTGATAATAGCTCTATTTTTAAAATTACCTAAAATTAACATGATATGTCTTATGCAAAATGCTGAAACTTTTCCTTTTAGCATTAATATTTTAATCAAAGCGATTTAAGAATTCAACGCATCAATAATTTGATTAAATTATAAAAAAAGGAAGCCACGGCTTCCTTTTCCACACCTAGCTCTTAAATACCATATTTCTCACGGTAAGCTTGCATGTTTGCTAGCGCTTCTTTTTCGCCTTTCGCCTCTAAATAATCCATTAAATCTTTCATGGTAATCAGTGCGTGCACAGGTATTTCTAATTCTTTTTGAACTTCTTGAATTGCAGAAAGCTCACCTTGACCGCGCTCTTGACGATCTAATGCCACCAAAACGCCCGCAATAGTTGCACCAGCATTTTTCAAAATCGTTACCACTTCGCGAATCGCTGTACCTGCGGTAATTACGTCATCAATAATCCAGACTTTTTTACCTTCAACCGCAGCACCAACTAAAACACCACCTTCACCATGATCTTTCGCTTCTTTACGGTTAAAGCCCCATGGCACACTCTTGTTATGTGTTTGCGATAAAGCAACAGCAGTCGCAGCTACAAATGGAATACCTTTGTATGCTGGCCCAAAAATCACATCAACATTTTCACATTGTGTTAATTTATCGGCATAGCCTTGTGCTAAAAGAGATAAAGCTTCACCATCGTTGAGTAGGCCTGCATTAAAAAAATAAGGACTCACACGTCCAGATTTTAAAGTAAACTCACCAAATTTAAGCACACCGCGTGATAATGCGAGTTCGATAAATGCTTGCGGGTTAAATGACACAGGCGTTGTCATGAGGTGCTCCAAATTCACAATTGAGGTTAAATTTTCGCATGATACCAAAGGATCAGTATCCAAGTGATGTAAAAATTCTTCGAGTCGTTTCCATTAACGTAAATGGCTTACGTTCTTCAGTAACGAAAGGCTTACTTGAATGGTTAGAACAATCCGATGCCGATGTCGTATGCATGCAGGAAAGCCGCATTACCCATGAACAATGGACTGAAAAATTTAGACCCGAAGGATGGCATACCCATCTGTTTCCAGCAGAGCGTGCAGGCTATGCAGGTACTGCAATTTATAGCCGCTTACCCTTCGTTTCTATTAAAGATGGTTTAGGGTTTGAATTGGCCGATAGTCAAGGCCGCTTCATTTCTGCCGAATTCGATTTAGGTTTGTCACATCCCGTACATATTGCATCATTATACTTACCTTCAGGCTCAAGTGGTGAAGAAGCGCAAGCACGTAAAGATTTATTTTTGGGTGAATACGCAAAAATCTTAAAACAATGGCGTGATGAAAATAAGTCCATCATTATTTGTGGCGATTACAATATCGTTCATAAACGAATTGATATTAAAAACTGGTCGGGTAATCAGAAGTCGTCTGGCTGTTTACCGCATGAGCGTGCATGGCTTGACCATATTTATGATGAACTTGGCTATGTAGACACTTTCCGTGTGGTAAGAACAGAAGCCGAGTTGTATTCATGGTGGTCAAATCGCGGTCAAGCGCGTGCGAAAAATGTAGGTTGGCGTATTGACTATCAAGCTTGTTCACCAGACTGGAAAACACGTACAACAAACGCATGGGTTTATAAAGATCAATGGTTTAGTGACCATGCTCCAGTTATTGTTGACTATAAAATTCAAGAATAAGTGAACACATGTTCACTTACATTGTCGTTTTTGCTTACAGCACATGTCGTTTTTGAGTATTTTTCTTACACACGTTTAACGGCATTATAGCCCCACGGCACAGGGAAGCAGTCAGGATGACGCAAAAGGATAGGACGCCGTAGGAAGATAAAATAAACTTATGATAAGTTTATTTGCAAGGATGTGACAATGGACGTTGAAATGAGACCCGCATGATCAGGATGATTAAATGCGGGTTTTCTCTTTTCTATCTCTTATTTTTTGCGCTAAGTTCTTTTAGTTTTCTAGATTCTTCTTGTTGGGCTCATTATTACCTCGTCTTATGACAGTAACATGACATTGTTTATTGTTTTAATCATTATTTTTCATTTGTTTTAAAACTATCTGTATAAAGTAGTCCTTAAAAGCATTTTGGGTTAGGCTGTGTGTTCTTTCTTTTTGACATGGTCCGATAAAATGTTAAAAATTTATGGTATTAAAAACTGTAATTCAATGAAAAAAGCATTTGATGCCTTACAAGCAAAAGGTTTGAGCTACGAATTTCACGATTATAAAAAACAAGGAATCGATGCCGACACCATCAAAATCTGGTTAAAAGAAATAGGACAAGATACTGTTCTCAATAAAAAAGGCACCACGTGGAGAAAACTATCTGAAGAAGAACAGACGCGTGCATTAAGCAGTGAAGATCATCTTATTGAAGCTTTAATTGCTCAACCAAGCTTAATTAAACGACCAGTTCTACAGACGTCTAAAGGTTTTCTGGTAGGTTTTGATGAAACTGCCTATCAAAATCTAAGTGCATAAAAAAACGAGCCATTTGGCTCGTTTTTTTTATTTACAGATTTAGTTCGCACGAATCCATGTTTGGTTACGGCCTAATGCTGACACGCCAATATAACCGCGCAATTTAAGCTTTTTACCACCCTCGGCCAACTCACCTTTTAATTTATAAGTTTTGCCAGATTTAGGGTCTAAAATTGTACCGTTTTCATAACTGGTGCCACCTACATTTTTTAGATTATGTACAATGGTCACACCTTTAAGCGGTTTGTTTTTATACGGCCCTTCACATTTTGTACAGGAGTTTTCTTCACCTGGTGTCAAAATGTTTTGAATGGTTGCAGTTAAGGTTCCATCCTTCTGTTCCGTAAACTTTACTACGGCTTTGGGCTTATTGGTTTGGTCATCAATCGTTTTCCATACCGTTCCATTGAGTGGATCAGCCGCATTTGCAAATGCAGCCATACCAACAAGTCCTAAAGCTAAAGCAATCTTTTTCATTTTTGTAATATCCTTGGGTCTTTCAAGACTTCAGTATTCAAAACTCGCAACGATATTGCAATTTTTGAATGTGACTGTTTCGTGTAACCTTGTAACCTTGAAAAATAAAATTTATAGGGAAACAAGTTATTAACATAAGCGGATACTATATGAATATACCAAACGTTTTAAAATACTATTTAACTGAAACATTTCTAAAAACAGCGATTCGTAAACCAAGTCAGTTGAATTTACCTCCAACTGCCCTTCGTCCGATGCTTGAACAACTTTGCCGAGCATTTCCAAAACAAAAAAACGTAACTGTTCGTCCGATTCGACTTGCTGGTGTAAAGGGTGAAGAGATTAAAGCTCAGGATTCAGCGACGCAGCTTATTTTTCATATTCACGGCGGCGCTTTTTTTCTGGGCAGTGTGAAAACCCATCATGCATTCATGACGGATTTAGCGGCCCGTACTCAAATGCAAATTATTCACGTGGACTATCCTCTTGCTCCTGAGCACCCATACCCTGAAGCGATTGAGGCATTATATGATGTATATCAAGCGTTATTAGTTCAAGGTATTCAGCCCAAAGATATTATTTTATCGGGTGACTCATGTGGGGCCAATTTAGCTTTAGCACTTTGCTTACGCTTAAAAGAACAACCTGAACTGATGCCAAGTGGTTTAATTTTATTGTCTCCCTTTTTAGATTTAACCCTAACCAGTGAATCTTTAAGATTTAACCAAAAACATGATGCCCTACTTTCTTTTGAAGCCCTGCAAATCGGTATTCAACATTATATTGGCAATCATATTGGAGCAGATGACCCGCGTGTTTCACCTATTTTCGATAACTTAACAGGTTTGCCACCGACTTTAGTACAGGTGGGTTCTAAAGAAATTTTATTAGACGACGCGAAGCGCTTTAGAGAAAAAGCTGAAGAAGCAGGTGTCAAAGTACATTTTAAACTTTACACAGGCATGTGGCATAACTTCCAGATGTTTAATGCTTGGTTTGAAGAAGCAAAACAAGCGATGGCAGATATTGCCGAGTTTGCACATGAACTCGACAAAACTTAATTGAAATAAATGAAGTGACAAGTTTTAAATACTTTTCACTTCATTTTTTATAAAAACCCTAATCTTAAGGTTTAATAATTGAATCATGATATGTTTAGGTTATGAATCATTCCAACTCTCCCATTTTAGGATGATCTGAAGAGGAAACATCTCTATTTAGGAGTTCATCTATTATTATGAAAATTCGTTTCATCACTTATTCTATAAATAAAATAAAACAGGTGGTTCTCGAATTCATCCATAACAACCATATTATTAATTGGACCCCATTAGAAAAAAGCGCACTGATGCTTACACTTGCATGTGCAATGAATTTCAGTTGGATTTTATGGAAAGCTTATATTTTAATAACGCCTAGCGTTTGGCAATGGGCAAATTTACCGCTCGTAGAGTCACAACTCTGGCTGAATTTACTGACCTTATTTTTATTAGCTTTGCTGATTATTCCTTGTTATCGCTACAAAGACCAAGAAAGGGCTCAAAAAATTGTTCCTTTTGTTAGTGTACAAGTCTTCATGCTTATGCTGTGTCATGATGGATATTTAATTGGCAGTATCAGCCCTGCCACAATGGTTGGATATGTAGGCACCATTGGTGTAGGTCTGGTTTTATTTGAAAGAAAAATTGTTTATAGCGCCTTTATACCAGCAACTATTATTTTAGCAGTATGTACCTATTTAAGTATGAATGGCGTTATTCCCTACGCTCCTTTATTTAACTTCACCATAATTCGACATGCCCAAACCAATCCATTTTGGTTAGGAAGCATGCTATTTTTTATTATGCCGATTTTAGTGGCCTGCTTTATTTTATTTGAAATATTACTGACCCAGTGGCGACAACGAGAAACTTATATTCAGCGCTTAAGCCAAATTGACCCATTAACTAATGTATTAAATAGACGCAGTTTAAATACGCATCTTGAAACCCTTCACGAGCAACAATTCGATTATGCTTTAGTCCTTCTCGACATAGACCATTTTAAAAAAATTAATGATGTCTATGGGCATCATCAGGGTGATCAGGTCTTAATTGAAATTGCTCAATGTCTTTCTGAGAACTTGCGTAATGAAGACATTATTGGTCGATTTGGTGGAGAAGAATTTATTTTATTACTCCCTCATACCGATATTACTCAAGCAGAAAAAATTGCAGAGCGTTGCCGACTTGCCTTACAAGAGCTTTCTATTTTCAACAATCAAAATATTCAGATTCATGTAAGTGCAAGTTTTGGAATTAGTAGTTCCGCTTTTGCAAACGATCCCTACCTCGTCATTCGACAAGCAGATGAAGCACTTTATGCGGTAAAGGCTTCAGGGCGCAATCAAGTGCGCACTTTTCAACAAATACCACATATAGAATCAATTTAACTATTTAGCTTTCGATAAGCTTGCAAGCTGTTGTAACAGCTCTTGCTGACTAAATGCACCAGTTAAACGTAAAGAACGTATTTCTTGTTGATGCTCATTTAAAAACAGATAAGTTGGTGGCCCTAAAATACTCCACTGCTTGAGTAGAGCCTCATGTGAATGGTCATAATGACTCAAATCAAGCTTAATGAGATAGTAAGGCGCAAGAGCTGACTGAACTTCTGGTGCTTTTAAAATACGATGCTCAATAGGCTGACAAGCCACACACCAGTCTGCATAGACATCAACGACAATAGCCCGATCAGCAGGCGCTGCTGCTAAAATTTTCTGAAAGTCTGCTGCTGTTGTCGCAATGTGCCATTCAGCCATATGGTCGGAACTTTGCAAACTGCGATTTTGAATATGTTGATACTGGTTATAGGCAACAAACGGAGTAACCAATAAAATTAGAAGCGCATAGAGCCATTGTAACTGCCCTTTTTTCCAAAAGAACTGATAAAGTGCGTAGGCAATAAAAGCGAGGCCTAGCAATAAACTAAGCACTTGCATGCCCCAATCTGGCAATAAAGGGCGAATAAAATAAAGACTTAGACCCAACATCAGAAAAGCAAAAATTACTTTAATCTGATGCATCCAGTCGCCAGCTTTAGGTAAAAATCTTGCACCTAAAACACTAGCGATGAGTAAAGGAATCCCCATTCCAAAACCTAAACAAAATAAAAGCAAAGCACCTTGCCATTGGTTTTGGGTTTGAGAAATAAATAATAAAGTTCCAGCCAAAGGTGCGGTCATACATGGACCAACTAATAGCGCAGAAACTACGCCCATGACTCCTGCACCAACTAAAGTACCACCTTGTTGCATGGACTGAATGCGATCAAGTCGATTTAACCATGTTTGCGGTAAACGAATCTCAAACAACCCAAACAGATTTAGGGCAAAAACCACAAATAACAAACTAAACGCGATAAGCGTGGCGGGCTGTTGCAACCAACGTTGGAAATTTAGGCCTGCTGAAGAAGCAATTAAACCTAGACCTGCATAAACCAATGCCATACTACATACAAAAGTAAGTGCAATAGTCCAAGCCTTTAAACCTTTATGCTCTCGAATAATTAATGACGTTAAAATCGGCAACATGGGTAAAGAGCATGGTGTAAATGCGAGCAACATGCCTAAGCCTAAAAATAATAAAACACCATACCAAAGTGAGTGTTCAATTAATTTCGCCGACCAAATCTGGTCTTCTGCAATTTGTGGAGTAGTCGCATCTGCTTTAGTTTCTGAACTTGTTTGATTAGTTAGAGTTTCTTGAGACGATGCTTGTGTATTTGCCAAATCTAATAAGCGTTTCGGTGCTGCTCCTGCTTGGTTTTGCACACCAACCAATCCGTCTGCATCGGTTTGAAACTCGATGGTTTGGGGTGGATAACAAATACGGTCTTTGGCACAGCCCTGCCAAGTTACAGTGTAGTGCTCTGAAGGCTTGGTTTTAATCTGGAAATTGATTTGATGATAATAAACCTGACTTTGCCCATAGTTCTCATCATATTGAGAAACTGCCTTAGGCAAATTCAAAGTTAAAGGTTGAGTACCCTGTTGTACGGTAAATTTATGCTGATACAAATAATAGTTCGGCTGAATCTGCCACGATAATTTCGCAGTATGCGATTGTGGCGACTCAACCGAAAATGAAAAAGCCTGTTCTGGTGAAAGTAGCTTATCTTCTGCAAAAACAAACTGACTAAATACCAACGTAGCCGCAGCTAGAAAATAAATAATTCCCTGAGAAAAAAGCTTTTTCATTAACATCTATTCAAGTTAGTTTTATCAGAATAAGAATGCCATACCCAAGCCACCGCGGTAGCCTTTATATTGACCATCTAGATCTACTCCAACACTTGCATCAAGCTGAGTACGCTTATTAACTGCATAAACTAAACCTGTGCCTAGGCTATATTGATAGTCTTCGCTTTCAGCTTTACGATATACAAACTCAGAATAACCAGAAAGTTTGCCGGCAATTTTATAGTTGATGGTTGGAATAGCAGTCACAGCCCAGTTGCTGTTTTGCACTTCGTAACGCATGGTAATTGCTGTATTGATCAAATCATTATATTGATAAGCCACTGCCGAACTTAAACTATAAATATCGTCATGTGCAGTAAATTCATCATTACCTGTTGCAATAAGCGCTTGAGCCAATACAGCCATTGTTAAATTTTCATCATTTAAATCAATCGCTTTTTTTAAGCCGATGCTTACATCACCTAAACCAGAGGTATCTGTCTTTTTACCTGCGCGTTTAGTTTGAGTCCAAGCCGGACCTTGCCAACCTAATTGTAATTCTAGGTCCTTAGCCAAACCTGTACGGAATAACATATCTTCATTGACGGTTACGGTCTTTTCTCTCACACCATCAACATTTGATTCTGTATAAGTTGCACTTGGTAAGCCTTGTTCCCAAGCTAACTGCCCTACTGGAGTGATGCCTGTTCCAAAGCCTGAACCAGGACGGTCAAACGAGAACTCAGCAGCAAAAGTACTTCCTGCGGCAACAGTGGTCAGAGCAAAAGTTAAAATTTGAAATGTTCTCATTCTATTATCCAATCAAGTAGTTAGTTCTTTTGACATTTTTGCCCCATGATGGCGCAACAATTCTAATGTTTCACGCTCTTCTTGAAGCGCTTCTGACCAATCTATTTCATCAAAATCACAATCAAAGAACAACTGGCTGATTGAAGATAAAATGGTAAGTCCTTCTTCATCACGTGTATTTGGGTCAACTTTTTCATCAAGTAAACGTTGAACCGCTGGTGCGCATGCCGAACTTGCAGCATCCCATAGTGGGCCATAAAATTCTTCTGCATCCCAAAGATGAACATTTGCTTTAGCTTGGATTAAGGCATCAAGGATATCCAGATAAACTTGTAATGCATCTTGCTTTTCTTGTTTTGATAAAGGAGTACCCGCTTCATAAGCTTCTGAAACGTCTTCCCACCATTTAAAAATTCCATCACAGATAATTGACACGGGTGGCCCTTGTTCCGGATCAATGAAATTCGGATCAAGCCCCTCAGCAAGTAATTTTTGTACTTGCGTAAGTTCTAATTCTTCTATGGCTTGAATTAAAGCCTGCTGCTGGGTGGTTAACATGACCATCTCTCAAAAATATATTAGGACTATTATGCCTAATCTCTGATAAAGATTTTAGAGGTCAATGCTATTGCATTGCAAACCAAAAGTTGTGAAGAGTTTTTATTCTTGTTTTTAATATTCCATAAAAAAAGCCCCGAAGGGCTTTTTAGCTATTTTTAAGCTTCATCATCAATGAATTCAGGTTGACCACCTCTCGGGTGTTCCTTTTTCTCAAACGTATGTTCAAGGCTGCGTTTTAGTTTTTCAATCGCGCCATGAATTGAAGCATCAATATTTCCTGCTTTATGGTGCACTGCAACTGGTTTTAAACCAGCAGGACGGGCTTCAATCATACAGTGGATATCTTTGTCACCACCTTTGTCCCCATTTTCATCACTAAAATGAACCGAAAAATGCGTAATACGTTCGCTATGACGTTGGAATTCTTGAGTAAGTTCTGCACGTACATAAGTAATTAAACGTTCACTATTATGGATGTTTTTATCTGTGCGGATTTCAATATTCATAAATACCATCCTCTCTTTCTTACTGTGGATCTTTTCTATGCAAAACTTTTTTATGTTGGCATGTTTTAAGCATGCATGAACTGACTTCAATTGTACATTTTGATGGTGTAATGGTTTGTTATCTCCTGACTTAAACGTACTGCTTTTAATTTATTTTGAAGATCTTCATATCTTCAATATCAGTCCATCTATAAAAATATGCAAGCTGATTTTTTAAATTTTTATGAAAAATTGAACAAAAGGAGAGCAATTGTGACCGAATCTTATCTATATGGAGCAGAACTCATTGAGCAGATTCAGAAGTCTCCTTATTCACGTGATTTAATCGGTTATCACGGACAGCCTCCAGAGGTGAAATGGCCCAACAATGCTAAGGTTGCAGTGCAATTTGTCCTGAATTATGAAGAAGGTGGCGAAAAGCATATCGAGCATGGCGATGAGGGTTCGGAACAGTTTTTATCAGAGATTATTGGTGCTGCAAGCTATCCAGCCAAGCATATGTCGATGGACTCTATGTACGAATATGGTTCACGTGCTGGTTTTTGGCGCATTCATAGTGAGTTCCAACGGCGCAAGCTCCCAATGACCATTTTTGGCGTTGCTATGGCGTTGGCGCGCAACCCTTATATTGTCGAAGCGATTAAAGAAGCTGATTATGATGTGGTTTCTCATGGCTACCGATGGCTTCACTATCAATACACTGACATTGAAGTCGAAAAACAGCATATGAAACAAGCTTTATCTGTTTTAGAAAACTTGTTTAAAAATAAAACTATAGGCTGGTACACCGGACGCGATAGTCCTAATACCCGTCAGTTACTCGCAGAGTTTCCGCAAATACAATACGACTCAGATTATTATGGCGATGATCTACCCTTTTGGACGACCCTTACCAATGAGGCAGGTTCATCCCGTCCGCATTTAATTATTCCTTATACCCTCGAATGTAACGATATGAAGTTCTGCTCACCGGGTGGATTTAATAGCTCTGAACAGTTTTTTCAATATTTAAAAGATAGTTTTGATGTGTTGTATGCAGAAGGTGAAACTGCACCAAAAATGATGTCGATTGGAATGCATTGCCGTATTTTGGGGCATCCAGGTCGTTTTAAAGCGTTACAAAGGTTTCTCGACTATATTGAAATGCACGATCGTGTCTGGGTCTGTCGCCGTCAGGATATAGCTGAGTATTGGTATAAAAATCACATAACTCGATAGTTGATTATTCATTTTGCTAATTCATTAGCGAAATATTAACCACTTTTGGCACTGTTATTGCTAAAACTCTATATCACTATATTGAGTTTAGGAATGACAGTGTTTTTTGCCGAGTTTAACCAAGCCCCACCCGATCAACTCAAGACTCTGTTAAATAACTGCGTCCATATTCCAGCTTGGGCCGAAAAAATTATCTCAGAACGCCCCTACTCATCAACCTCTGTTCTTTTAGGATATGCGGAACAATTGAGCCACACATGGTCATGGGAAGAGATTGAAAATGCTTTAGCAACTCATCCAAAAATTGGTGAACGGCAAGCAAAAAAACAGCTTAATGCAAAAGAACAAAATTTTTCAGCTCAAGAGCAAGCTGGCATTTCCTTAGATGAGCAAACACAACAAGCTCTACTACAAGGCAATCTCGATTATGAACAGAAGTTTGGCTTCATTTTTTTAATTAAAGCCGCCGGCCTTAGTAGCGATGAGATTTTAAAAAAACTTAATCAACGTCTTCAAAACAACTTAGCTATAGAAAAAGTCATTGTACATGAGCAACTCGCAGCAATTGCTCTATTACGTCTATCTCAGGAAATACAAACATGATCAGCACTCATATTTTAGATACAAATTTAGGTAAACCCGCTGCAGAAGTCGAAGTGAAGTTATTTCATGCAGCAACCCATGAACTGATTGCAACCGCAACCACCAATAAAGATGGTCGAGTAAGTGATTTTGGTATCAAAGATTTAACTGAAGGGCCATATCAACTTGAATTTGAAATTGCACCTTATTTTTCGGCGAAGCAAGTCAAAACTTTTTTCCCGCGTGTTTGCATTCAATTTTTTATAGAAGACATCAAGCAGCACTATCACATTCCACTACTCATTAGCCCGTTTGCTTACTCTACTTATCGTGGTAGCTAACTGAATTAAAATAGGAGAAAAATATGAATGATCGAGAAAAGAATGCGATTTCTCCAGAGCATGAATATTTAGGAATCTCGAAAAGTTTTGCTTACGGTTTACAGCATGTGCTGACCATGTATGGTGGCATTGTGGCTCCGCCGCTTATTATTGGAACTGCTGCAGGTTTAAGCTCGGCACAAGTCGGAATGCTCATTGCAGCAGCCCTATTTGTAGGTGGATTGGCAACACTCATACAAACCATAGGAACCAAATATCTAGGCGCAAAACTACCTTTAGTTCAGGGGGTGTCTTTTGCTGGCGTGGCAACCATGGTCGCTATTATTACCACGGGCGGTGGCCTGCCTGCGGTTTATGGGGCGGTCATTGTAGCCTCTCTAGTTGGACTTTGCCTTGCACCTTACTTTTCAAAAATCATTCGTTTTTTCCCCCCTGTTGTGACTGGATGCGTCATCACGATTATTGGGCTATCTCTGTTACCCGTTGCGATTCGCTGGATGATGGGTGGCAACGATAAAGCACCCAACTGGGGAAGCGTAGAAAATATTTCTTTGGCCTTACTCACCTTAGGCATTGTGATTATTTTAAATATGCTGCCACAAGCTGGCATTCGTCGCTTATCTATATTATTAGCAATCGTGGCTGGTACGATACTGGCTTACTTTATGGGTTTCGGTGACTTTAGTCAGGTCAGCTCAGGTGCATGGCTGCAATTTCCACATTTCTTTGCATTTGGTTTGCCTACCTTTGAACTGAGTGCCATTTTATCAATGCTCATCGTCACCTTGGTGATTATGACGGAAACCACAGCCGATATTATTGCTGTAGGAGACATTGTAGGAACCGATGTCGATTCTAAACGTATCGCCAATGGTGTTCGTGCAGATATGTTCTCAAGTGCTATGGCACCTATCTTTGGTTCGTTCATGCAAAGCGCTTTTGCCCAAAATGTTGGGTTAGTTGCGATTACAGGCATCAAAAGCCGTTTTGTTGTGGCTGCAGGCGGTGTTATTCTCATTATTTTGGGGCTATTGCCTGTTATGGGGCGTCTAATTGCAGCAATTCCTATGCCTGTACTTGGTGGTGCAGGTTTGGTCTTATTTGGGTCAGTTGCAGCGAGCGGAATTCGCACTTTAGCAAAAATAAATTATAACGATCAGAAAAATTTGATCATTGTCGCGACTGCTTTATCGGCAGGAATGATCCCAATTATTAACCATGAGTTTTATGCACATTTTCCAGTTTGGGTACAAACTTTGTTCCATTCGGGTATTAGTTCGACTTGCATCTTTGCTATCTTATTGAATTTATTATTTAATCATTTGCCTTCATTTCGTAGCTCATCTACCCCTCATTTGAGCCAAACCATAAATACTAGAAATACACATTAATAGATTGGTTTTTAGCGCCCCACTTCGGTGGGCCTTTTTTTAACCGTTGATCAAATTTGGCTTCATTTTTGCTTAAGACCCTGTATCCTTAGCGTGCTTTATTTGGGGGGAGATCATTTAAATGCAATTAAAGCAACTTGCGGCGACTTGTGCCTTGTTATCTGCAACTGCCATGGTTCAGGCAAAACCAATTTGGCAAGATTTTAGCGTGACTGGACTTTATGGTGAAAACTATGAAGTTGTAGACGACAAAGAAACTACGATTACTTTGGAATATGCTGCAAAAGTTAAATATGCTGATGTGTTTTTCTTCATGGACCGTATGCGCGGTGAAGACGATCATAAAAGTACATATTTTGAGTTATCACCACGTTTAAGCTTGGGCGAAGTGTCTGGCAGAAAACTAGCTTATGGCCCAATTAAAGATGTACTCATTAGTACCACTTGGGAAAGTAACAGCGAAAACGGCAATAACTTTGATAACTTCTTATATGGTTTTGCTGTTGATTTAGATATTCCATATTTTAAATATGCGAATTTAAACTTCTACCGTGCAAATAATGAGAAAACTGACGACGATTATCAAATGACTTTCGTTTATGGTATTCCATTTAACATTGCATCTGAAGAATTCTTGGTTGATGGCTTCCTAGATTGGTCAACTGCTGAAGGTGACCATGCTAGCGAGTTAAACTGGACAACTCAGTGGAAATGGAATGTAGGTAAACACATTTCTCCTGACACACGTCTATACCTCGGTATTGAACACTCTGTATGGAATAATAAATTTGGTCTACAAGGCCGAGATGAAAATAACGTGAGTGCTTTGGTTAAATACCACTTCTAAAATTTTTATTTAGAAGCTTAAAACAGCAAGGAAAAATCCTTGCTGTTTTTGTTTTAGTCGAGTGGATTACCCACAATATTACTAATAATCCCCTGCATAATATGTCCGCCTTGTTCACGGCGTAATTCTGCATACCAAGCTTGGGTCACAGTTTCATCTTTCATATGGGTCACATCACAACGTTTACGGGCACGAAGAACCAACTCATTGGCCCGTTCATTACGCTTGTTTTGATAACGACGTAAAGCGTCCTCTAAACCCAAAGTATTTATTTGCAAAGAACGCGCTAAATAAATCGCATCTTCCATGGCTTGGCAGCCACCTTGTCCAATATCAGGTGTAGTGCTGTGTGCAGCATCGCCTAAGATCACCACGCGGCCTTTATAAAATTGGGCAAACGGTTCAATATCATGGATTTCTACCCGATTGGTCTTTTGCGGGTCTAAGCGCTCAATGAGTTGCTGTACAGGCTGACACCAATCAGCAAAATATTGTTTTAAAAGTTTTTTATATTCATCTCGATTATTGTCTAAGCCTGCTGGCAAAGGCACATCTAAAAAGAAGTAAAACTTACCATCTGCAACTGGCATAAGTGAGGCACGCTTACCTTCTCCGACATAAGTCGTCCATTGCTGAGCTGGCGCTAAATCTTCAGAAATCTCAACTAAACCATTCCAGTTTACATAACCAGCATAACGGCGCTGTACTTGCTGACCCAACACATAGGCACGAGTCATTGAATGAGTACCATCCGCCCCAATCAGTAAGTCAGCTTGTGTTGAACTGCCATCTGCAAAATGTACTTCGACATAATCAGCTTTGTCTTCAAGGCTAACCATTTTTTTGCCTAGATAAATCTGGTCTCGGCCAAACTCATCCATCAGCATATTTTGTAAATCGGCACGTGCAACCGGATATGGCCGTTGTCCTACTTCTTCTATTAATGGCAGTAAACTGAATTGTGTCATCACATCTCCAGTTAAACCATCGACATAGGCCAAGTCGTCCATTTGTCCGCCAAGTTTGGCGATTTTGTCAGTTAATCCGAGATAGTTCAGACATTTCACACCATTTGACCACAACGAAATAGCAGCGCCGACTGGAAGAATCTTTTCAGTTTGCTCAAAAATACGAACTTGGTGACCAAATTTTTTTAATGCAATGCCTGTGGTTAGACCTCCCATTCCCGCACCAATAATCACCACATTCATAACACTCTCCTATAGATATTCACCTATAGGGTGCTTATGCTAAAAACATGCCATCGTTCAAAATTTATTTAGCTTTTCCACAAAACTGGCATGCCCCATGCTTATATATTTAAGTATAAAACTCGTCTCAACGTGCTCTGTATGTTGATAGTTTTAAATGAAAAATCATGTTTTTAACAAGAAATACGGATACCCCATTATGGCAACTTTACACGCTCCAGCTTTTGAACTTCCTGAAATTTTGAACACAAAAACCAATTTGGCAGATGTCCGAATTGGTGCACAAGTCATTGAGTGTTCAGATGATTTCTTTGCAGAAGCAAAGCGTATGCTGCAATTTGAAGCACCTATTTTTGTTGAAGATAAATTTGATGACAACGGTAAATGGATGGACGGTTGGGAAACGCGCCGTAAGCGTCACGCGGGATATGACTGGTGTATTGTGAAGCTCGGAGTGAGTGGAAAAATCAATGCAATTGATATTGATACCAGCTTTTTTACAGGAAATTATCCTGCATCTGCCTCATTAGAAGCGTGTTATGCACCAAATGGAGACCTAACAGGTGCAAAATGGGAGAATGTTCTAGAAAATACTGAGCTAGGGCCAAGTCAGCATCATATTTTTATGGTCAATAATGATGCACTTTTTACCCATATACGCCTCAATATTTTCCCAGATGGCGGTGTTGCTCGTTTGCGTGTTTATGGAGATGTTCACATTCAGGTGACTGATAGTGAGCAAACGCTTGATTTATTAGCACTTGAAAATGGTGGTCGCGTAATTGCCTATAGCGATGCGCACTTTGGACACCCACGTAATTTGATTAACCCTGGTCGTGGTATCAACATGGGCGATGGTTGGGAAACCAAACGCCGCCGCGCACCGGGTTATGACTGGTGTATTCTTGCGTTGGGTAAAAGCGGAAAAATTGAGAAACTTGAAATTGATACAGCTCATTTTAAAGGGAACTTCCCTGCCCAAGTATCTATACAAGCGGTTTACCTTGAAAATGCAACCGATGCACAGTTAATTCCACAAAGTATGTTCTGGTCTTATTTACTTGAAGCTCAAGCAATGCAAATGGATCATATTCATGAATATGTGAATGAGATTTTACAGCATGAAAAGATCTCTCATATTCGCATTAACATGATTCCAGACGGTGGTATTAGCCGTGTTCGTTTATGGGGGAAAATTGCTAAATCATGATCATGAATACTGTTCAAATTCAGCCCTTAACTATTGAAAACTTTCAACCCTTCGGAGAAGTCATTTGTTGCGACGGGCATGACTTTTTTCATATTAATGATGCCCACACCGAGCGCTACCATGCGCTCGCTGAAACTGAAATTGAAGGTGAAGCAAAGGCAGGAATTAGTATTTTCCGTAATATTAAGACCAGTGTATTACCTCTGGAAATTTCAATGCTAGAGCGTCATCCGAAAGGTTCTCAGGCATTTATTCCATTACAGCAACAAAAGTTTTTAATTATTGTCGCGCCCGCTTTAGATGAAAACACTCCCGATATTTCCAAGCTCTGTGCTTTCGTTTCAAATGGAAAGCAAAGTATCAATTATCGGGCAGGCACATGGCATCACCCTTTGCTTACTTTTGAGTCACCAAGTGATTTTGCAGTAGTAGATCGCATCGGAAGTGGAGCAAATTGTGATGTTTTTCAGTTTCCACAATCTATAGAAATTAGGTTTTAAATAAAGAGTAATTTATACAGACTTGTCTATTTTAAATTGATTATATAAATACACCGAATCATCTGTAACTAAAATAAAAATCC
The DNA here is from genome assembly GCF_000292385.1 of Acinetobacter sp. GG2. NCBI lineage: Bacteria > Pseudomonadati > Pseudomonadota > Gammaproteobacteria > Moraxellales > Moraxellaceae > Acinetobacter > Acinetobacter sp. GG2. The sequence continues at coordinate 163,128 of NZ_ALOW01000038.1, forward strand.
CCGCCAATTGAGCGGGGATTTTTTAATTCTATTTTAAACAGTGATATCGGCTAAGTTACCCTTCTGCTCAAGCCACTGCTTACGATCTGCGGAACGTTTTTTCGCAAGCAATTTATCGAGTAAACCAGCTGTTAAATGTGCATCATCCAGATCAAGCTGTACTAAACGACGAGTGTTAGGATCCATGGTTGTTTCGCGAAGCTGAATCGCGTTCATCTCACCTAGTCCCTTGAATCGAGTAATTTGAGGATTTTTATTGCCTTTGACATTTTTCAAAATGGTTTCAAGTTCATCATCATCGAGTGCGTAATGGACATCTTTACCAATATCGATACGGAACAGTGGTGGCATTGCTACAAATAAATGACCTTCTTCCACCAATGCAGGAAAGTGCTTAACGAATAAGGCACAAAGCAAAGTCGCAATATGTAAACCGTCCGAGTCGGCATCGGCCAAAATACAGATTTTGCCATAGCGTAGTTCTGACAAATCATCACTACCCGGATCTACACCAATCGCAATCGCAATGTCGTGAACTTCTTGAGAAGCGAGTACTTCATCTGAAGAGACTTCCCATGTGTTTAGGATTTTTCCACGAATTGGCATGATGGCCTGAAAGTTTTTATCACGCGCTTGCTTGGCACTCCCGCCCGCAGAGTCACCCTCGACAATGAATAACTCACTTTCTTCACGCGTTTGACCAACACAGTCTGCCAATTTACCCGGTAAAGCTGGGCCAGAAACAATCTTTTTACGCTCGACTTTCTTGGCTGCTTTTAAACGACGGCCCGCTTTAGAAATCGCCATTTCCGCCAGTTGCATAGCAATTTCAGCATGTTGGTTGAGCCAGAGCGCAAATGCATCTTTAGCAATATTTAAAACAATATTTGATGCTTCACGACTCGAAAGACGCTCTTTGGTTTGACCAGAAAATTGTGGCTCTTGGAACTTGAGCGACAAGATATAGTTCACGCCATCCCAAACATCTTCTGCCGAAAGTTTAAGATTACGCGGTAACAAGTTACGCAATTCACAGAACTCACGTAACGCCTCGGTCACGCCTGAACGTAAACCGTTCACATGCGTACCGCCTTGTGCAGTTGGAATCAAGTTGACGTAACTTTCTTGAACCTGCTCACCGCCTTCTACATTCCAGCAAATCGCAAACTCACAGGCTGCGCGGTCTGCTTGTCCACTACTTACAAATGCAGGGTTTGGCAAAATTTCGCGGTCTTGTAATTCATCCATCAAATAATCGACGAGGCCATTTTCAAACTGCCATTCGATTTTTTCATCATTAATTTGATCGATATAAATAATTTTTAAACCAGCTGCTAAAACAGCTTTCGCTTTTAAATTATGTTTGAGTGCTTTTAACGCAAATTTTGGACTATCAAAATATTTAGCTTCAGGCCAGAAATGTACCGTTGTACCAGTCGCACGTTTTGGTGCTTTACCTTCTAGCACTGCTAAAGGCGCAACAGGTTCACCTTGCTCAAAAGCCATTTGGTATACATTACCCTGACGTTGAACTTCGACCTCAACACGTGTTGATAAAGCATTTACAACCGAAATCCCCACACCATGCAAACCACCTGAAAACTGGTAGTTATCGGTACTGAATTTACCACCTGCGTGGAGCTTGGTCAGAATGATTTCAATACCACTTTGGCCATATTCAGGGTGAATATCGACTGGCATACCACGGCCATTATCTTCAACCGACAATGAACCATCTTTATAAACCGTGACACAGATTTTGTCAGCATGACCAGCTAATGCTTCATCGACAGCATTATCAATAACTTCTTGGGCTAAATGGTTAGGTCGAGTCGTATCGGTATACATTCCCGGACGACGACGAACAGGGTCTAAACCAGAAAGGACTTCAAGCGATTGAGCCGTATATTGTGTCACGTTGTACGTTTTCCTTATTTGATGGTGTGCGCAAAGAATTCGATCACTAAGGGTAATTTTTCTTCAAAATCTTCCATGGCATGATTGCCATGAGCATCCGTCAAAATCAATGAGGATGGTGTTGCAGCACTATAATAGCGTTGTGCTTGACGATAATCCAAAATTTCGTCGCCTTGTTGCAGTAAGACGAGTATTTTGTCGGCATTTTCAGGTTGTTTCAGTTCCAGTTGTTCTAACTGTCGTAACTGAACATGATCAATTGACCATTGATCATTCACCTTATAAGGCATGCTTTCAACTTGAAATAACTTATCAAACAACTTCCATGGTTGCATAGCAGGGTTAATCAGTACAGCCGGAATATTATATTTCGCGACAAAATATGTCGCAAAAAAACCGCCGAGGCTACTGCCGACTAACGCCACATCTTGTAAAGACTCGATTAGCTCTGAAACTTGCGCTACGACCTGATCTGGAGATCTATTTAAATCTGGCAAATGCACATTGATGCCCAATTCGCTACAATACTGCTTAAGGCTCAGCCCTTTAATCGAAGAAGAGCTGCTATTAAAGCCATGGAGGTAGATAATATTCATATATTTCCCTCTTAAATTGAGAATAAACTCACATTTTTGTTCTCAGTTTGTATATAAAAACACTATTGTCAGACAAGAAAAACGATTCAACTTACCATTCATCAGTATTTTAAAAACATGTGTTATTTAAACTACTAAGATGGAAACGTTAGCTGCCGTTGATAAAAAGTACAGCTTAAAACGTCGGTTATAACGTAAATGGGGAAAAGATATGCCGAGCTTAACACCGTTACATGAAACTTATTGTAAATGGGATCGTACGCCACCGAGTCAGGCCGACGTACTAGAAGGTTTAGCTCAACTGTTCAGCACCAGCTTAAATGGTGTACATGAATTAATACAAGTCATTAATATTGAAGTATTAAAAAATGCTTTTGGTATTAGTGCCCAAAATGCAAAAAACTTTCAAAAACGACCATTTGTGCAAAAGCTATATCAATTTTCTTATGGCGCTTTACAAAAATATGGTAGCCATTTTTTAGCGCCAAGTTTACGTCACATAATTGAAAAATATCCCACACTTCACGAAAAACCACTCACCCCGAGCCAACATTTCTTGGTGGGTATTTTAAATGGTATTTTTGGAGACTATTTACTTAAACAACATAGTCCCCTTGCCTTACCCATGGTGCTATACGACCACTACGGTGCAATCCAGCAAGGCGAACTTGCAGGCCGTATTGTGATTTTGGCTCATGGTCTATGTATGAACCACCTGACTTGGTCAAATGCACACTATGGCGGTATTGGTGAGCGTCTGCTCGCGCAGCGTGATAGCAATACCATGCTGTATTTAAACTACAACACAGGTCGCCGCATTTCAGCCAATGGCCGCAGTTTCTCTAACTTGTTAGAAGATTTGGTACAACGTAATCCAAGAATTACCAGTATTGATATCATTGGTCATAGTATGGGTGGGCTGGTTTCCCGTAGCGCGCTGTTTTACGGCAAACAGAATATGTACCAATGGATTCATATGGTCGAGAACTTAGTCTGTATTGGTTCTCCACACCATGGTGCAGTACTAGAGCGCTTTGGCTTTGCTATACAAGATAAGCTCGGGGCATTCCCATTTGTTGGGTTACTGGGTCAGTTAGTCAATATTCGTAGTAATGGCATTTTAGACCTACGCCACGGTAGTGTTCGTGACGATGACTGGGAATATATGGATGCCCGTATAGGCATGATGGATGACAACCGTGCTCCAGCTCCCCTACCTTCCCATATCAATACCTTTTTAGTGGCAGGAACACTCGAGTTTGAAAAGGTGCGTAATAAAGCGCTTACCGTGATTGGCGACTATTTGGTGAGTGTGAAAAGTGCACTTGGCGAACATCCAAATCCACGTTTTCAGCTTAAAGTTCCAGACTCACATAAAGCCGTTTTTTATGGCTTAAATCACTTTGAAATTCAGTATCATTCGAGTGTTGCTGAGCAGATTACTCGCTGGTTATATCCTCATGTGAATGATTATGTGCAAGACGGTATTCAAACCCATATTATTGATATGCCGAACTATACGCTTGAAGATTTAGAAGGAATTGTAGAGACGTAAAAAAAGCCCAACTTTTGTTGGGCTGTTTTAAATTTTATATTTTTCAAGGTTATAAACCAATCAATAATTTTTATCTAACCATTTTTTGATTTCAGATATGGTTTTATATTTATAATAGACTTTCCCTTCTGCAATTCCTTCAAAACCCTCTGCATTACTACCTAATATATTTGTTATATTTTTCAGATTTAATATCTTATTTTCACTAATTTGATATAGCTTAACTTGATAAATCTTCCCTTCTATTTGTGGAGTACAACAGTAATATGCTGAATTAATAGTAATCAATATTGGAGGTTTTCTTTTGTTGGGTTTGTATATGCTGACAGCTAAAAGTCTAGGACTTTCTTTAGCTGCAAAATCAGAGTAATTATCAACAAATATCTTCTTATCTTTATCTCCTAAATAACCTTTAAGATATAAACCTTCTGAAGATTCACATATATAGTTATAGAATTTATAATCATTTTTCTTGAATATGTTTAAGTTTACTTGTTGGTCAATATTACATTGATCCTTTGCAAATAAATTTTGAGAATATATTAGAAATGATATGATAAACACAATAACATTAAAATATTTTTTAATTTTAAATAAACTCATTATTCGCTTCGAATTTCTATTTTATAATAATAGCAATATCATATTTTAAGCTGATATTACTATTATCAAATGCAATCAAAATTTTAACAACGGACAATTACTCTTCATCATTATGACAATCATTTTTCTTATTTTTTATATTCATATCAGTTGTATAATTAATTCCAAAATTTAAATTTATTAAATCTTCTTTTCTAAAAATTTTCGGAGCTATATTCCAAACATTTTTACCGTGAGTAACAATTGCTAAATTAAATTCCGGAACTTTATTATTATTCGTATCAATTTGATATTCCACAGAAAATCTGTCTTTTTTCTTACCAACAATATTATATATACGTGGCTCCTTTAACCCTTGATCACAAGCTTTATATATATAAATTTTGTTTTTTAAAATTTTAATTGTACTTTCACTACAATAACATCCACCTGTTTCTAACTCTTTCACAATACCATTTGTGTATTTAAATGGTTTTATTAGATTTCCCTCTAAACTATCAAGGTCCAAATATGACTTTTTCAAATCTTTTATTTTAGAATTATTAAAATCACTTAAACATTTATAGTTTTCACTACTTGCTTCTTTCCCATTAAATTTACATTTTAAATTTCTATTTTTCAACCAAGAGCGTTGAGTATCTACCAGATACTTAACTTCATTATTATTATCACTGATATAGCTTTTTATATCTGAATATATACTATTTAGATCATGCTCACTATTACTATATATTGTTTTCTCGTCTAACCGTTGTGGTTTATAATCTGCAGCATTTGAATAGATACTCAAACTAGAGACTAATAAAATATTAGAAAACTTAGTGAAACTATTTCTCACTATATATACCTTCAATAAAAATCAAAATTCAGACAAGTTTCTATTTTATAAAAAATTTACAACAACATCAAAAATATATTAAAGTTTCTTGTTTTACCCAACCATAATTTATATATTACACTAGTATACACTAAATAGAAATAAATATTATTGCTGCAAAATCTTAATCAAATTAGTATTATTATCGTATTTTATATTCTTAATAATCTTACATTTTCCTTTATTTTCTATCAAAAAATCAATAAACTCACCATGTGTAGGCGTATTAAATTTAACAGTAACAATATTATCTGTAGCTTGTAGTATACTAAATTTACCTATATCATCTTGTGCATTACTTAAAATATTAAAATCTATATTGCATACACCATTTAAATTACTTCTACAAGCATAATCTTTTACTAACATATTTGTTAATTGATTAGAAAAAAACCTAGAAATAGTTTTTCTATCAGCACTCTCAATAATTTTATTTCCATCCACAGGATAGTTTTTATATAAGTTTGTGATTAAACTTTTTGAGTCTTCAAAACATTTATCATCGTTACTTGCATTTGTAACACTACATAAAATAGATAGAAAAATAAATGTAAATAATTTGTATTTCATAAATTACACCTAAGCTGGTGCTTTATTTTATAAGAAAACTTACAAAAAAACATCATAACAATATTTTTATTTAACTCATCTATAATTATATTTTGCATATATTTTTAGAATTACACATTTTATCTTATACTTTTATTAAAACTCACATAAAGTAATATTTTTTAGCTTAAAGTATTTTTAAATTCAGTGCCACCTAATTTTTCTAAAAAAATTTCTTGCTAGTTTTTTCCTCATGTACATGATTATGTACAAGAAGATATTCAAACTCATAATTGATGAATGGAACTATACACTCAAAGATTTGGAAGGGATTTTAGAGGCGTAAAGAAGCCCAACTTTTGTTGGGCTCCTTTAATAAATTAGCTTTTGTAGAAGAAAGAAAATATTTTAAATTTCAACCTTCCAAGCTTTATTAGCAACTACTTTTCCATTTTTTACTTTTAAAACAATATTGTAAGCTGCTGCACCACCATTATTAAAAGTATTTAAAATATAAATATTATTATTTAAATAATATATTTTAAAATCAGCAAGCTCGTTCTTGTCACCATCTATACCATTTTTAGGAAAAAAGTATTGCTCTATATCATTTTTACCAATTTCTATTTTCTTATCTTTATCCTTAATTATGATTTTATCAAGTTGTAAAAAATCATTATTAGGTAAACTACCATCAGTACCAAAGAATTGTTTATTATTGAAATACTTATATTCACCTTTAAAAGTTTTATAAAGTTTAGGATCTAAAATAGCTTTTTTTGCATACACTTCTACTATTATATTTTTATCACTATAGACAACCTTTTCTCTAGAATATTGAGATAGCTTAATAGAAGTGTAACCACTAAAATTATTTATTCTATTTTTATAGACAAATCCAGTTACACCATTGCTTGCATTAACTAAACAAAAATTATTTGTCCCTTCATCCATCACACAAGAAACAATTTCATTATTATTTAATTTGGTCGTAACTTTAGAATTTAAACTTGAATTTCCTCGTACATTAACGTATCCATCCTTATCTTGAATAAAACCAAAGTCAGCGTATGAAGATACTATAGGACCAGTCATTAGAAAAGTAAAAATTATAAACTTAAGTTGTTTCTTCATTTAGGATAAGTTCCTTTACTATCTCGAATATATTTGATCTTTATTTTAGGATATTGCTTTTTAAATTCTGTAATTTTTTTTGCCAAATTTTCAACATCTATATTTTGTGCTCTTGTGCAACCCATAGTGACTCTCCAACCTTGTTTCTCAGCATATGGATCACTTAAACCACTTCCCCCGCCATGTACCCATCTTGCACGGCTATCTGTGGTCATAATTTTTGTAGTTCCATAGGCAGCTCCCAACTTACTATTTCGCTTTCCTCCAGCAATATATGTATAGAAACCACTAAAAGGGCCATCTGCATTTTTTTTAGATTTACTTGATACTCTACTACCAGTTTTAAAACTGTATAATTTATTACCTAAGTGATCATAAAAAACTGTATAACCGACCTTTGGTGCATCATGTGGTCCATATTCAGTATCTTGAAATGTATAAATAACAGCCATGCCATCTGTTACATCTACTTTTACAGTCTTATTATTCCCGTTTGATTGCGTTTTATTTTGTTCTATAACAGGTTTAGTTTGTTTTTTTGGCTTTACAGCTTCAGCACTTACCGGTGTTCTCAACTCTATTAAATTTGATTTACTTTTACTAGTTGTATTACTAGAACTGCCTTTAGGCTTAGCTGTATGATTTTTGGAAAATGTTATTAAATCTAAATTTATATTATCTAATCCTAAAGAACCAAAAATATCCTTTAAAGCACTATTAGATGGTTTATGTCTTAGGAATTTATGTACTCTAAGTTCTTGTCCAATGGCTATTCTATTAATATTTTTTAAATTATTATCTTTGGCAAGCTGCTCAACAGTAGTACCATTTCTTTTTGCAATACTTTCTAAAGTATCTCCTTGCTTTACTATATATTTTACATCAGATTTTACTTTAAGTTGTTGCCCAATAGATATTTTATTTTTATCTTTTAAATTATTATCCTTGGCAAGCTGCTCGACACTAGTACCATTTCTTTTTGCAATCTTTTCTAGAGTATCGCCCTTTTTAACTACATAATTGCCAGCTGATTTTGTATTAATTAAATTCTTAAAATTATCAGGTAATAAAAGAGTAATAATCTCATCTCCAATTCTCGAATGAACTGGAGATGACTCACCATTGGAATTGGTTTTTCCAAATACTACATTTACCTCTTTCTTTTCATTTCTATTCATTGACAAATGCGTAGGTTTTTTTCTATCAGAGCTTTTAACTGTAGCTATAACATAATTTTTATTTTCAATTGCTTTACCCTCATGATCAGTAAGTTTTAACTTTGTTTCAACTTTTTGTTTTAATAAAGTCGTTAATAAAAGTAAATTTTTCTTAAAAACTCTCTCATAAGTATCTACAGCATCTTTTCGCCATTTAAATCTCAATGCTCGTTCTTTTCCTCGGTCATCTTCATAATAACCAGGACCATCATGATGAAGCATATAAATCAATTGCCAATATTTATCATCATCAGGTTTAAAACCCCATTTTAGGGCTAAATTTTTATTAAATAAAAAAGCGACTAAAACACCATGACAACCTATATTTGCATCAAAGACATTTGTTCCGCTCATGTCTATTTCAAAACCTAGTATTGATTTTGATCTTGATTTAAAAGCATCTGCTGTTGATCTTGTATATTGAGCAAGACCTGATGCACTTGTGGTTCCAGCGGCCGCATCTGGATTGAAACCAGATTCAGCTAAACAAATTAATAGTGTATAAGCTATTTCTTGGTATTCTAAATTGAATCTAGAACATAAAGAAATAATTGTATCAACGATAATTTTGAAGGTTTCCTCATCTACATCACCAATGATTCTAGAATTACCTTTTAACTTTTTCCCTGTAGGTATAGGTAAATTTACTAATGAGGCGTCAATTATTTGCTCCTTAGTATATGCATATCCCTTTTTTGGCTTTAGTAATTGATAAATATCACCCATTATTCATTCCCATAAACTGCATTAGCTGAAATTGCTTTTCCTTTTTTACTATTTTTTAGTATTTCCTTATTTCCATTTTTAATTATATTACCTTTAAGATCTAATAGCACTGGGTTATCCCACAATGATCCTTTACTATGATCCATCATATTTATATTATTAGAAGTTGCTTGATTTAATAAAAGAAAAGAACTTTGATTATTTTCAATACATGCAAAACTAACTAAGCTCCACTTTCCTTCTTCAAGATTTCCTGAAAAATCATATCCTTGTTTTTTTAATAATTGTTTTTGGCTTTCTGCCATTACTGGTATATTTATTTCTTTCTTATTATTTATATTAATTACACTACTTTTACACTCTCTGACAATACCACCACTACCTCTATCTTCAAGCCCTTTTTCAGGATCATAACAATAAGAGATTACTTTAATATTAGCTTCACCACATTTTAAATTTTGAGATTCATATTTCTCATATATAGGAGCACTTTGAGCTACTGTAGCACAACCACTTATATTAAAAATAAAAACCATCGATAAACTAATATATATTTTATTCATTTTCATCAACCTCTTTATCAAAATTTACTGGTATTTCTAAGTCATCAATTGTTTCATATTCATATGTAGATTTTGGTTGATACCAGATATCTTGATGTAGATCCTCAATAATTTCTAATTTTAATTTTTGATTATCTTCGCCAGAATATCCAGTAACTGTACTACCATTTTCATCTGTAAATCCTAGAATTTCTTTTCCACTTGGTAGAGTCATCTTATATTTTTGACCACTTATAGGATTATTATTTTTATCCTTAACATTAAAATTACCATAATACATACTCGGTAAATTTGGAAAAGAATAATTTACAATAGCACCTGCATCAAATTTATGCTGACCTGCTTTAGCATGAAATAATCTAGGTGTATTAATAAAAAACTCCTTTATCTGAAATTGTTAATTGACTACCACCAGCATTTAGTACAATTTCTTTCTGTCCAATTATTTCAATCTTATCTTCAACAGAGAGAATTTTAATATTTTTTCTTGAGAGCATTTCAATACCGTCTGTTTGCGCTTGTACTTTGATTGGTCCTTTAGCAGCAAACGCACTTAAACCCTTTTGCGCGGCAAACAAACTAATTTTGTCTTGTGCATGCCCAATAATATTTTTCTGTGCACTCAAATTAATTGAGCCGCTGGCACTTTCAGCAATATCTTGCGAAGCTTGTAAAATAATATTTTCAGGCGTCGTCAAAGCAATGCCATTTGGCGATGCTAATAACATAAGCGCTTGTCTAAAGATTTTTCCTTGTTCTTGCTGTTTAGTATCGGAACTGCTTTCTAAACCTTGGGTATAACCCTCCATAAAGCCTTGTAAAGAACTCAATGCTTTAGAAGGTGATACTTCCAATTTACTGCCTTTACTAAAAGTTCCACATACACTCATCATGTCAAAGTCTTTAGTCTCGACATTGGCTAAGACTTTTCCGACCTCTTTAATACTCTCAAATGGATTTTTATGAATGCGATCTTTAATGCTTGCAAGCTTACCTTTAACGATATCGGCACCATGTTCTTCAACGTTTTCGATGAACGCTTTTAAGTTTTCCACTGCATCTTTGGCATCGGTAAAGAAAGCATTAAATTCATCTACAACGCCTTTTGCATTTCCACCTAGTGCACCAATGTCTTGAATAAAGCCGCCACAGTCTTTTAAAGCGTGGATAGGATCGTTATTAATCCCTTCTTTAAATAGATTCACCGTACTATTTAATGCCTGACCTGTGGTTTTTAGCTCAAGCGACTGGATGAATTTAGGTAAGCGATTAATCACATTCAAAGCATCAGTTTGTTGCTTGGCTGCAACTTCACTGAGCATTTTCATGCTTTCATAGCCTTGTGAAAGTAAAGATTGTGCTTGTGCAGCCTCTAAATGGTCAGCAATCGCCTGCTCTTGTGCATAGGTACTAATCAGCATGCCTTTACCCGCACGCACAGCTCCCCAAGCATCTGTTCTCAGCTCAAAGCCTTCACCACGGCCTTGGCTCGTCTCTTGTTCTTTCGGATGGCTTAAATTACCCAAATTCAGCTGTGTTGCCGCATGACTACTTTGGAGTTGGGTACTAATTTGTCCAGTTGTGTCATCAAAGCGTAATTGGTTGAAGCCACTTCCATTGATTTCTTGGCTGCGAATCCCGCTCAGTTTTTTAGTTGCAGGAAGCTGTCCTTTTATATCGAACTTGGTTGGTGAGCGCTGTGCTTCATGGATGCGCCCAGTCACAAATGGACGGTCAATATTGCCATCAAAGAAGTCAATGACAACCACTTCACCAATACGTGGCAAGAAACGTGCGCCATAGCCTTCTCCTGCCCAAGGAGTCAGCACATCCACCCAAGCCGAGTCGGTATCGTTATCATTGCTCCCTGCACCACCGTCATGGCCATGATCATCACTACGGGTAAATAGAAAACGTACTTTAATGCGCCCCCATTCATCGACATGAATGGTTTCTCCTTGTGGCCCCACGACTTTCGCTCTTTGTGGGTAGGCAATGGGGCGGTGCTGTTCTGGATTATATTCAGGTGCAGTTTTGATTTGACGGCGTATTAGAGTCAGTTCATTACCTTGACGCTCTATATCATCATAACCATGTTGATCCCAACGACTTTGGGTTAATAACTGGCTAACCTGCTGATGTAAATCTTTAGGCAAGTTATTTTGGTTATAGAAGTTTTTAGCAATGATCAAGAACTCTTGATCTGCCCCTTGATGCTGATCAATTTCAGGGTGCTCGCGTAGATTAAACCAATAACCGACTTGGCTATCGCGGACACTACTATAAGCTTTAAAGTATTTAGCCCGACTCGCATGCATGTCGGTGAAGTGCTGATTTAGTTTTTCTAACTGACTACTACCCGAAGCGGTTGCCTGATCTTCTCCTTTTAAATCTTGCATCCAAGCGGGGCTTACGTGCCATGCTTGCTCAAGACTTAAAGTGGCTGAGTCGAAGTTATCCGAATGTGTATGCGTGGTAACAACCGAACCATTACCCTCTTCTTGTGCAAGGGCATCGGGTTGCCAGCGCTGCACATGTACCGCTGTCGGTTGCAAACTTCGCACTGCAACAAAACCAGTAATACTATCTTGATATTCGGTTGCGCTACTTCTGTGATAGCGAATACTACGACGCTCTAAAGCCTGATACTGGCTATTGTCATCAATGAGTCTTAGTTTTTGAGCTTGTATGGGCGCAGTAAAATGCGGAACAAAAAGTTCTGACTCATCAATGAGCCAACTAATGCCTTCACTTCGCCATAAGCGCGTAAGAAAGTCATAGTCAGACTCATTGTGCTGCATGGTGAAAGGTCGAATATCATAGTTTTGACTTAACCCACCCAAGTCTAGACTTAAACTCGCAGCAAACAGTGGACTTTTTTCTTGCCACTCTTTAAATAGAACTTCGGTAATTTCTACGATACTTTTATTCATGAAAACACGACTATTACGGCGTTTGTGCCATAAATTTGTCGCATCTTCTATAGTCAGCTTATAAAGCGTTAGGGCGCCATCACTTTGTCCATAACTGGCTTCAGTCACAATACCTGTTGTTCGGAACAATTGTCCCGAATCTGTGACCTGATCAACAGCGACTTGAACACCAATAAATTGCTTCAATGCAATTTGGGCATTGGTTGAAAGGCAAATCAACTCTGCCATTAGGCCACCATTCAGCTGATGTTGGCCTTCTATACGTTGTAAGAATATTTGGTTATTGAGTAGTTCATTAGAGAACTGTACATGGATAGCACGTTTCTGAGCATTTAGCCCTATTTTTTCCAAGACACTAAATATATTAAAAAGCATTTTTTATAATCGTAAGGATATATAAACGGGTGCACTTTATAAAAAACAGAACTATCTGTCTATAAAATTATGCGTTATTTTTATCAATTTTTCTTATATTCTCACTTATTCTAAAGTGATTAAAAAAAGCCCAACTTGAGTTGGGCTTTTTTTAATCATATTAAACTTAGTTTTTAGCCGTCTTAAATACTGGATAAAAACGGAATAATTGCCATAAACAAACCAGTAATAGCAAAACAAAATACACTAATGACCAAACTGGCAAAGACTGACCTAAAAAGGTCCAATCAATAGCAGCACATTCACCTGAACCAGAAAGCACTTCTTGTAAAACAGCTTTCATCGGTAAAGCATCAATCAGGTAATTTAAACCCGGTCCACAGCTTGGTACTTGGTCTGGTGGTAAATGTTGTATCCAGACATGACGGCCTGCCACGCCGACTGACCATAAAATCGCAATGCCTGCTAAAAATGCGTAGAAGCGTTTAACTGCATTGGAAACTGGGTTATGCAAAAATGCAATGAGCGCCACAAAACCCATTGCCATTAAGCCAACACGTTGAAAAATACAGAGCGGACATGGCTCTAAACCTTTTACATGTTCCAAATATAACGCAAAAGACATGCCGACAATGCTTGCCAGTACAAGCAGTCCACTCACCAAACGGTAACTTAATCGCATGTAAAACCTCGTTTTTATCTATATTGTTCAAGATATTGATCAAAACTGATCTGACTATCTTGCTCAAGTTGTTCTTGCTGCTGTAAAGATTGTGCAGCCAATTGTTCAAAATATTGTAAAGTCTCTGCACTGATTTCATGCTTTTCATAACTTTCAGCATGCATCTGTGCCATATGACTGCCAAAGCTCCAGGTTCCACCATGCTTTAACGTGTCATCAATCACATGCGCAGATAATGTTTCATCTACTTCATCAATGCGTTCTTTCATTACGGTCAAAGCCGAGCTGTACAGAGTTGTTGCATAGGTCTGATCAAGTAATTTGGCACAAGCCTGCATGTTCGAAATATGCTGACGTGCCCAGTCCTCAATATGGTAAGACCCGTTTAAATCAGTAATGGTTGCGTTTGGCGCTCGACCACGGTTAACCACTTCTGTCTGGTTCTTCTCAATCAAATCTTGCTCAGGACACAACAACTCAGGGCTATCACTGAGTAAGCAATAAAGCGCCAATGCCTCAAGGAAACCAGCCGTTGTTTCATTTACACCAATTGGTGAATATGGATTTACATCTACTGCACGGAGTTCAACATAACCCACGCCTCGATTTTGCAAGGCTTGAGATGGTGTTTCACCTGCGTGAGGTACCTGTTTTGGACGCACGAGACTGTAATATTCATTCTCGATTTGTAAAACATGGTCATTAATTTGCAACGGTTCACCAGAGGCATCATTTAACCCTAAACGGCTAAATGGCGGGTAAGGAGAATGTACTGCTTTTTGTAAACCAGCCAGATAACCAGATAGGTTGTTGTAGTGAATACCTAAACTTTTTTGTGCTGAGTTTTGGTAGCCTAAACGTCCCATACGGAGTGCTGTAGCATACGGTAAATAGTATGACCCTTTGATTAAAGGCAGTAAATGATGTTGATGTCCGGTCAAGAAACAACGACAAACCGAAGGACTCGCCCCGACTAGAAACATTACCAGTGGCGTTAAACGAATAAAGTTACGGATAAGACCAAAATAGCGGTGGCTACGATAATCTTGCAGACTGAGTGATTTTAATTTTTCGTCAGTTTCATGTGCCTGCAAAGCAGAAAAAAGAGAATCTGGAAAAGATAAATTATAGTGTACCCCCGAAATCGTCTGCATACGGCGACCATAACGAATACCCAAACCACGGCGATAAAGCGTTTTAAAGCGACCAATATTAGAAGTACCGTATTGAGCTAAACGAATACGCTCTTCGTTGTCATCTAGCATACATGGCATAGACAACGGCCAGAGCTTTTCACCATTTTCTAAATGACGGTGTACAACCGCATGAATATCGGTGAGTTCATGCAAGGCATCACCAATCGTTGGCTGTGGTGAAGTAATAAACTCCATCAACGCTTCTGAATAGTCAGTCGTAATTTTTGGATGTGTTAAAGCTGAACCTAATGCCTTTGGATGTAACTCTTGTGATAAGAACCCATTACTTTGCATACGTAGGCTTTCACGTTCTATTCCACGTAACATGCCTTGTAGTAGCGACGAATCCACCCAAGCAGGAATAACTGATTGAGATGGTGTAGTGGGTTGACTCATGCATTTGCTCGCTTATAAAAGATCACTATATACAAAATCGTGACATGATATGGATGTTGATATGATCACATCATTTCAGTTTGGCAATTTTTATCACAATCTTGTTATTTAAGACACGAAAGAATTGTGATTTTATTGAAGAATAATTGCTAAAGAGTTGTCAATATCATGAACGATCAAGACATTTTAAACTTCTGGTTTTCACCTGAACACCGTTCACTTTGGTTTGCAAAAAGTGATGATTTTGACAAAAAAATCCGTGATCAATTTGCAGACATTCATCGTCAGGCAACTCAAGCAGAACTTTGGTCTTGGCGAAAAACAGCAGAAGGTCGTCTTGCAGAGATTATTGTGCTAGATCAGTTTTCTCGCAACATTTATCGTGATCAACCTGAATCTTTTGCTTATGACAGCCTCGCTTTAGCTTTGTCACAAGAAGCAATTAGCTTGCAACTCGATGCACAGCTTAATCCTGACCAACGCTCATTTTTATATATGCCATTTATGCATAGTGAATCAAAATTGATCCATGAGTTTGCTTTAAAATTATTTCAACGCCTCGGCAATGAAATTAATTTAAGCTTTGAGAAAAAGCATAAAGTGATTATTGATCGCTTTGGACGTTATCCTCATCGCAATGCCATCCTCGGACGTGTTTCAACACCAGAGGAAACCGAATTTTTATTAGAACCGAACAGCAGTTTTTAAGACTGCTCTATTTTTTAATGCTGAGTTATCCATTCTTCCATGCTCAGCTGGGAGTTCACCATGAAATATCTCTCTCTTTGTTTAGCTTTAGGCACTGCCTTAACTCTAGGTGCTTGTTCTACCATACCTAGCAAACCAAAAACTTTCGATCAACTTGGCCAGTTTTCAGCCTATCCGTTAAATGCACAAACGTTCCGAATCAGCTTCCAAGCTGACTCAAACATGAGCTATGGAACAGCTGAAGAAATTACATTGGTGAAATCAGCACAAACGACTGTACAAAAAGGCTTCCGCTTTTTTAAAGTACAAAATGACCCAAGTAATCAAAGCCAAAAACCACCTCGTCAGGCTGTGGTTTACCCAGCTGCGCTAAGCTTTTATCCGTATGGTTATGGGCGTCGTTATCCGGGTTTCTGGCATGATCCATTCTATGATTTCCCACAAGTGGTCAATATCGACCCTGTTCAAGTGTCGTATACTATTGAATGTTATCGGGATCAAAAGCAGGCTCCGCAGGACGCTTTTGATGCAACATTAATCCTCAAATCTATCGGACAAAAATATGGCTTAAGTCCGACAGGAGAGTTGTTGCCACCGCCTGAGCCGCCAGTAAAACAAAAATGAATAGGATGACCGTATGAATATGGCAGAAGAAGTACACCATGCACCCAATCTGAAGCGCAGCAAATACTTTGCGACGATGGCGCTGGTTATTGTTGTAGTGTTGTGGATTGGCTTATTGGTTGCCAATCGCTTTTTGCCAGAGTACACAAACTTAATTCATATTTTAATGTTAGGTGCGGAAGCTGGCGTAGTCGGTGGACTTGCAGACTGGTATGCCATTACCGTTCTGTTTCGAAACCCATTTGGTAAGCTTCCTATCCCTAAATTTTTGCGCGATCATACCGAAATTATTCCGCGCAATAAGGCTCGTATTGCAGAGTCAATGGGCCGATTTGTGCAGGAAAACTTCCTGTCACCTCAAGTGGTTGAACGAAGCTTAGAAAAAACTGACCTAAGCCTCGCCATTGGACAATGGCTAGCAAGCCCACAAAACAACACACAAGTGGTACAGCTCATTCAACAAACGGTACCGAAAATTTTTGAGTTTGTGAGCCAAGAGCAAATTGCCAATTTTGTGCAAAACAACAGCGTGCAATGGGTACGCAATACGCAAGTCAATAAACTTGCCAGCGAAATGTTACGTGCAGTCTTGGAAAATGACTTCCACCAAGACGTATTGCAGCGTGGTCTCGATATCGCGCATGAGTGGGTCGTACAGAACCCTGATAAAACTCGTGAATTGACCCGAAAAATGTTTAAAGCGCTGGGAGTCTGGTCACTGGCAAAGGGTGCAAGCTGGATTGGTATTGATGTTCAGCAGCGCACCATCGACTCATTGATTGAAAAAGTAGAATCAATGCTAGCTGACCCTGAACACCCATGGCGGCAAGAAATTGAAACTGTTGCTCACTCTCTCATGCTTGAGCTGGCAAAACCAGATAGTGTTGCGAGCCAACGTCTAAATAGCGGTAAAGATGCACTGTTAGATAGTCCACAAGTTCTAAATTTCATTAGTGGTGCTGTCACAATTTTATGTGATGCCATTAAAGAAGATTTAATGAAAGAAGACTCTGGCATTGCAATGAACCTGAGAGCTGCCATTCAGCAATTGGGTGAAAACCTTGTTCAAAATACCAAAGTACGTGAAGTTCTCAACAAAGAAATGACAGGGCTTGCACTGACTTTTACCGATCAATATAGCCATAAAATCATACGCTATGTGAGTGAACGCATTCATGAATGGGACTCACGTGAAATGATTGGAAAAATTGAAAATGAAGTCGGTGGCGACTTACACATGATTCGCGTAAACGGCGTTGTAGTTGGCGCATTTATCGGTTTAACTCTAGGTGTAATCCGCGCAGCAATTGAATCGATTTTATAACCCTAATCATTTCTTTAAGAGAACAACATGCTACAGCTTCAGTCAAAATTGCCCGCACAAGGGGTCACTATTTTTAGTACCATGACGGCAATGGCACAGCGTTTGGGTGCACTTAATCTTTCACAAGGTTTCCCTGACTTTCCTGCACCTCCTGCTTTGCTCGAAGCCCTCTCACAGGCAACTTTGGCTGGGCACAATCAATATCCACCAGGTGATGGCATTCTCGCTCTGCGTGAACAGCTTGCTTTACAGTTTCAACAGCGCGACCAACTTCAACTTGATCCTGTCACACAAATCACGATTACACCTGGCGCGACCATCGCTATTTTCTGTGCTATACAAGCCTGCATCAATGCAGGTGATGAAGTCATTATTTTTGACCCGAGTTATGACAGCTACAGCCCTTCTGTTCAACTAGCAGGTGGCAAAGCTGTTCATATTGCTCTGCAAGCACCTGACTTTAAGGTTGACTGGCAGCAAGTTAAAGATCTGGTCAATGACAAAACCCGTATGATTGTGGTGAACACGCCCCACAATCCAACTGGCACCATATGGGAAAAACAGGACTGGTTAGAGCTTATTGAACTGATTCGAGATAAAAATATTGTGGTTTTATCTGATGAAGTGTATGAACACTTAGTTTTTGACGGTCAGCAACACTTTAGTGCGTTGCATTTTCCAGAGCTTAGAGAACGTAGTTTTGTGATTGGTTCTTTTGGGAAAACCTTTCATGTGACAGGTTGGAAAACAGGTTACTGTGTGGCTTCACCTAAATTAATGGGTTTATTCCGTCAGATTTACCAATATGCGAATTTCTGTGGCACGACACCTTGTCAGATTGCCTTAGCGCAATATATGCAACAGCATCCGGAACATATTCGGGAACTTTCACAGTTTTATCAAACTAAGCGGGATCGATTTAATCACGCAATTCATAATAGCCGTTTTTTACTTAAACCGTCTCAAGGCACTTATTTCCAAAACCTTGACTACAGCCAGATTAGACCCGATTTAAACGATGTTGAAATGTGCCAGTTTCTTGCCGAGCAACATAAAATTGTGGCCATTCCAGTTTCGGTGTTTTACCAACAAGCGCCGGAGTCTTTACGCCTCATTCGTTTCTGCTTTGCTAAAAATGATGAAACATTGCAAAAAGCAGGAGAAATCTTGAATGAATGTTAATAAATTTAGAAACTTAGCATAGCAAAACACTACAAGAAATTTCCTCTAAATATGCTAAGTTGAATATCTGCCCCGCTCATCAAAGAGATGGGCGATGGAGAATACATGCCACCAAGACAGTCTTTAATTCATCAGCAAAATCTATGGAAAACATTTTTTGTTTTCTTATTGCCACTCATTGCAACCAATATTTTGCAGAACTTGTCCGGCACCATTAACACCATTTTTGTTGGCCAAATGATGGGGGTCGATGCAATTGCCGCAGTTTCTGTATATTTCCCCATTTTGTTTTTACTGCTGGCTTTTATTATCGGAATTTCAACGGGTACGACTATTTTAGTCGGGCAAGCATGGGGTGCGCAGGATATAGAAAAAGTTCAAAGTGTCGTAGGGTCTACTCTGTTTATGACCATTATTGGCGGTATCATTACCGCAATTATTGGTGTGTTTTTTGCCCATGATATTTTAGAGATTTTAGGCACCGACCCAAAGGTCATGCATCTCTCGTTGCCTTATGTGCAGTGGATGTTGGCAGGTAGTCCACTTCTCTTTGTCTATATTATCTATACCTCTATTTTACGCGGTGTAGGTGACAGTACGACACCTTTACTGGCACTTGCTTTAACTAGTGTAGTTGGCGTAATTATTACCCCTATATTGCTTAAGGGTTATTTTGGTTTTCCTGCTCTCGGTATTATTGCACCGGCTATAGCGTCTATTATTAGTTATATTGCGATTCTAATTTTTCTGGCAATTTACCTAAACAAGAAAAAGCATCCGCTTCGACCGAACCGCCAACTTTTGCAGCATATTCGTCATAACCCAGACTTAAGCAAAATCATTTTGCGCCTAGGTGTGCCAACTGGTATTCAAATGATTACCACCTCTATGGCAGGACTCGTGATTGTAGGTTTAGTCAACCGTTTTGGCGCTCATGCGACAGCTGCATATGGTGCTGTGAACCAAGTACTCAACTATATTCAGTTTCCTGCTTTATCAATCTCAATTGCAGCTTCAATTTTTGCAGCACAAGCCATTGGTGCAGGTAAATCAGACCTACTTGCACGTGTTACCCGCACGGCTCTAGGTATGAACTTTTTATTTACAGGTGCCCTAATCGCACTGGGCTATCTATTTTCAAAATATTTAATGGCTTTATTCATTACCGACCCAACTGTGGTGGTGTTAGGGCAGCAACTTTTATTTATTGTACTTTGGGCAATTTTGTTCTTTGGTGCAGGTGCCATTTTTGCATCCATCATGCGTGCCAGTGGTACCGTAACAGCCCCAATGCTATTAAACATATCGGCTATTTTATTTATTGAAATTCCATGTGCTTACTGGTTTAGCTCAATGTGGGGACTTAAAGGGATTTGGTTTGCTTATGCCTTGGCATTTGTCAGCCTCTGTATTGTTCAAGGCTTGTATTATCAGTTTATTTGGAAGAAAAAGAAGATCAAAGTTCTTATTTAGAATGCATTAAGCCTTATAAAAAAAGCCATCAAATGATGGCTTTTTTACATTAAAAGTTATTTCATTAATTTGGTCACAATGGTTGAAGCACGTTGGTACCCTGTCGGGAATAAACGCTGGAATGCGTCTAGAATTTTTGCATCACTACCAATGAGTAAACGGCGCTTATTTTTCAAAACTGCATCCAGAATTTGACGAGCCGCCTCTTCTGGTGGGGTACGCAATAGCTTGTCAAAATTTTGAATCGATTTTGTCGGATCCATACCCAAGGTGTTCAAGCTATCGCTCATTTTTGCAGCTTTCGCAATATTGGTACGGATACCACCCGGATGTACGCACAACGAGCTTACGCCACATTTTTCAATATCTAGCTCTTGGCGTAATGACTCGGTAAAACCACGCACCGCAAATTTAGTGGCATTATAGCCAGACTGAGTAGGTTGAGCAGTTAAACCAAATAAGCTAGAAATATTAATAATATGACCATCTTGAGTTTGCTTAATAAACGGTAAAAATTCTTTAGTACCGTAAACCACACCCCAGAAGTTAATTCCAACGATCCACTCTAAATCTTCATAGGTCGCGCCTTCTACAGTTGAACCTAAGGCAACCCCGGCATTGTTAAAAATGAGATTAACAGAACCATGATCTTGCACAGTTTCCTGTGCCCACTGTTTTACAGCTTCTCGGTCAGAAACATCCAGCTTTTTAGTTGTTACGCTAATGTTGCTGTAGGGTTTTAATAGCTCAACAGTTTTCTCTAAGCCCTTTTCATTAATATCACTCAAAGAAAGATGGCAGCCTTGTTTTGCCAAGAGAATTGCTAGTTGTTGCCCAATGCCAGAACCTGCGCCCGTAATTGCAGCGACTTTGTTTTTAAAATTTTTCATTGTCCATCCTTTGTTTTTCGATTTGCACAATCGGTTCATTGCATGTGCACTTTAGACTCTTTTAATATAATTTTGACAATATTCATTGTCAATATAGTACACTGTAATTTCAGATAGATTGGCACAATTCTGCTGACGGCTTTATCATAGGCCCATATTTGCCGAAAAACCGATAAATCAGGAAACCATTTTTTATGGCGACAAACGACTCAACCAGCAAAAAGAAAACAAAAACTGTGAGTAAAGAACGTCAGTTCAAAGGGTTATCTCTTACTGAGCGTAAAGAGGCACGCCGCGAAAAACTGATTGAAGCAGGTATTGCAACTTATGGAACTCTCGGCTTTTTTTCAGTGACGGTAAAAGATGTTTGCCAAGAAGCAAAACTCACCGAGCGCTATTTTTATGAATCTTTTAAAAAGAGTGAGGATTTATTCCAAACTATCTTTTTAAAAATGATTGAAGAGTTACAACAAAACTTAATGCAAGCTGTGATTAAAGCTGCGCCAGATCCAGAAAAAATGGTCGATGCGGGTTTAAGAGCACTGCTGACAACCTTAAAAGACGATCCAAGACTAGCTCGTATCATCTATGTTGATGCAGTTCTGGTTCAAGAATTACATAATCAGGCCACCATTCAGGAAACACTTGCTCAGTTTGATCGTATGATTCAAGCTTTCGTTATGCTGACCATGCCGCAAATTCAACATCATGAAAATGAGCTATCTTTAATCGCAACTGGCTTAAACGGATACGTGACACAAATTGCGATTCGCTGGGTGATGGGAGGCTTTGAGCAGTCTCTGGAGCAAGTTTTGACAGCTTGCCGTATTGTTTTCTTATCTTTATTGGCACAAGTTTCAAAATAATATTAAAGTTTTTTGACACGACTTTGACCTAAGAAACCTATAGGAAAGCAAACTGATAACACCTTGAATGATTTTAAGAAAATTTATGTTTTCCTGTCATCATTCGGTCATGTGCTTGCCGTATTTTTGTCACAAATTATTGCTAAATTCGATTTTATAGACTTTTCTGCAATGAAATTGTCATAATTAATCTTTGTAATAAGCCTGTCATAACTACAAAACGGTTCACCGTTAAAATCTACAAGGTATTACGCTGTGAAAGATGACTACATTTTAATTGTCGATGATGAGCTTCCTATTCGTGAAATGATCCATACTTCTTTGGACATGGCAGGCTTTCAATGTTTACAGGCTGAAGATGCTAAACAGGCTCATCAAATTATCGTCGACCAACGTCCGGCGCTTATCTTGCTCGATTGGATGTTACCTGGAGGGGTGAGTGGTGTCGACTTATGCCGCCGCTTAAAACGCGATGAAAATTTAGCAGAAATTCCAGTCATTATGCTCACCGCTCGCGGAGAAGAAGACCACAAAGTACAAGGTCTAGATGCCGGTGCAGACGACTATATGACTAAGCCATTTTCAACACGTGAACTAGTTTCTCGTATTAAAGCAGTTCTACGCCGTGCAAATGCATTAAGCGGTGAAAAAACAATTGATGCCAATGGTTTAATTCTTGATCCTGTAAGCCAACGTGTAAGCTTTGGCAACAGCATTTTAGATATGGGACCAACTGAATATCGCTTGCTTGCATTTTTTATGACCCATCCGGAGCGTGCATATACACGTGCACAGTTGCTCGATCAGGTATGGGGCGGTAATGTATACATCGAAGATCGTACCATCGATGTACATATTCGTCGTTTACGTAAAGTCTTAGAACCTTTTGGTGTTGACCGATTTGTTCAGACAGTACGTGGTACAGGTTATCGTTTCTCTACACGTGCAGATTTAGCCGCAGGTTAACCAAAATTTATGTATGAACCCTACCCCGTCCCTGAACAGGTACGTGAACAAAAACTTTCTCGTTACAGTAGTTTATGGACGTTCGCTAAACAAGATTTACGGCTTTTATTATTTTTCCTGATTATTGCGGGTTTAGTCGGTTTAGGGGTTGGGTATTTCTGGAGCTGTATTTTTGTCGCCTTCGTGGTGTTTTTTGCACTCCAGTTACGTTCTTTATATTTGGTCAATGATTGGATTGCCAATAATCCTTACGATGTTCCTCCCAACTTAAGTGGAATTTGGGGGGCACTATTGTTTAATGTGTATCGTGCTCAGCGTCAGGAACGTATTGTTCAAGCCGAAATGGTTGGGCTGATTGACCGTGCTCAATCCTCTTTAGTTGCCCTTGCTGAAGCCGTTGTACTCATTGATGATCAACATCAAATTGAATGGTGGAACCCTGCCGCAGAGCGTTTATTGGGGATCAGTCCACTCGACCGTGGTCGCAACTTATTAACGATTTTGCGCCAGCCTACTTTTATTGAATATTTTAACAATATTGATCAGGCACCTGACGGCATTAAGCTACATTCCAACTTTGATGATGATCGTTATGTGCAAGTCAAACTCACACGGTTTGGTGGTGAAAGCCGCTTACTTGTGGCTTATGACGTGACTCGTATGCATAACCTTGAGCAAATGCGTAAAGACTTCGTCGACAATATTTCGCATGAACTACGTACGCCATTAACTGTACTCAGTGGCTACATCGAAACATTTACCGATCAAGAAGATATTAGTCCACGCTGGAAACGTGCATTTGACCAAATGCAATCACAAACCAAACGTATGAATGCGTTAGTGAATGATTTATTGCTGTTATCGAATTTAGAAAACAACAAAAAAATTGCAAAAAATCAGATTATTGAAATGCCGAGTTTAATGAATCAACTCTTTGATGATGCTCAGGCTTACAATGCCGACTATGGACACACGCTTAATTTACATATTGATAGCCACTGTGACCTCATTGGTTCCGACATGGAAATTGCCAGTGCGTTTAGTAACTTAATTACCAATGCCATTAAGTACACACCAAAAGGTGGAACGATTACCATTGGTTGGCACGACGATGGTGAACATGCTTACTTTAGCGTACAAGATACAGGCATTGGGATTAACCCTAAACATTTGCCGCGGCTGACTGAGCGTTTTTACCGTGTAGACAGCGACCGTAGTCGTCAAACAGGTGGAACGGGTTTAGGTTTGGCGATTGTAAAACACGTGCTGATGCAACACGGCGCTTATTTAGACGTGCAATCTAAAGAAAATGAAGGGTCAACATTTACCGCAGTTTTTCCAAAAGAAAGACTATATAACATGACCTAAAATTACCCCTCATATATAAAAAGCCGACTTATGAAAAGTCGGCTTTTTTGTGAAAATCACACTCTGTCTATTTAGAAGTCGAGCAATACGACTTACTTTGGTTTTTCTGTATAACGTTTAAGAAGTTGGTAACGAAAGTATTACTTTGACGCAGTGCATCTCGATGATCTCCGCCATCAATCGTTTGATAAATGGTTGGTTTTTTTAATTTACATAACTGTTGGTAATAAGCATATGTTCCTCTCGGGTCAACTAAATGGTCTTTAGAACCCTGCACGATCATTAACGGTACAGTCGGCACCATATTTTCAATGGACTGCTGTTTTAGATAAGCCAAAAGAGGTTTTAAGTCTGCATCAGCTTTAAATATGCTCGAAGGAGATTTCTTCAAATCAGATTGAAGTTCAGATAAACAGCGGCTACGTCCTTGAGTCAGCACAGTGTTCATTTCTGGACTGACTAAGTTTTCAGGAACAATGCTTGGTTCGGCTGCTTGTGCGCCCAATAATACAATCGGGAAAAAAGCAGCCACACTAGGTTCTGGGTTCGGATTAGTTTTCACATATTCTGCAATACCTTCATATTGATAACCGCCTGGCGCAAGCGCAATCGCTCCTTTTAAATCCAGTTCAGGCGCATCTTTTTGGCCATAAGCAGATACTGCAATTGCCGCAGCCCCACCTTGGCTATGTCCCATGACTAACCACTGTTTATTGAAATCTTTTGGCTTCAACACATGTAATGCTCGTACGGCATCGACCACCGTATGCAGTTGGCTTTTTGCATTCATATAAGGATGCCCACCCGGTGTACCTAAACCCTGATAATCAGGTGCAACAACTGCGTAGCCTCGTGCAAGCCAACTATCTAAAGCTTTAGAAGCAACTTCTTGATATGAATGAACTGGGCCACCCACATAGTCACCCGAAGGTGCACAGGTGTCAGCAACTCCTGTCGTACCATGTGCCCAAGCAAGTATAGGCCAGCCATTTTTAGGCGGTGTTCCTTTCGGTAGTAAAATAAATGCTGAGGTAACGATAGGTTCACCGTTCACACCTCGACTACGATAATTTATTAACAAACGCTGATCGGCGTGAGGAAATAAATTCGTTACATCTTGCTGTGCTATAGACAGTATTGAACCTGGTTTATCGTTCACAATTTGCTTGTTCAAATCTGTAATTGACGCAGTCATAGCAGAGCCAGACACTAAACAAGCACTACTAAATAAAATTTTAAAAAACGAATTACTTTTTTTAATCAAGGGATTACTCCTCTACTTTCTAATCATTTCAAGTTGAACTTATAAAAAATATGCCCCTATTGCATATAACGAACCCAACAAGAGGCAAATGAAAGAACTTATATACCAAAATAGATCACTATTCCCACTAAATCTAGCCTTTAACCACGGAAATGCCAAACCACGCAAAATAAATATAATGGCAACGAGAGAAATAATAATTTTTTCAAATGGCAAACTGATAAAGTCACTTGCTGCACAAAAAGCATAAAAAGAAAAAATACAAAGAATAAAACCAACCGAAATTGCCATAAAATTCGGATACCAATCACCTCTTTCAACCATCTGGACAATACTTTTTCCAGCCCCTAAAAACCGAAAACCATTTGCTCCCCAGAACACACAAATAAAATGAAGTAATGCAGCGCAGAATGTTAATACCGCAGCAAGATATAGTGAGACGTTCGGAAGTAAGTTCATTAGATTTTATAGTAGTAAATATATATGAGACTTATTATACTCAACTATAAAATATATAAAACTTATTAATAGTTAAAATGAGATTTAGCTTGATATTTAAAATATTAAATACCAAGCACAGATCATCTAATTATTTGCTCTCAAACTCTTTAAAATCAGCTTTTCTGATTTTTGCGTGAATACCTTTAGTTTTATCTACAACTTGTGAAACTTCAAAATCTGTTGCAGCACTTAAATACGCATATGCCGTCGCTTCATCAATACCATATTCTTGGTTTAAGAAACGGATGGCTTCACGTGTAGATTTCCTCATCGCCTCATCTAGATCTTCGTCAAGTCCCGGCGTAATCCAAAACTCAGCATTTTCAGCTAAAGGTTGTTTTAGCTCCTTGCCCGGTATTTTGTCTTTACCAGCTTTAAGCAAGGTAAATTTTAGTGTTGCACGTGCTGAAGCTTCGAGTGCCGTTAATGCCACCTCTCCATCCCCTTGCGCGAAATGGCTATCACCCGTATAGAATAATGCGCCTTTGACCTGAACAGGATAATAGGCTGTTGAACCTGCACCTAGTTCATTAATATCAATATTTCCGCCATACATTGCGGGTGGTACAGAGTGAACAGGCTCAGACGTATTGGCTGCTACCCCCATAATTCCCATAAAAGGATACAGCGGGAAACGTATTGATTTACCCGATTCTGTTTTTAATACACCTTCGTACTCACCTTTAGCATTTTTTTCAATTGGGGTGAAAATCGATACATTTCCATAGCGTTCAGGATGCTCAGCCGATGCATTTTCTTGCTTTGCTTTCTTAGGAAACTCACCCACTAAAGCACCTTTACCATGTCGATTTGAAATAACACCGTACGGTACACGCGGCTCAACTTTAAGTACTTCAACTTTTAAAATATCGCCAGGCTGTGCGCCTTCAATTGCAACAGGACCTGTCACAATATGTGGCCCATCTTTATGAAAATCATGCTTTAAATTTGACTGGGTAATTGTTTTTGCTTCTTCCAATATTTCATTAGATTTTACACCTTTCGATTTAAAGAACTTTTCAGCGTTACGCCCTTGGTCTTCAAGCAAACCTTCATGAGAAACCGTATCAAACGTTACAACACTACCCGACGGAACAGTAAGCACAGGTTTAGCATCTCGATTTGGTAAATATCCCCATGTAATCGTATTTAAAGTAGAAGGAACATAATAATTACCTTTATATTCTCCAGTTTGAATTTGAGTAGGCTGTTTTGAAATTTGGTTTAAAACTTTAAAATCATCTGCATGAGTGAGTGAAATGCAAAGTACAGATAAAACCGAAGCTGTCAGCTGTTTAACATTTAACATGATTTCAGAACCTAAATATATGAAAGTTAGAGTAAAGTCCTGAATAGTTAGCAAACATTATGCCAAAGCTAATTTTTTATAATATGTAAAAGGAATTTAATGTTTATAAAAAATAAATAATTTTTTTAGATTTAAATACTTATCTTCAAATAAAATTAAAAGTACGACTTAAGTCTAAACCAAATATCTATTTTCATTTTTATTTACGAACGTTAAATATTCTTGATCATTTCTATCATACATAAATATGTCTAGTGCATATAATGTCCTAATTTAGACCACTAATAATATTATTTCAAAATAATATAAACAAGAACATAATAATATATTATAATTTTACATCACTTAAATTTAAAAACCCTGAATAACTTTATTCAGGGTTCATATTTTATATAAGTTATATAGCTTATTAAACTGTATGACCCATACGTTCGCCCATCACAACAACAGACTCAGCTTTAAAACGCTTTTCCCACTCGACCTTATCTTTTTCAAATAAGATAACAGCCGTAGAACCTAAATAAAAACGGCCAAGCTCAGCACCTTTTTCTAGCTTTAACTGATGATGTTGTAATTCGATACGACCCGAAGGCTTTACCTTGCCTGTTGCTACAGTTTCAATACCAGCAACAATCATAGCGCCGACTAAAACAACGGCCATACGTCCAAGCTCAGTATCAAACAAACACACCATGCGTTCATTACGGGCAAATAATCCCGGTACATTTTCAGCGGTCACCTGATTTACTGAAAATAGCTCACCCGGTACATACAACGTTTCAGTTAATGTACCTGCAAATGGCATATGAACACGGTGATAGTCGCGTGGCGAGAGGTAAACTGTTGCAAACTCACCTTCTTGGAAAGGTTGAGCAAGTTGTGGGTCGCCAATGAGTTTCTCTACAGAGAAGCTTTGGCCTTTTGCCTGAAAAACTTCGCCAGCAGTAATTTTACCAATTTGTGAAATAGCGCCATCTGCTGGTGAAACAATGCTATCTGCATTTTCGTCGACCAAACGTACGCCATCTTTTAAAGCACGGGTAAAAAAGTCATTAAAAGATTTATATTTCAGTGCATTGCCTTGTTCAGCAATCGATAAATCAATCCCGTACTTAGTTTTAAATGCTTGAATAACAGCAGTTTTTATAACTGGATTTTCACTCGCAGCAACTTTACCCACTACACGGCTCAATTGATGTTGAGGAACAAGATTTTGTGCCTTAATAAATAATTCTTTTTTTAATCGAGATGTGAAACTCACGACGGTGATTCTCCAGTAATAATAGGACTATCGAGGCGATTGCCCCATTCACTCCACGCACCATCATAGGCTTTTGCTTCCCAACCCAAAAGTCTAGCCAAAATGTAGGCCAAACCGGAACGGTGATGTGACTGGCAGTACACCACTACAGGTTGCTGTAAATCGAACCCAAGTTGTTCAAGGCGCTGCCGCGTGCGTTCAAGCGGATGCAATTTTAGATGATTTTGACGATTAAGTGCAGTACTCCACTCAAAATGAAGGGCATTTGGAATGTGACCACCGCGTCGCGCTGCTAAGCGGATACCACTATATTCATCAATTGTTCTACAGTCCCATAACTGAACACTTTCTTGCTCGACTTGCTTTCTTAGTTCCTCATAGTTCACTCGGTACTGAGCAGCATGCGATAAATCAATTTGAATTAAATCGGTAACAGGAGAAACTTTTTCGACTTCTGCCGTTGTGGGTAAGCCTGCTCCTAACCATGCATGAATACCACCATTAATTAAACTGGTACGCGTAAATCCTAAGCAATGTAAATTCCAGATTAAACGCCCAGCCCATGCCCCACCTTCATCGTCATAGACCACAACGTGATGATTTGGTGAAATATTCAATTTTTCAATCAGCGCTTGTAAACCCGATTCATCAGGCAAGATACCAGTGGCTTCTTCATGTTGAGCCACCAACCATTTAGGCTGTAAATGAATGGCATGTGGAATATGAAGTTGCTCATAAACAGATGCACGGCTCAAATCCACAATACGGATATATTCATTGCCTAAATAAGGCACTAGCTCTTCGGCTTCTATGAGTAAATCAAGTTTAAAATCAGGAGGGGTCATCGTCATGGTTACTTTTTATACCAGCTTAATTTCATCTTAGCATAAGCTTATATCTATCAAACTCTGATTTTCTGCTACCGTTTAGCAAAAAATCAGATATAAACATTCTTAAGCGCCAAGTCTTTGCCAAGTCGTCAAACGACATTGTCATTAAACAGCTTCATCAAGCTCTTCAATTTGGAAAACCTGACGCAAATAGGCCAAGAACGTATCGTTGTCGGTCATGGTCTTTCCTGGGCTATCCGAAATTTTGGCAACCGACTGACCGTTACACTCAACCAGTTTCAACACAATATTGAGCGCTGTTTGCCCCATATCGTTGGTCAAATTGGTTCCAATACCGAAACTCACCTGAAAACGATCTTTAAAGTATTGGTGAAGCTCCCATGCCTTTGGCAAATTGAGTCCATCACTAAAGGTGAGCATTTTGGTTTTAGTATCAATTTTTAACTTACGATAATGCGCGTAGGCTTTATCGCCCCACTCATATGGGTCACCACTGTCGTGACGTAAGCCATCAAATAGTTTAGCAAAATACAAATCAAAATCTCTGAGGAAAGCATCCATACCAACAACGTCAGTCAAAGCAATTCCTAAGTCTCCACGGTACTCTTGTACCCATGTTTCTAAAGCAGCTTTTTGAAAGTCACGTAAGCGCACATCAAGGGCCTGAAACGCTTGTAGGAATTCGTGCGCCATGGTTCCAATTGGCGTGATATTTAATTCTTTAGCAAGCAAGACATTACTTGTACCACGGAACACATGTGGGACAGTTTTATGAAATGCAGCCACGACATGTTTTTGCCATTCAAAGCTATAGCGACGGCGTGTACCAAAGTCGGAAACTAAAAATGGAGGATCATTCGGCTGTTGAGATTTTTCGTATTGCTGAATTAATTCGAGTTTTGCTTTTAAACGGCGTTCGCCCTCGGCCCAAACTTCATCTGTTCGAATGCGGCTAAAATATAACTCGTTTACAATCGCCAGCACAAAAATCTCGAACATCATGGCCTGAACCATCGGCCCCTCAATACGAATATCTAGACGGCCTTCGGCATCTATACTGGCTTGAATAAAACGACGTTTGAGTTGGAATAATTCTAAATAATCGACAAAATCACTTTTAATAAAACGCAATTTTCTTAAGTATTGCAATTCGTCTTCTTTATATTTGAGATTACATAAATGGTCGAGTTGCTCATTTAAGTCATCCAAAATATCCACTAATGGATAAACAGTATCTTCTAAGTTTCTGCAACGAAAATGATAGACGCTATGAGTTTGCGGAAATTTGTGCAAAACCACTTGTAGCATCGTAAATTTGTACAAGTCTGTATCAAGTAAAGAATGGATAATTGGAGACATAGTCAATGATTATTCGCTTGCTTCTTTGCATTAAAGCATATTTTTATAGATGAATTATGGGCTTTTATACCATTGTTGCAACTCCATGAAATTTCCTTTTAAAAATCATTTAAATTAATTTCTGCTAAACTGCATCAATTCAAACAATTGCAGAAAATCTCTCTAACAATGCGCGCTTTAATACAACGAGTTCTTGAAGCTAAAGTGGTCGTAGACGGTGAAACGACCGGCGAAATCCAGCATGGCTTATTGGTTTTTTTAGGAATAGGCCGAGATGATACCTTCGCCATGGGTCAGAAGCTTATCGATAAAATTTTGAAATATCGTATTTTTGATGATGAGCAAGGCAAAATGGGCTGGAACGTCTCTCAGGCAAATGGTGGGATTCTGCTTGTTTCTCAATTCACCCTGATGGCTCAAACCCAAAAAGGTTTACGTCCCGACTTTGGCCCAGCTATGCCACCTAGCGATGCAAAAGCACTCTATGAACAGTTGGTTGAATATACCCGTTCACAGTTTGAAGAAGTTCAAACAGGAATTTTTGCAGCCGACATGAAAGTACATCTCATAAATGATGGACCAGTCACTTTCAATCTGGAAGTTGAAGCATAAATATAAAAAAAACTCCCAAATGGGAGTTTTTTTTATTTCTGGCAATTAACGTCCAGTTTTCTCTTTAATAAAAGCACGCGCCTGACGTACTTTTTCTTTTACTGGTTTTGGTAACTTAGGTGGAATGAGCTTAGCTGCTTGGTTAAACCAAACAAGCAAGCTGAAATCGCCTTCCATTTTAATGCTACCGTTTTGCATACCTGTCATAAATGCAGTTGGGTCGCCTTTTAATAATGTTTTTACACCTTGTTCACTATCTGCAAATTGCAAAATAAAGTCAGCTTTTTCAGGTGAACCCGCGACTGTGTCGATGTGACCATGGTTAATAATAATTTGGCGAGCAACACCTAAGTCAGTACCAATTTGAATACGAAATGCACGGTCATGAACTAGTTCAATAAACTTAGGACTTGTACGTGCCAACTGTTTCATACGAAGTGCCAAACCTGCTACCAATAAATCCAACGGGTCTGTACTAACATCAACAAGTGGTAACTTAACTACAGGTATAGAAGAAAGTTTCATGAACATTCACGCCTATTGTATTTTTATGAAAATCTTGGGGCAAAACTCGACAAGGGCTTCCCTTTGACTGTTTTGTGCATCGACTGATGATATTCTAATTGGCAACGCAATCTATATATGAAACGTCAACAGACCACGCTATCGTAGCATAACTGGCTATTTTTTAATAAATGCTTTGTATAATAAAAATCATGTTTTCGTAAATAAAAAAGGCATGCTGTGCATACCTTTTTAGCGTTAGATAATACTTTAATTATCGGCTAGAACATTGCTGTTGGTCATCTTCATATACTGGCGTATGTTCTATATATTGGCGATTTGCCAAAGCCTTTTGTGCCTGTTTATCCTCACGTAATAAAACAAATGTGACCATTACCATCGCTAGACTTAGTGCAGTTAAATAACTATATGTGACTGGCATTTCAAAAGTGACTTGAACTCCAAAGCGGACCACTTCCAATAGCCCCCAAAAAAACATCCCTGCAAGCATAAAACCAAGCCAACGACGGTAAGGAGAAAAGAAAACAGCAACAAGCGCGACAGCAATTAAGCTGAATCCGGCGATAGCGGCAAAATTCGCTGTTACCATAGAAACCTCCGTCTTAATGAAAACGTCTAAAAACATTCGGTCTGAACTTCAGACCTCATTCCAAAAACAACTTTAATTCATGATTTGTGTTGAAGCTTAGAAAGCATTATGGATGTTTTTTTTTAGAAAAAAAGACCTGTTATTTGTCGATGCGACACACTTTGTCGCAACATTCTTTTGTCATTACATTTTTCTAAATTTCAAAAAGTTCTACGTCCTATATGGCATCAATTCTGGCGTGTCATTACAAAAAACTATGCTGTTTTTTTATCTGAAAATAAGTTTTTTTCAGTTTTTTTTATTGCCTTTTTTCTGTGCATAATTTTGTCATAACTTGCTTGTTTTTATGACTATTCTGCATAAAAAAAGCGCTACTCTTGAGCAGCGCTTACTGATTGTTCAGTATTATTTAAGCACGGTTCAAATCTTTGTCATGCATACCGAGTAAATACAGTACACCATCTAAACCAACGCTTGAAATCGCCTGATTCGCATTTTGGCGAACAAGCGGTTTAGCACGATACGCTACGCCAAGTCCGGCAATCGCAAGCATTGGTAAATCATTTGCGCCATCACCGACAGCCATTGCCTGCTCTAATGAAATATCAAGTTTGTTGGCAAGCTCACGTAATAATTCAGCTTTACGTGCGCCATCAACAATTACACCTTTTACTTCACCAGTTACAACGCCATCTTGTACGTCTAAAACGTTGGCATGAACTTCATCAATACCTAATTTACCTTGTAAATATTCAGCAAAGTATTGGAAACCGCCTGATAAAATAGCCGTTTTATATCCAAGTGCTTTTAACGTTGAAATAAGGCGTTCTGCACCTTCGGTAATTGTTAAACGCTCAGCAATTTTAGGTAAAACAGCAGCATCCAGACCTTTTAATAAAGCAACGCGTGCGCGGAAGCTTTGCTGGAAATCAAGTTCACCTTGCATTGCTCTTTCAGTAATTTCAGCAACTTGTGCGCCTACCCCTGCTTCAATCGCCAATTCATCAATCACTTCTTGCTCAATTAAGGTTGAGTCCATATCGAAGCACACTAAACGGCGGTTACGTCGATAAGCGTTGTCTTCTTGAACAGCAACATCAATATTTAATTCGCTTGAAAGAAGTAAACATGCAGCACGCATTGCTTGTGCATCTAAAGTTGGACCACTGCTTAAACCGAACTGTACACAAGCGCGACGAGGCAATGTACTGTCCTTTTCAATGTCTACACGACCTGATAAACGGGTTACAGTT
Source organism: Acinetobacter sp. GG2 (assembly GCF_000292385.1). Classification (NCBI taxonomy): domain Bacteria; kingdom Pseudomonadati; phylum Pseudomonadota; class Gammaproteobacteria; order Moraxellales; family Moraxellaceae; genus Acinetobacter; species Acinetobacter sp. GG2. Next base: position 197,372 of record NZ_ALOW01000038.1, read on the forward strand.
TCGATGTTAAAGCCTTGGCTAGACACAATTTGTGTAACGGCTTGTAAGTGTGCAGCAGTAAGCTCTGGTGCCAAAGCCGTGACGATATAACGGGTTCGCCCACCTTCACTTACCCATTGATCGTATTCTGCGCCCGAGATTGGTTTAAAGCGCACTGTTAAGCCAATATCATGTGCTAAAATCAAAATCTCTTTCATTGCCAACGCTGTCGCAGTTTCATTATCTGAAGCGACCACGATGCCCAATGTCAGTTGATTATGAATAACGGCCTGACCTACATCCAGTATTTGCAATGAATGTACGGATAGTACTTGCATTAATCGGGTAAACTGGTTTGGTTGGTCCGGTCCTAAAAAGGATATAAGAATGATTTCTCGCATGAATTGACTCTAGTCTGAGTGACAACTATTGTAAGAATCATAATCGAATTTCAATATAATTGCCTTGGAAGTTTAACTTGATTGCGCCTAGACAAGGGCTATTTGCTAGCCTACTGATCATTAGTTTTGCATTGCATACCTTTTTATTGGTGATTGCAACGACACACCAGCTCAATGAAAACCGTGCGAGCCAAGGTCAGCTCATGACCAGCCAACTCGTAGCAGACAGCTTATCTGAGCTTGAACCTGCCAATACGGTATCTTTGGCTCTTATTGCCAATCGCTATGCGACCAATCCAAGTGTGGCATCTATTCGCATTCTTGATGCCAATAAACAAGTCCTAGCGACAAGCGGCATGTCAAAAACTCGCGAAGGCGAAGTTTTTGTTCGTGATGCTCTTCAAAACGAGAAGAAAGTCGGTTCTATTGAAATTACGCTTATTCAACCAAGTATTGGCGAAATCCTTCGTACCCAATGGCTGGCGATTTTAGCTTCGTTATTCTTACATGTTTTATTATGGCTTGCTTATCGTGCCATCGCTCGTCCAACCCGTAGTGAATACCTAGCACGTATTAACGAAGAAAATCGTTTAAAACATGAGATTCAAGAGTTAACTCAAGCTCTCGCGCTTGAAAAACAAAATACAGTAACTTTGGTTGCACAAGCTCAGCAACAAGCTAAAGCGAAACCACTTGTTCGCCCACAACCAGAAAAAAGCACAGAATCTACAAACCAAGATAGTTTGGCACTCAACATTCAGTTTTATGACCCTAAACAGTTATTAAGTAGTGTTAACCAGTCTGTTTCTATACCTTATTTCAAACTTTGCCAGCTCTTCTTAAATAAAAGTATCGAGCTATGCACAAAGCATTATCATTTAAAGACTACAGATATTGAGGTCGTAGATGAGTTTCATGCAGAAGGCGCAACACTCGCAATCTCAACCTCACATCAGCACGCTGTAGAATGTCTTCTTATGGTGGGAACAGTTTTCCAATTACTATCAGACGTTTTATATAAACGTTACCGTGAAGATAAACGCTTTGCACTACAAACGCGTAGTGCTGTGTGTCATGCAGTAGAAGCAATGCAAATTGATGCCAAAGAAGCAGCTCAGCGTTTAGCACAACATCTGCATGCTAAAGAGTCTGCGCTTTATCTAGATAATGATCAGCTTAAAGCAATTCAAGACAGTTATCAGCTTGTTGCAATGCCAAACCCGAGCAATATTATGACTCGTCATGCATTTATGATTAATGGTATGAATGCTGAATGTGCAGAGCTTGCCCAAAATATTCGAACTGAAATTTTGATGGGCAAAAAATCAATTCCACAAAATGATAGCCCGAGCAGTGCGGCATCTTAAAAGTCATTGTGCGCATTCAAACCTAGCCTAAAGGCTAGGTTTTTTTATTTAAATTCATGGTATTTATAATCAAGAATTTTATTTTCTTATGCTTTATTGAGATAAGTAAATCCAGATCTATTATGTTGAGATGTAAATTTGGATAAATCAGAATCATAGGCAAAATTCTCTAAACAGCGTAAACTATGCAAAATTTATTAAATAGAAATTGTCTTACGACAAAAAAAGGTGAAAGCGAATGCCGCTGAGTCGTGTTGAAGATCTTGTCGCCGATATTCGTGCAGGCAAAATGGTTATTTTGATGGATGACGAAGATCGCGAAAATGAAGGTGATCTTGTCATGGCAGCAACGCATGTGCGTCCTGAAGATATCAACTTCATGATTACCCATGCACGTGGTCTAGTTTGCCTAACGTTAAGCCGTGAGCGCTGTAAACAGTTAAATCTACCTTTGATGGTTGATCAAAACGGCGCTCAGCACAGCACAAACTTTACGTTATCAATCGAAGCTGCCGAAGGTATTACAACAGGTATTTCAGCAGCAGAGCGTGCGCATACAATTCAAACAGCTGTCGCAGCGCATGCAAAACCAAGCGATATCGTACAGCCGGGGCATATTTTCCCACTCATGGCTCAACCAGGTGGTGTTTTACATCGTGCAGGCCATACCGAAGCAGGCTGTGATTTAACACGTTTAGCAGGTCTTGAACCAGCTTCAGTCATTTGTGAAATCATCAATGAAGATGGCACAATGGCACGTCGTGCAGATTTAGAAATTTTTGCTGAGAAGCATGGTCTAAAAATTGGTACAATTGCCGACCTAATTCACTACCGTATGACCAATGAGCAAACGGTTGAACGTTTGGATCAAAAAACCATTCAAACTGAATATGGTGCATTTGAACTTTACCGTTATCGTGAGATTGGTAATCCGGACATTCATTTGGCTTTGGTTAAAGGCGAGCCAAAAGAAGGTGTTACAACAGTACGTGTTCATGGTTTCAGTCCAATTCGCGATTTGCTTAAGCTCAATAAAGCTGATGGTGAACCTGCGTGGAATCTAGACCGTGCACTACAGACAATTGCAGCGAGTGATCGCGGTGTTTTAGTATGGATCGGCCAAGATCATTTGCAAGACTTGGGACCAGCGTTGGATGATTTAAATAAGCCAAAACCGGTGAAATCCAATGCAGCACTTTCACATCAATATCAAACGATTGGTGTCGGTGCTCAAATTTTGCGTGATTTAGGTGTTGAAAAAATGAAGCTTCTTAGCTCACCATTACGTTTCAATGCTTTATCTGGCTTTAATTTAGAAGTAGTGGAATATATCACTGCTGATCAAATCACAACGAAATAATCGAGGTTGCTATGGCAATTCGCCGTATTGAAGGTTTATTACATCTCGCAAGCGAAGGTCGTTATGCGATTTTAGTGGGTCGTTTTAACAGCTTTGTTGTTGAACACTTATTAGAAGGCGCGATCGACACATTAAAACGTCATGGCGTAAATGAAGATAACATTACTGTTATTCACGCTCCTGGCGCATGGGAACTCCCGATCGTTGCTAAAAAATTAGCTACATCAAACCAGTTTGATGCGATTATTGCACTTGGTGCAGTAATTCGTGGCAGCACACCACACTTTGACTTTGTTGCTGGTGAATGTGCGAAAGGTTTAGGTGTAGTTGCGTTAGAAAGCAGCTTGCCTGTTATCAATGGTGTATTAACTACTGACAGCATCGAGCAAGCAATCGAACGCTCAGGTACAAAAGCAGGAAACAAAGGTAGCGAAGCTGCTTTAACTGCAATTGAAATGGTTAATTTATTAAAGGCAATTTAAAGCATGTCTCAAACACTGCAAGCCGCTTATGCAGCAAAACGCAAAGCACGTCGTTTTGCTGTACAAGGTATTTATGAGTGGCAAATGAGTCACAACCCTGTACATGAAATTGAAGCACGTACACGTGCGGAAAATGCAATGCACAAGGTCGACTTAGGCTATTATCACGAACTACTGACTCAAGTCATTGCTCAACGTGAAGAACTTGATGCATTACTTATTCCGGTACTTGACCGGGAACTTAGTGCACTTGATGGCGTGGAACTTGCGACTTTACGTTTAGGTGCTTACGAGTTACGTGATCATTTAGAAATTCCATACCGTGTGGTACTTGATGAAGCAATCGAGCTCGCTAAGCATTTTGGCGGAGCAGACAGTCATAAGTACATCAATGGTGTATTAGACCGTCTGAGTTCGACACTGCGTAGCGCAGAAAAACAGCAAGCAGATTAATAGGCTTGATGTTCTATGGCTGAGTTTTCAATTATTGACCAATATTTTAATCGACAATCAAATTCAGATGTCGCACTTGGTATCGGTGATGACTCAGCCTTAATTACTCCCCCTCCAAATCAACAATTAGTGATTTGTGCAGATACACTGGTTGCTGGCCGTCATTTCCCTCTAGACACCTCTGCTCATGCTATTGGTTGGAAAAGCGTTGCTGTAAATCTTTCAGATATTGCTGCAATGGGTGCTAAACCCCATAGTATTTTACTTGCAATCAGTTTACCTCAAGTTGACCATGAGTGGCTTGAAGGTTTTAGTCAGGGAATCTACGATTGTTGTAATCAGTTCGGTGTTGCCTTAATTGGTGGAGATACCACCCAAGGTCCACATCTCACTATTACCGTTACCGCAATGGGCTGGATAGAAACCGGCAAAGCCGTGTTACGTTCAGGCGCAAAAGTCGGTGACTATGTTTGTGTGAGCGGACAAGTTGGAGATGCAGCTTATGGTCTTCAGCATTTGGGACATCCGCTGCAGCAAAGACTCGATTATCCGACACCACGTTGTCAGCTTGGGCAAGAACTTAAAGGACTTGCCTCTAGCATGATTGATGTTTCAGATGGTTTAGCGCAAGATTTAGGACATATTTTAAAAGCATCTAAGGTTGGAGCACGACTTGCCTTAGAAAAATTACCTGTTGACCCAGTATTGCAACAATTAAAAGAACAACAACGTTGGCAATATGCGCTTGCAGGTGGTGATGACTACGAATTATGTTTTACAATAACACCGCAAAATTATGGAAAACTTTTGCAAAAACAACTGGACGTTAAGATTACAATGATTGGACAGATCGTTGAACAAACAAAACTAACTTTTGAGCATTTGGGTTCAGATTACCCGCTGCAAATTCATGGATACCAACACTTTGCATAAACCGCCGATTCATTTTAAGAACATGTCTTGGTTCAACCGCTGCATCGTTTTCTGTGGGGTTGGTTTTGGATCTGGTCTCGCCCCTAAAGCACCGGGTACTTTTGGCTCTGCTTTTGCCTTACTTTTCATTCCTATTTGGCTATCTCTCGGATTTAACTTAAGTTTAATCGCTATTCTCATCATGTCTTTGGTGGGTATTTATATTTGCGGTCAAACAGCAAAGGTTATAGACGTACACGATGATGGTCGAATTGTGTGGGACGAATTTGCAGGTCAATCTATTACTCTCCTGCCTTTAATATTTTTTAATATAATGTCGTTACAATGGGCACTAATTGGTTTTTGCTTATTCCGCCTGTTTGATGTTTGGAAACCTTGGCCAATCCGTGTGGCTGACCAGAAAGTTGCTGGCGGCTTCGGAATTATGCTGGACGACATCATTGCAGGGCTTTGGGCGGCACTATGTATCATCATATTTATTACTTTCTGGGGCGTAACGCCATTTAAGTAGGTTTACTCATGTCAACTACCGTCATTATCCTTGCTGCAGGCAAAGGAACGCGAATGCGTTCACAACTACCTAAAGTATTACAGCCTTTAGCTGGCCGCCCGCTACTAGGACATGTTATTAAGACAGCAAAACAACTATTAGCAGAAAATATCATTACCATTTATGGACATGGCGGCGATCACGTAAAGCAGACGTTTGCACAAGAAAACATTCAATGGGTTGAACAAGCAGAACAATTAGGTACAGGTCATGCGGTACAAATGACTTTACCGGTACTTCCTAAAGACGGTATTTCATTAATTTTATACGGTGATGTTCCTTTAGTTCGTCAAACAACGCTAGAACAACTTGTTGAAGTATCAAGTAAAACTGGTATTGGCATGATTACTTTACATGTCGATAACCCAACAGGTTATGGCCGTATTGTTCGCCAAGACGGCAAAATTCAAGCGATTGTTGAACATAAAGATGCAACTGATGCTCAGCGCCAAATTCAAGAAATCAATACAGGTATTTACTGTGTAAGCAATGCAAAACTTCATGAATGGTTGCCTAAGCTTTCTAATGAAAATGCACAAGGCGAATACTATTTAACTGACATCGTTGCTATGGCGGTTGCAGATGGTTTAGAAATTGCCTCTATTCAACCAGAACTTGCTTTTGAAGTTGAAGGGGTTAATGACCGCTTACAACTTGCGGCACTTGAACGGGATTTTCAGCAACAGCAAGCAAAAGAACTTATGCAACAAGGCGTAACTTTTGCCGACCCTGCCCGTTTTGATTTACGTGGTTCTGTGAAAGTTGGACACGATGTTCGTATTGACGTAAATGTCATTATCGAAGGTGACTGTGAACTCGGTGACTTTGTAGAAATCGGTGCTGGTTGTATTTTGAAAAATACAAAAATTGCAGCAGGAACCAAAGTTCAAGCCTATAGTGTTTTTGATGGTGCAATTGTGGGTGAAAACACTCAAATTGGTCCATTTGCACGCTTACGCCCGGGCGCTAAATTGGCGAACGAAGTACACATTGGTAACTTCGTTGAAGTCAAAAACACAACCATTGGTCTTGGTAGTAAAGCTAACCACTTCACCTACTTAGGTGATGCCGAGATCGGTGCTGACTCAAATATTGGGGCAGGTACAATTACCTGCAATTATGATGGTGCAAATAAACACAAAACCACTATTGGCGATGCAGTGTTTATCGGTTCTAATAGCTCGCTGGTTGCGCCTGTGACTATTGGAAATGGAGCAACAGTCGGTGCGGGTTCTGTGATTACGAAAGATGTAGCTGAACAAAGTCTCTCCTTTGAACGTGCTCAACAAATTTCTAAAGCAAATTATCAACGTCCCCAAAAGGTTAAAAAATAAGAGGATTGAAGTATGTGTGGTATCGTCGGAGGCGTTGCAGAGCGTTGTGTAACCGAAATTCTAATTGAAGGTTTAAAACGTCTTGAATATCGCGGTTATGATTCAGCAGGCGTTGCTGTACTGAATAATGAAGAAGTTTTACGTGAGCGTCGTGTAGGCAAGGTGATTAATCTTGCCGATGCAGTTGCTGAACACCAGCTCACTGGGGTAGTTGGTATTGCTCATACACGTTGGGCAACACATGGTAAACCAACTGAAAATAATGCTCACCCACATATGTCGGGTAAAGTGGCAGTCGTTCACAACGGTATTATCGAAAACTATCAAGAGCTTAAAGATGATCTTCAAGCTTTAGGATATGTGTTTACCTCTCAAACAGATACAGAAGTTGTCGCTCACTTAGTTGCAGAAGCACTAAAAAGCACTGACAGCTTACTTGAAGCAGTACAATCTGTTGTTCCTCAGCTTAAAGGTGCATACGCACTGGGTATTATCCATAGCGATTACCCAGATGAGTTAATCACTGTACGCGAAGGTTCACCACTTGTGATTGGTGTAGGTATTGGTGAAAACTTTATTAGTTCAGACCAACTTGCGCTTTTACCTGTAACTAACCGTTTTATGTATTTAGAAGAAGGTGATATTGCTCGCCTGACTCGTACTTCAATTGAAGTATTTGCAAACGGTGAACTTGTTGAACGTCCAGTGAAAGAGCTTGACGCAACAGTAAGCAATGCTTCAAAAGGTGAATACAAGCACTACATGCTCAAAGAAATTTATGAGCAACCAGAAGCAATCAAACAAACGATTTCTCAAGCACTTGACGGCAACAGCTTACGCGAAGATTTCTTGCAAAATGCTGAAGCAGACTTTAGCAAAGTTCAAAGCGTACAAATTATTGCATGTGGTACAAGTTATCACTCAGGCATGATTGCGAAATATTGGTTTGAACAACTGATTGGTGTGCCTTGCCAAGTTGAAATCGCAAGTGAATTCCGCTACCGCTCACCTGTAATTGTTGAAAATACGCTTTATGTCTGTATTTCTCAATCAGGTGAAACAGCCGATACTTTAGCTGCATTACGTGAAACTCAAAAACGTGCTAAAGCAAACAAGCTCAGCATTCAAACTTTGACTATCTGTAACGTTGCTACGTCTTCAATGGTACGTGAAACTGATCACCACTTATTGACCCTTGCTGGGCCTGAAATTGGTGTTGCATCAACGAAAGCGTTCACGACTCAGCTTGCTGCGCTTATGCTACTCGTCTTAAAAATTGGACAAGTAAAACAGCGTATTAGCAATGTCATGATTGAAGAGATTGCTCGTGAATTGTGGCACAGCCCGAAAGTCATTCTTGATACGCTTAAAAATAACGATGAAATTTTACGTTTATCAGAATTGTTCGTTGAAAAACAACACTGTTTATTCTTAGGCCGTGGCACACACTATCCAATCGCATTGGAAGGTGCATTAAAGCTTAAAGAAATTTCATATATTCACGCAGAAGGTTATGCGGCTGGTGAGTTAAAACACGGCCCATTGGCACTTGTTGATACTGAAATGCCAATCGTGATTCTTGCGCCAAACGACGAAATGCTTGATAAGCTTAAGTCGAATATGGAAGAAGTTCAGGCGCGTGGTGGTGAATTATTCGTTTTCGCTGATGAAAATAGCGGTGTAGTTGAAAAAGATCGTCAACACGTTGTACAAATTCCAGCAGTAAACGAATGGCTTGCACCAATCATTTATAGCGTACCAGTTCAGTTATTGTCTTATCACGTTGCTGTATTACGTGGTACAGACGTTGACCAGCCACGTAACTTGGCGAAGTCAGTAACTGTAGAGTAATTCAAAAAATATCATTATTAAGGCATCACCTGCTTTAATAATTGATTGATTAAGCCCGATATGTATAACTGCATATCGGGCTTTTTTATTGCTTGATTAAAAGGATTGATATAAAACAAACCTAAAAATAAAAAATGGAAAAGTAAGTTCCTGTATAAGGCTCTATTATCGATATGACTACTAGTCTAAAGAGTCGTTATAACATAAGATTACTACTACCTGTTAAGCCCCCACTGAGTCAATGAAACAAGATACTGTCATTCAAAAAATATGGAGTTTATGCAATATACTAAGAGGTGATGGCATTACCTACTATCAGTATGTGTCAGAACTTAGCTACTTATTGTTTCTTAAAATTGCACAGGAAAATGGTTCAGAAGTACTTATCCCTGAAGGTTATCGATGGGTTGATCTAGAATCTCATGAAGAGAAAGGATTATTGGGATTCTATCAAGAGTTGCTTACTCATTTAGGGGCAAATGTTGAAAATGAAGTTATAAGAGATATTTATGCATTCCCTACTACAGTTTTTTCCCATTCTGAAAATCTAAAAGCTGTTATAGATGGCATTTCCAAAATTGAATGGCATCAAGTAGGAAAAGATGGATTTGGTGACCTTTACAGTGGTTTAATTGACAAAAGTGCTCAGGATACCCGTTCGGGTGCTGGACAGTACTTCACTCCACGCTCTCTAGTTAATAGTATAATAAGATTAGTACAGCCAAGCCTTGGTAACTTAATTCAAGACCCTGCGACAGGAAGTGGTGGTTTCTTAGTTTCTGCTGATAGCTATATTCGAACCAAATATTCACAAGAAGAATATCAAACTACTCCCCCTAAATATCAAGGAGTAGAAATAGAGAAAAATACTCGTCGAATTTGCTTAATGAATACCTTTTTACACAATTTGGATGCAAACATTATTTATGGTGATGCACTGACTGATGACGTAGCTGAATTGGAAGAAGCCGACATAATCTTAGCCAATCCCCCCTTTGGCACCAAGGCTGGTGGACAACGTCCTTTACGTAAGGATATTCCATTCCCTAATACAAATAAGCAATTCGCTTTTTTACAGCATATTTATTTGGGACTTAAACCTGGTGGTCGTGCGGCTGTAGTGTTACCTGATAATGTATTGTTTGAAATAGGTGTCGGGACCGAGATACGCCGCGACTTAATGAATAAATGTAATCTGCATACTATCTTGCGGCTACCTACTGGCATATTTTACGCACAAGGCGTTAAAACTAACGTCTTATTCTTTACTAAGGGTTCTATTAAAGACAAATATCAGCAAGAGAACTGCACTGAAAATGTGTGGATATATGACTTGCGTACCAATATGCCTAGTTTTGGTAAACGTACACCCTTTGGTAATTCTGACATTGGCTTTATTCCAGAAGACTTTGGTATAGATCCACATCTTGGGCCATTCGAAAAAGTATTTGGAGATAAACCTGATGGCACTAGCATCCGAACTGAAGGTGAATACAGCTTTGACGCTTTAGAGACTGAAGTAGATAAAGACCTCCAAAATGAAAATCAAGATATTAATGAACAACTAGCCCATTCTCGCTGGCGTTGTTTTAGCCGGGAATGGATTGCTAACACTAAAGGTGATTCGCTAAATATTTCATGGCTAAAGGATAAAAAGAGTGTTGATATCACTAATTTGCCAGAGTTAGAGACCTTGGTGTTAGAAGCAAAGGAAGAATTGGAAATCGCGATGAATGAACTGAATGAACTATTAGCTACGTTAGAAGGAGCAAATTCATGATTTCAACCAATTCATGCGGTTGGCTAGAGCTAAGAATTGGGGATATCGCAGAAATTGTTGCAGGAGGAACACCTGCAGCTAGTAATCCAGAAAATTTTAAGGAGGCTGGTACAGGGATTGCTTGGTTAACACCAGCAGACCTGAGTGGGTATTCTGAAAAATATATTAGCTTTGGCGCCAGAGATTTAAGTCAACAAGGTTATGATGCAAGTTCAGCAAAAATATTGCCTAAAGGAAGTCTATTATTTAGCAGTCGCGCACCAATTGGATATGTAGCCATTGCAAAAAATGAGATTTCAACGAATCAAGGATTTAAGAACTTCGTTTTTCCAGATGGTGTTGATTCAGAATATGCTTATTATTATCTTAAAAGTATTAAAGATGTAGCTGAAAGTATGGGGTCAGGGACGACCTTTAAGGAAATTTCAGGATCTACTACAAAAATGCTACCGTTTTTACTTCCCCCCTTAGCTGAACAGAAAGTTATTGTTGAGAAACTTGATGTTCTACTGGCGCAGGTAGAAATCGTCAAAGCCCGCCTTGAGCGTATTCCTGATATTCTTCAAACTTTCCGTCAAGCTATCTTAGCAACTGCTGTTAGTGGGAGGTTGACATCAGCTATATCGGCTGAAGCAATTGCAGAAGATACAGTAAAATTTGAGAACATTCTCAAGGATAAAAAGCATCTTTCTTATGGTGTATTAAAGCCTGGCAGTTTTGATCCCAATGGGGTACCAATGCTTCGTGTCATGGATATTGGGGAATGGGGGAAATACAATGATACGGAAGTTTTTAAAATTTCAAAAGAACTATCTAAAGAGTTTAAAAGAACCATTGTTGAACCAGGTGACATAGTTTTATCAGTAATGGCAACAATTGGGAGACCTGCTGTTATTCCGCCTAATTTAAGTGGAGCAAATGTAAATAGAGCTTTGGCTGTAATTAAGTTAAAGAGTGATATTATTCCTGAATATATCCTACTTCAATTACTTTCACCAAACTTTCAATCTGCATTTGTAGATAAGCAAATTGGCTCTGCACAAAAACGAATAAACTTATCCGATTTACGCCAATTTGATATTTGGCTTCCAACAGTTAATACCCAAACCGAAATCGTTCGCCGTGTGAAAGAACTTTTTACCTTTGCTGATAGTATTGAAAAAAAATCCAATGCCGCTTTAATGAGGGTTAATAAACTGACTCAATCTATTCTGGCTAAAGCTTTCCGTGGAGAACTTACGGTCGATTGGCGAGCTGCCAATCCTGAATTGATCAGTGGTGATAATAGTGCTGAAGCTTTGTTGGAAAATATTAAAGCAGAACTAAAGGCTATAACAAGACAACTTAAGCCAAAACGCCCTACTGAAAAAAAGAAGACAGGAAACTGTATGACTAAACAGATACTTAATGTAACTGATGCTTTAAAACAAGTTGGAAAACCACTTAGTGGTCAACAGTTGTTAATGGCAGCTGGCTATCCGCTTGATAGTAGCACAGATCAACTTGAACAGTTCTTTCTAGACATTCGAAATGCTCTTGTTATCGAAAAGTCTATCGTAAAGCTTGAGCGTGATGGAAATAGTCAAGATTGGTTCGCATTAGTTAAAGATAGCCAATAATAAATAAAATAAGAGTTAAGGACTGTTTATGAAAGTCGATAAATTGCATATTCGCTCACGTTTTAAAAATCTTGAAAACGTTAAAATAGACTTTGATGAAAATCATCTAATGACTGTTGTTGTAGGACGTAATGGATCAGGTAAATCCAACGTTCTTGAAGCGTTGGTAGCTATATTTCGTAATCTTGATTTAGGAGAAGCCCCACCATTCTCATATAAGTTGACTTATAGATTAGGTGAGCCCCCTAAGCTGAATCAGCCTAGTGATCGCTGGATGGAAATAACTATTGATGCCGATCCAAATCGCGGTACTCTAGCAAAACAATATGAAGTACATGCTCGTGACCTTTTAAGTGACGAAAAGCAAAAGGACATGTTTGATGAAACACCTTCAGATGTAATTATTCCTTTTTCAAAAGTTAAACGAGATAAAGACGGTAAAGCACCATATCTACCTAACTATCTTTTCGCCTACTATTCAGGTCCAAGTGATCGACTAGAGAACTATTTTAAAAAACATCGTACGAATTTTTATCGTAAGTTACTTAAAAAAGATGAGAAAGTAGATCTAAAAGGTGACATCCGACCATTGTTCTACGCTAAACCTAATCACAGCCAATTCGTACTGCTTGCTTTCTTCTTATCTGAACAAAACAGCTCAGAAAGGAAATTTTTGCATGAACATCTAGGCATAGAAAGATTAGACAGTATTCATTTTGTTATGCGTCAGCCAGAATGGGCTAAGAAAAAGGAAGAACTATTTTGGGGAGCTTATGGTGTTGTTCGTCACTTTTTGGATGAGCTCATAAAACATACATTATCACCAATAAAAGTGACTCGCCAAGAAGATACATCTTTAACTGGCAATAATATTCGCAATGAGTTTTTTCACCTATTTTTACCAGATGTAAATGCTTTAACTGCCTTAGCCAAAAATCTTACAGCAGACGAATTATTTAAAATGCTCGAAAGCACTTTGTTATCAGAAATTATTTCTGAAGTTAATATTCGGGTAAAGGTATCGAGCAGCGAAGCCCCACTTACTTTCCGTGAACTAAGCGAAGGTGAGCAGCAATTATTAACAGTACTAGGTCTACTCAAGTTCACTGGTGGTAAAGATTCATTATTTTTACTTGATGAACCAGATACTCATCTTAATCCCTCATGGGCTGTTAAATATCTTAAGTTTCTACGTGAATTTGTACCAAATCACCAAACCAGTCATTTGCTAATGGTAACTCATCACCCTCTAGCTATTGCAGAACTGGAGAAAGAGCAAGTTCAAGTTATGAAACGTGATAATAAAAATCAAATATCCGCCAAGATGCCTGATGAAAATCCTCGTGGGATGGGGATCAACTTAATTTTGCGTAGTGATATGTTTGGTTTACGAACAACTCTTGATGATGACACTAACCAGAGACTTACAAATAGAAATGCTCTCGCGGCAAAGGAAACATTATCGAAAGAGAAGACAGTTCGCGAGCACGGATTTCCGCCAGAAGATGAAGAACAATACTTGGCTAGGCTCAATTTTGAGCTTGAAGACTTAGGATTCAATCTAGCAACAGATGATCCTGATTACCTCGATTTCCTTCGTAATAAGTACCATGCTAAACATGAGGAAAGTAATTAATGCGTTGGATTTGTAAGGATGTGATTGAAGAATGCTTGACTCAGGAATGGAGAGAAGTAGCGGAGCAAGCAAAAACTGAGTTAATGGCAGCCCCAGATAAAGAGACAAGAAAAGCGATATTAAAAAAAGTTGCATCCTCGAAAGTTTGGCGTGATTTTTATGATTTACTGCCTGACTCGTTAAAACGCAAATGTTGGTATTGTGAAGCTGAGGAAATCCGGTCAGATATGCCGATTGATCATTTCAGACCAAAAAATAAGGTTGAAGATGATGAACTACACGAGGGTTACTGGTGGTTAGCATTCGATTGGGAAAACTATCGATGTGCTTGCACATTCTGCAATAGCCGTAGAGTCTTTGATGAAACAGAGGGAGGGAAAGCATGTCGTTTCCCACTTGAAAACCCCGAGGAACGTGCTTTTACACCTGCGGATCAGATCAAGTTGAACAATGAACGACCTTACTTTCTTGATCCGTTCAACCTAGATGATGAGAAGTTACTTTGGTTTGATAATGATGGACTACCAATTGCCAGTCCATCAGCGACACCTGAACAACAAACGAAGGTTGAAAATTCTATTGAAATATTCCATCTCCATGAAAAGAAAATAGCTAGAGCTAGGAATCTAATACGCTTAGAGGTAAACCGACAGGTTACGAAAATAAAGAACAATGATGATGTAAAAGCAGCCAAAGCTAGATTACGACGCATGGTAGATAATACTGAAATGTTATCACGTGCTGCTATTGTTTACTTACGCGCTCACCGAGAAATTCCTGAGGTAAAAGATATATTAAATTTAGATTAAACTCAGGATTTGTAAAGAGCTCAACAAAGGCGGTATAGCTTAGTTTATAACTATACTGTCCAAACACAGTTATAGTTTTGATAACTCATATAAAAAAGCCCGATCTGTATTTACTACAATCGGGCTTTTTTATTGCGTTCATACGGCTACCCCCCTTTCCCGTGAAAGAAAATAAAGAACTCTCCCCTAGGCCCCCGTGCCGCAACGGACATTTACTTTTGCGCTGATTTAAAGTTTGAGAGATCATTGCGACACAGAGATAAAGGAGCTAAGCGAATTTAGCCCATTTCAGTTTTATCGCAGCGTTGAATACTGCTAAACATGTTAGGGGCAAAGTCCTGTGGGAGAACAGGACTTTGCAAACTGGTGCGTTTTAAACGTTGTACGGTTTGAGGTGAACAAATTCTTTTAAATTCCTGCTGAGCATTGGCATCATCATTTGTAATACTGTAAGCACCGACCAAAAGGCTTAAAACCAATATAAATTTATAAAGTTTTATATTATTCTCATGATTATTTATAAATTTAAATAAAATAAAAATATGATTCAAATAAATATTAAAATAATTTTTAAATAACAATTAATCTTCCCATCAATATAGGAAAATAAAATAATTAACATTTTAAAATAGAAATAATTTATAAATTTAAAAAATCAGGTCGCAAAAAACCCATGTTTTTAAATAAATAAAATAGTTAACTAAAAGAGAAAATGAGTTTAAATAATGGCATGGCCAACTCCTTAAAAATGGAGTTCTACCACCAAATCACCGCGAACTAATTTAGGGTGGTAGAACGAAAGAGGGTTAGCAGACTGACCTAGCGACCAGCACGCGCGAACGCGTCCCCCTTCCGCCCTACCATAGAGAAAAAGGGGGCACAAAGGTTCCACACGGGTAATACTGAGGAAGTATAACCCGACACGCTAGGGTACGGTCTGCTAAAACCGACTGGCAATGTAGGCCAGCAACGAGATAATAATCGGTGATTTTAATTACGTCAATTTATTTTAATCAAAAAAGTTTAAATATAATAATTTAATTAATGTTTAAATAATATTAACCCTTGTTTTATATTTATAGCTTTTAATTAAATTTAAAAAATATAAACTTGGGTTATATATATTTAGTTAATAAAATAGATTAATCGTTAATTCTAATTTAATAGTTTATATAAATATGTCTAAGATGAAAAATATCTAGGGATAAAACATCTTATAGAGCGCCCTACTCCATAAGTCGATAAGCGAGCACTTCTAGCATCTTTTCCAAAACTTATTTCTCTATCGCTCTATTGAATTTATAAAGCTCTAAAGCATAGTCTATGCATTTTATTAAGACACTCTAATAAATATAAATAAATCAGCATGTTATATACAAAAATCAACAAAAACACTTGTCTTTTTACATGAAAAATCATGATATAAATCACGCTTCGAAATTTGCCTAATAACTATAAATTTCGACTATTACAAAAACTTTCTAATTATAAGGAGTGGCTTATCATGGCTAATGGCTTTCCAGGTGGAAACTTTAGAATCGTTAACAAAGAAACAGGTGCATGTATCGCAAGCGCATACGGTGGACAAACCCATGGCTTACAAGATGCTGTAAGTTCACTTGGAGAAACGGGTAAGATAGCTTACTCGCATACAAATGATCGACTATTTGCAGTACATGACAAGGTTAAAAACATAGAAGAAGAGCTTTGGTATTTTGACAGCCGCGTATATAGCAGTGGTCGAGAGAATAAGCTATACAACAAAGTTAAAGATATTCGTTCTAGTTGGGTGCTCGGTGCTTATGTTAAGACAAATGCGATTGCATATAAATTATTAGACAAAGACTTAGAACATTTCCTTAGTCTTTTACCAAATCAAGATGAAGAAACACTCACCCACTTAAAAACCAGTGATTGTCTTGATATCGTTCGTTTATTACAGACATTTATTTATAGTAACGGCGAAGAAACGATTAAATCGGAGCTTGTTGGTAAACTAGATGAGACTAAGCTGAATGAATATTTAAATGCGGTACTCGCTCATGAGTCAATTCGTCACATCGAACAAAAGTTCAATGAATATGCTCGCTCTCCTTTGCTATTTTTAAATATTCCTGAACTTAAAGATTTGCCTGAGAACCCTTTCGCTCAGCATAATGAACAACTCTATAAAATCATTCTTGCCTCTGTCCAATTAGATGTCTTAGATCTTAAAGATGGGCATCGAGATTCAGAGTTCCGATTGTATTTACAGCATGACAATATCAAAGCTCTTCTAAAAAATATGAAAAAAGAGAACCTGCAAGAGCTTTATGGAAAAGTATATAAAGAATATGAAAATACTCAGGATCTTAAAAAAGAAGCAGTAAAAGTCCTTTTAGAGCTTAGAAAAACTCTAGATTTACATACGAATGAAAAAAATTTGGATACGGTCAAAAAGATTTTACAGACAAGCTTAAAGTCAAACGAGTCTTTTGAACAACTTCAAACCGCATTGAACAGTACTAATGGTAAAGAAATAAAACCAGTTAATTGGCATAGCGGCGATCTTTTCTTACAAGGCGCGGGTTGCCAGTACCAAACTAGTTGGGCATTTGAAGATGGTTATATCTTTGTAGAAGGCCAACCAGATGCTGTACTGACACATCTCTGGGGTTCATCTGTAGGTATTAGTCAACGATCTAATGACCCAAACCAACGCTGGGAACTTAAAAGAGCTTAATTAGCAGTGACTCCAAAAGCTAAATAAGCTTATTTTCAATCATCCAAAGAATTTAAAATCATTCTTTGGATGATTTTGAGTTTTATAGAAGTAAATCTGATTATAAAATTGAAATACTTATAAATTTCTTATACTTTAAATTGTTTAAAATTCATTCAAAAACAGCAACAATAAGATAGGTAAAACATGATTTCTTTAGAGTTATTCATTACATTTTTAATTACTACAATTATTTTTGCTTATATTCCGGGTCCAGCAATGCTGTATACCGCTGCGCAGACGCTTTCACGTGGTAGAAAATCTGGTTTGATGGCAGCATTTGGAATTTTCTTAGGAGGCTGTTTTCATATCATCGCAGCCTCTTTGGGCCTAACAACCATCTTTCAAATTATTCCAAAACTCTATGATCTTATTAAAATTTTAGGTGCTTTGTATTTAGTTTGGTTAGGCATTAAATTAATTAGATCGACCTCGTCACCGACTGTTCAGCAAAATGTTGAAAATGGTCAGTTATCTTTGAAGCAGAGCATTCTGGTCGAAGTTTTAAATCCTAAAACCGCTATTTTTTATATCGCCTTTTTACCTCAATTTATTAATACCTCATTAGATTTTCCAGTTTGGTCTCAGTTCATTATTTTAGGGTTGATTGTGAATCTGATCTTTGTTTCTGCTGATGTGGTTTGTGTGTTTTTAGCCAATTATATTAGCCAAAAATTAACTAAATCGAAGAAGCCCCAAAAATCTATGTCAGTGATGGGTGGACTCATTTTTATGGGGCTAGGCATTTTTCTTGGATTTAAAAATCAGTAGTTTCTACAGGTAAATGCGTACCCAACAAAGAAAAACTAACATCCGCAACTTCCAACGCGTCTGAACTGGTCCAAATAATATGGTTCCCTTCATTTGGACTTTCAGAACTTAAATGATATTGATTGAGCTGCCGAATTAATTGCGCTGTTACAGCCTCCGAAGGCTCAATAATTTGAATATCACGACCTACAATTTCCTGAATCGTATCTGAAACAAATGGATAATGTGTGCATCCTAAAATAATCGTATCGACTTTTTGCTCGACTAAAGGCGCCAAAATATTTTTTAAATAATCTTTAACTTCCGCTGTATGTGCTTTACCCGTTTCAATTTTTTCAGCCAAACCAATACACGGCACCAAAGACACTTTAATATCTTGCGCATACGTTTCAATTAAACTTTTTAAGTTTTTGCCCTTCACCGTGGTTGCCGTTGCCAAGACAGCAACATGCTTACTTTGTGTGATGGCTACAGCAGGTTTTACCGCGGGTTCTATGGCAATAAGTGGCACATTAATTTGCGCTCTAATCGTTTCAATCGCTACAGCCGTCATAGTGTTACAAGCAACCACAATCGCTTTACAATTCCCGTCATTTATAAGATTTGAAATTAAATGCGTGGTTCGTGAAACAATCCAGTCGCTTTCTCTGTCTCCATAAGGGACATATTTCGAGTCGGCGAAATAGATAATGTCTTCATTTGGAAGCGCCTCCCGAATATGCTTAAAGAGAGACAACCCGCCTAAACCAGAGTCAATCATCCCAATCGGGTTGTTATTATTATTCATGGTTTATCCTGCATTTCATATATTTAGAAAAATTCTTTCATGGTTGCCAAATCTGTGAGCACGACTTTGGGCTGAATGGTTTTTAATTTTTCAGCCGATGTATATCCCCAACCTACCGCAGCAAAATCAATACCTGCTTTATGTGCAGCTTCGCCATCGGTGGTTTGGTCGCCGACATAAATGGCATGGTTCTTACTTACATCCAAAATGTTGAGAACACGCTTTATTCGCTTCGCTTTGCCAAATATAGACGAGCCGCCATCAATATGGCTAAAAAGCTCACAGAGTTCTTTACCCAGTACATTTTGACAGTTTTCTTTGGAGTTCGAGGTAATAATTGCGAGCGTATATCCCTGCTTATGCAGTTCAATTAGGTGGTCACGCATACCTTCAAACAAATGAATTTCTTCATCTCTTTCTTTCATTAAACGAATAAAGTCTTTCGCAATCCAAGGTAGTTTCCACCGAGAAACATTCATCTCTTTCATAATTTCTCTAGGCGTAAGTTGTTTGTAGTACTCAACTTCGTGAAGGCTTACCGTTTTAAACTTATACTTTGCGGAAAGTTGATTTAAAACGTTTAGAAAAAAATGAAAGGAATCGACTAAAGTGCCATCTAAATCAAAAATAATCGCATGATATTGTTTTAAGGTTTTTTCCATTTCTAATTTCAAAAGTATATTTTTGATTATTATATTATGTTTTTTATATATTTTTAAATCAGGCCCAACGAGGACCTGACCTAAATTTCGGATTTTATTTTAAGCTGCCGCTTTTTGTTCCTTTATCCAATTTTTAATACGGGCATCGAGTATATTTAAAGGCAGTGTTCCTGCATTTAAGATCATGTCATGGAACGCTTTGATATCAAAACCATCTCCAAGCTCCTGTTTCGCAAGCTCCCGTAGCTCTAAAATTTTGAGTTGGCCCATTTTATATGCCAATGCTTGGGCAGGAATAGCAATATAGCGGTCTGCCTCTGCCTGAATATCAGGCTCGTCTAAAGCTGAGTGTTCACGCATAAAATCAATCATTTGCTGACGGGTCCACTTTTTATAATGTACGCCAGTATCCACTACTAGACGACAAGCACGGAACAACTCACTCGATAGTCTTCCATAGTCTGAAAGCGGGTCTTTATAGAAACCAACGTCTTTACCCAATTGCTCGGCATAAAGTGCCCATCCTTCTATATAGGCAGTATGGTTGGGTTGCTTTCGGAACATCGGCAAATTTGGCAGGTTTTGGGCAATATCAATCTGCATATGGTGGCCAGGAATTGCCTCATGGTAAGCGGTTGCTTCCATTGATATTTTGGAACGTTCAGAGAAGTCCCCTGTATTTACATACACTTGTCCGGGGTGTGAACCATCAGGCGTGCCTTGGTGATACTCCGCTCCTGCCGCTTCTTTTTCTCGATATTGCTCTACAGGTAAAACTTCGACTTTATTTTTGGGTAATAAACCAAACAGCTTCGGCAACTCTGGTTGCATTTGGGCAATATATCCGCGATAAATCTCTAAAATTTCTTCACGAGATTTTGGGAAAACAGCGGGATTTGTTTTTAAGGATTGTTGGAAACTTTTTAAATCATTGAAACCTTGTGCTTTAGCAATTTTCAGCATTTCCGCTTCTATACGAGCAACTTCTTTTAATCCGAGCTGATGAATAGTTTCAGGGCTTTCCGACGTGGTTGTATTGTTTTCTACATAAAAACGATAAAGCTCGTCACCGTTTGGCAAACTCCATATACCCTCGTGCTGTCGTCCATAGGGTAAGTAATCTTTCTGAATAAACGTTCCGAGTTTTTGATAAGCGGGGCGAACTTGCTGATCTATGGCCTGTAGTATTTCACGGCTTAAACGCTCTTGTTCTGCTTTGGAAATGTTATTTGGAAATTGCTTTAATGGAGAAGCAAAAACACTGTCTTTCCCTGCTGGCGTTGCAATGCTATCAATCTGCTTTGCCACTTTTTCAAGTAAATATTTCGGTGGCATTAAACCATCTTTTTGTCCTTGTTTCGCTAACTGAATACCTTGATCAAGAATAAGAGGAATTTGTTTTAAACGAGCAATATAGTCTTGATATTGTTTAGCATTATCAAAGGGAATCGAACTAATAAATCCCGGAAATTGTAAATGTAGCCCCCACATTTGATTGAAAGGCATCTCATACAATTTCACATCATAACTTTTAAGTGTCTCTTTCAACTGATAAATCATTAAATCTTTATTTAATTGATCAGTTGCTGAAAATCCTGTGCTATCGATTGCTTCAAAACGTTTTAAAAAATTTTGAGTAGTTTTTTTATCTTTCTCAATCTGATTTTTTGAAGACTCGGTCCATCGATCGTTATAGCGTAAATCGCCTAATCTCGTGGCAGTTTCAGGATTATTTTTCAAAGTATATTCCCATTGTTCTTGTAAAAGCTGATTTAAAGCTTTCACCCGAACAGAGACATTACTGTTTTGTTTAGCTTGTGATTTTTCGGTAGTATTTGTACTTATTTCGGGGGGTTTAGCATTAGACGAATGAGACATCCAAAATAAAACACTGATACAAGCAAAATGTAAGGTTCTGTTTTTCATTTAATTATCCAAACATATTTAACGAAGTTTAAAATATAGACAAAACAAATTACGTGCCAAGCAGCCTATAAAATAGTGTAAAAATCGAGTATTTTTTTAACTCAATGATTTTATAAATTAATTTTCTTTTTAATTAAATTATTTATAGTTGCTATCTATATTCCATATTTGACTTTAATTTACCAGAAAGTCAAAAAAAGCGCACATGAGCGATCTCAGTGCACTTTTTCATTTCTACATTAAAAATTGTTTCTCAAGAAAACAAATATTGATAAACAATATAGGCAGCCAGTTTTGCTGTTCGATTGTCCAAATCAAATTTTGGATTGCACTCGGCAATATCTAAAAGTTTGATTTTGCCAGTCTCTTGAATATGCTTAAAAATTGCTTCAAAAGTGGCTAAATCAATTCCTTTTACGGCTGGCGCACTGACCCCCGGTGCAACCGCAGCCGCGAAGACATCTAAATCAATCGTAACGTACAGGCAATCTACTTTTGCAATAAAAGCATCTACCGCTGCAAGCACGTTCGGTAGGTTAAAAATATTAACCTCATGATCGCGTAAATATGAACAATTTAACGCATCGGCCGTATCAAACAAAACTTTAGTATTGGCATGGTTAGCAACCCCAATACATAAGTAATTAAATTGTTTTTGATGCTGTTCTGAAAGTCGAGCTGCTTGTAAAAAAGGTGTTCCAGAGGTGGCATGCTCTGCTTCACGCAAATCAAAATGGGCATCAAAATTAATAATGCCTATTTTTTTATCTGGCGCGTGGGCTTGTACATATTGGAACAGACCACTAAAGCTACCAAATGCAACTTCATGTCCACCGCCCAACACAATCGGCTTTAAACCATTTTGCAGGCTATTGGCGACTTGTTCTGCTAACTCGCTTTGTGCTTGCTCTAAATTCTCATATTCGCAAGTCACTGTACCCAAATCGACCAGACTCACTGGGCGATGAATCGGTAAGTTAGCCAGTTGTGTACGAATCGCATCTGGCGCATCGGCAGCACCAACTCGGCCTTTGTTACGTTTCACGCCTTCATCAGAGCTAAAGCCAATCAGGGCAAACTCGGCATGTTGGGTTTTATTCATAATATGGTGGATACGTTGATGTGCTTCACCATCGCCATCATGACGGCCTTGCCATTTAAATGTGTGATTCATATGCCACCGTCTAAAAAATAACTTCTTGTCCATGCTGAACGACTAGCTTAGGCAAATCGCCGCCCAGCCAGTAAACAATTTCAGATGGATGTTCAATATCCCAAGCCACAAAATCAGCGACTTTACCCTGCTCTAAACTGCCGTGCGTTTGCTCTAAACCGAGCGCTTGTGCCGCATGAATGGTGACACCCGCTAATGCTTGCTCAGGCGTTAAACGGAAGAGCGTACTGCCCATATTCAGCATTAAACGTACAGAAAGTGCAGGAGATGTACCCGGATTTAAATCACTCGAGAGCGCAATACGCGCGCCATGCTTAATCAGGCTTTCAATCGGTGGGTATTGTGTTTCACGTAATAGGTAAAAGGCACCCGGCAATAACACAGCAACCGTACCCGACTCTGCCATAGCTTTGACATCATCTTCGGTCATGTACTCTAAATGGTCAGCCGACAAAGCATGATAACGTGCTGCCAAGCTTGAACCACCTAGCGATGAGAGCTGTTCAGCATGAAGCTTAACGGGTAGACCCAATGATTGTGCCGTTTTAAAAACACGTTCAACCTGAGCGGGTGAAAATGCCAAATGCTCACAGAACGCATCTACTGCATCGACCAAACCTTCAGCATGCAGTTTAGGCAGCATTTCTGTACAGATATGCTCGATATAAGCATCGCTTTGATCTTTGTACTCTGGCGGTAAAGCATGAGCAGCTAAACACGTGCTTTTGACCGTCATTGGTAAAGCTTCACCAATTTGACGGATCACACGCAGCATTTTGCGCTCGTTTTCGTAGTTGAGTCCGTAACCAGACTTAATTTCGATAGTCGTTACACCATCTTGTTGCATGCAACGAATACGTTTTAGGGCTGATTTCAGTAATTGTTCTTCGCTGGCTTCTCGCGTTGCGCGTACTGTACTTGCAATACCGCCACCACTTGCAGCAATTTCAGCATAACTTACGCCTTGTAAGCGCTTTTCAAACTCAACGCTACGGTTACCACCAAAAACACTATGCGTATGACAATCGATGAAACCTGGGGTCACCCAAGCGCCATTTAAGTCAACTGTTTCGGAGTAAGTGTCGGCAGGAAGTTGTTGTTGTTTTCCAATCCAATGGATGAGATGCCCTTCGGTAACAATTGCAGCATCTTCGATATAAGAATATTGCCCATTTTGCATGGTCGCAATATGGCAGTTCTGCCAAAGTTTTTTCATTAGCCTATCCTCGAAACTGCCCAACAGTAAAACCATTGGGCAGTTGATTTGTTAGCTTTCCATTTCTATGTTTTGCTGGACAGGCTCACTTTCCTTTCCCAAGCTTTGCTCCGGCTTTACCCAAATGCGATACGCAATGGTTAACAGAGCAAGCCATGCCGCACCTACATAAATTGCAGGACGCGAGTCTGGGAAGTAGCCCATCATCACTAAAATGAACACCATAAACCCGATTGCAAAAGCAGGTGCATATGGCCAGCCGAATACAGGGAAATCCAGTGCCTTAATTTCAGCAGTAGATAATTTACGGCGCATCGCCACTTGCGAAAGCAAGATCATGAGCCATACCCAAACTGTTGCAAACGTTGCAATTGATGCAATGATGACAAATACATTTTCAGGAATCAGGTAGTTCAGTACCACACCAATTAACAGTACGCCAGCCATAACCACAACAGTCATCCAAGGCACACCATTACGTGAAAGTTTCTTGAACACTTGCGGTGCTTGACCACGATTTGCCATACCGTACAACATACGGCCTGCACCAAATACATCACTGTTAATTGCTGAAATTGCAGCGGTTACCACCACAACGTTTAAAATATTTGCAGCAGATTTAATGCCTAAGTTTTCAAAAATTTGTACAAACGGGCTACCTTGGCTACCAATCTGGTTCCATGGGAAAATCGACATCAGTACAAAAATAGTGAGTACATAGAACAGTAAAATACGGACTGGAACAGCATTAATTGCTTTTGGTAAGGTGGTTTTCGGGTCTTGTGACTCACCTGCGGTTAAACCAATAATTTCGATACCGCCAAAGGCAAATACAACTACAGATAAACATGCCACTAAACCTGCAATACCATGCGGCATGAAACCATCATAAATCCATAGGTTTTGAAGCCCCGGTACAACATTGCTGTGATCAACATGGAAGCCATAAAACATAAGGCCTAAACCACCGATAATCATGGCAACAATGGCACTGACTTTGACGATTGAAAGCCAAAATTCGAGTTCACCAAAGACTTTTACATGAATGAGGTTAATTGCGCCTAGGAACATAATGAGAGACAAAATCCAGATCCACCGCGGTACATCGGGATACCAGAACCCCATATAAATACCAAACGCAGTGACATCGGCAATTGCAACAATCACCATCTCAAAAACATAAGTCCAACCTGTGGTAAAACCAGCCAATGGACCAATGTACTGAGATGCATAGTGGCTGAATGAGCCAGAGACAGGGTTATGGACAGCCATTTCACCCAGTGCGCGCATAACGATATAAATTGCAATCCCTGCAACGATATACGCAAGTAATACTGAAGGCCCTGCCATTTTGATGGCAGTTGCCGAACCATAGAAAAGCCCAGTTCCAATTGCTGAGCCCAATGCCAAGAAACGAATATGGCGGGTGTTTAAACCCCGCTGTAGTGTGGAGTTTTGTGACATTTTAATCTCCAATCCTTGAGGAAATTTAGTTGGATTCGGCCACTCCATGTGACCGTTTTATCAATCACACTTCAGATAAACTAGGGAGCAGTTTTGGAATGAGTAACTTGTTTAGGCAACCTCTCGCAAGCAATTCGCTAGCTTGTTCGATATCCGGAGCAAAGAAACGATCTTCGCTGTAGTAAGGAACTTGATCGCGCAAGATTTTACGAGCTTGTTCAAGTTTAGGCGAGCTTTTTAAACCTTCACGGAAGTCTAAACCCTGACAAGCGCCTAACCATTCAACAGCTAAAATGCCACGAACGTTGTCAGCCATGTACCAAAGACGCTTACCGGCATTCGGAGCCATCGATACGTGGTCTTCCTGATTGGCAGAAGTTGGTAAACTATCAACACTTGCAGGATGTGCTAATGCCTTATTATCGCTCGCAAGTGCAGCAGCTGTCACTTGTGCAATCATAAAGCCTGAGTTAACACCGCCATTTGCAACCAAGAATGGTGGAAGTTGTGACATGTGGCGGTCCATCATCATCGAAATACGACGTTCAGACAGTGAGCCAATTTCAGCGATCGCCAATGCTAAATTATCTGCCGCCATTGCAACAGGTTCTGCATGGAAATTACCACCAGAAATCACGTCACCTTGTTCAGCAAATACGAGTGGGTTATCCGATACAGCATTTGCTTCAATTTCTAATACTTCAGCAGCCTGACGGATTTGCGTCAAACATGCACCCATCACCTGTGGTTGGCAACGTAAAGAGTACGGGTCTTGAACTTTGCTACAGTCTTCATGTGAATGTGCAATTTCACTTGAGTCTGTTAAAAGGTCACGATAAGCCGCAGCTACATCAATTTGACCACGTTGGCCACGTACTTCGTGAATACGAGCATCGAATGGCGCACGTGAACCAAGCATTGCTTCAACACTTAAGCCACCACAAACTGTTGCAGCAGCAAACAAGTCTTCCGCTTCAAATAAGCCGCGTAATGCATAAGCGGTTGAAACTTGTGTCCCGTTTAAAAGTGCCAAACCTTCTTTAGCAGCTAAAGAAATGGGTTCTAAACCTGCAACTTTTAAAGCTTCAACTGCTGGTAACCATTCACCCTTATAACGTGCCTTACCTTCACCAAGTAACACTAAAGACATGTGTGCTAGTGGTGCCAAGTCACCTGAAGCGCCTACTGAACCTTTAAGTGGAATGTGTGGGTAAACTTCGGCATTAATTAAAGCCAACAAAGCATCAATTACTTTACGACGAATACCAGAGAAACCACGCGCCAAGCTATTTGCTTTCAATAGAATAATTAAACGAACCATTGCATCATCAAGTGCTTCACCTACACCTGCTGCATGCGAAAGAACCAATGAACGTTGTAACTTTTCTAAATCTTCAGGAGCGATTTTGGTTGACGCGAGTAAGCCAAAGCCCGTGTTAATACCGTAAGCTGTACGCCCTTCATTTACAATTTTCTCAACGCAAGCCACACTTGCATCAATTGCAGATGAAGCACTTTCATCCAATTTAACTTTGATCGGGTTGAGGTACGCTTGACGTAAATCGGCTAAGGTCAATTTTCCCGGTTGGATAAGTAATTCCATGTTGGCTTCCTAATTTTTTGCACTATATTCTGCTGAGACGGTGCTTTTCACAATTGCAAAAAGCACCGCTAGTTCTTCCATGTATTTTTATTGCGTGATCATTGGCAAGTGTAAGCCTTGCTCTTTCGCACAGTTAATCGCAATTTCATAACCTGCATCGGCATGACGCATAACACCTGTTGCAGGGTCATTGGTCAGTACGCGAGCAATACGTGCAGCAGCTTCATCTGTACCATCACACACAATCACAACGCCTGAGTGTTGAGAGAAGCCCATACCTACACCACCACCGTGATGTAAAGACACCCAAGTTGCGCCGCCTGCTGTATTGAGCAATGCATTTAATAAAGGCCAGTCTGATACTGCGTCTGAGCCGTCTTGCATTGCTTCAGTTTCACGGTTTGGACTTGCAACCGAACCTGAGTCTAAATGGTCACGACCAATCACAACTGGTGCAGACAATTCACCGCTACGAACCATTTCGTTAAATGCCAAACCAAGTTTTGCACGTAAGCCTAGACCAACCCAGCAAATACGCGCTGGTAAGCCTTGGAAGCTAATGCGTTCACGCGCCATGTCTAACCAGTGATGTAAATGCTCATCATCAGGAATTAATTCTTTAACTTTGGCATCTGTTTTATAAATATCTTCTGGGTCACCAGAAAGTGCTGCCCAACGGAATGGACCAATACCACGGCAGAACAATGGACGGATGTACGCAGGTACGAAGCCTGGGAAATCAAAAGCGTTTGCTACGCCTTCATCTTTCGCCATTTGACGGATGTTATTACCATAGTCAAATGTTGGGACACCCATTTTTTGGAAATCAAGCATCGCTTGTACGTGCTTCGCCATTGACTGTTTTGCAGCTTTTACCACAGCTTCTGGTTCAGTTTTCGCACGTTCACGGTATTCATCCCAAGTCCAACCTACTGGTAAGTAACCATTGAGAGGATCATGTGCACTTGTTTGGTCAGTCACCATGTCTGGACGTACACCACGGCGAACAAGCTCAGGTAAAATTTCAGCAGCGTTACCATGAAGCGCAATTGAAATTGCTTTGCCTTCTTTTGTATAGCGATCAATACGCGCTAAAGCGTCGTCTAAATCAGTTGCTTGTTCGTCTACATAACGGGTACGTAAACGGAAATCGATACTTGCTTGTTGGCATTCAATGTTTAAAGAACACGCACCTGCAAGTGTTGCAGCTAAAGGCTGAGCACCACCCATACCACCTAAACCAGCAGTAAGCACCCAACGGCCTTTTAAGTCACCGTTGTAGTGTTGGCGGCCTGCTTCAACGAAAGTTTCATAAGTACCCTGCACAATCCCTTGGCTACCAATGTAAATCCATGAACCTGCTGTCATTTGACCGTACATTGCAAGTGCTTTTGCGTCTAACTCGTTGAAGTGTTCCCAGTTTGCCCAGTGCGGTACAAGGTTTGAGTTTGCAATTAAAACGCGTGGTGCATCTTTATGAGTTTTAAATACACCTACTGGTTTGCCTGATTGAACCAATAAAGTTTCGTCAGTTTCAAGATTTTTTAGCGTATCTACAATTTTGTCGAAACATTCCCAGTTTCGTGCTGCACGACCAATACCGCCGTATACAACTAACTCTTTCGGGTTTTCTGCAACGTCCGGATCAAGGTTATTCATCAACATACGTAATGGGGCTTCAGTTAACCAACTCTTAGCCGTTAATTCAGTGCCGCGTGGTGCACGAATTTCTACATCACGAAATTTTGTTGTCGTTGTTGTCACAGTCGGACTCCTTCCTTTGAGCTTACATCAGCAGAACATCACTTGTCTCTGCATTTGTATAGTAATGTATTAACTTGTATATACATCCATATACTACACAAATATTTTTCGGCGTGAAGAGGGTGACTCATATTTTTTTTAAAAAAATGAATAAGCTTATGAATTAAATTAATTTATTTTTATATTAGGCATAAAAAAAGCACATATCCTCTAACAAGACATGTGCTTTTTAAGTCGTAAATGATGTCTTTTTATCGTTGAATTAACTCAATGACATAGCAGCTTTTGAGTTGTTTTTTGGGAAAATTGACTAATGTCACGCCAGTATTTTTCTCAATTTTTAGCGTCTCGTGAACAGCAAGCTGAACGGAATGATCATCAACATTTACTTCCGTTTCACTTCCCTGATTAAAAATGAAAATCAGGTCAGCCGAGCTAATAAATGCCTGCTCCGCTGCATCATTCAACCACTGAAAACGGGCATGAAACTTTGCAGGATCATAAATTAAATTTAAATCTCGAATTGCACCGTCGACCAGTTCACTTTGAACCTGACTCTCACCATGAAAAGCAAAAATATCACCTTGGTTCAGCGTTTTGGCAGGAAGGTTATCGACATGCAGTACCATGCCCTGTCCATCAAGTACGCTAATAATGCGCTGCTTATTGGGAAATAGCGAAAATGGCCCGGAAGTAGTCACATCAGCCATGGAAATGCGCCATTCAAAGTCGGCTTCACCTTGGCTTCGAGCAATTTCTAAAGTGAAACCGGCACCGTTTTTCCAAAGCATTTTTGTATATTGATCGGCCCTGATCAATTCAATCATGGGTTAAATTTCCCTTCGAGATAATAGCGGCTGCCCGGGTAAATCAAACGCGCACTTGAAATCAACTGTTTGTTTGACCATGTGCGGCGACGGATCAGTAAACACGGCTCAGCTTTGGTGATCTTTAACCATTTACACTCTTGAGGAGATGCTAAAACTGCCTCGACAATGTGCTCACCTTCTGAGACAGGTGCTTTCGCCATGAGGTAAGCATTTGGGGTAATGGTTTTAAAATCTTGTTGTAGATAATCTGGAATAAGCGCTGCATCGACTAAACGATCTTCGACCTGAACAGGGACATCATTTTCATAATGCACAATAATCGAGTGAAATAATCTTTGCCCTTCACGAGTCTGCATTAACACGCTTTGCTCTGCATTTGCATAAATTTGTTCTAAGACTAAAACTTCAGCGTGGTGCTTATGGTTTCGTGCAATAATCTCATCGGCAATATTATTAATCTGAAAAAGTGCAGTTCGGCCTTGCCCTTCAGCAACGAAAGAACCAACGCCTTGAATTCGAACGAGTAAACCCTCAGTCGTTAACTCACGAAGCGCACGGTTTACAGTCATACGGCTACAACCGAGTTGATTAACCAGTTCACTTTCCGAAGGAATTTTTTTATTTACAGCCCATGAACCTTCATAAATCTTTTGTGAAATCAGTTGTTTTACGCGTTGGTATAAAGGAACTGGACTATCAGCTTCAATCGAAAGCTCAGCATGTTCTTGTTTTGATGTTCTGGGCATAACAAATACTCAAAAAAGGCGGCAGGCAAAAAGGTATTTTAGTTGACATGCTATGTATATACAACCACATACAACATGTTAATTTATGAATTAAATAGATTTTAAAAAGTTTAAAAAATAAACATAGCTCGATAAGAGCTAATTTAAAGTTTTATGTAGAGAAATTCAAATATATAAAGGCTTTATCAATATTTATTTAATAGTTATTTCTGCTATGCCTGTGCTCAATTCAAGGATGTAAAAAGTATCGTCTTTTCTAGTTTACGAAATGCTGCTTAAAATTTTTATTTAAAATAACTGATCAATAGTATTCTTCTGCCACACAGTATATTAATAAAGCTGGAAGCACATCGAATGCGTAATTATAAAATAGATATTCTGCGTGGAATGTCTATCCTGTTGGTTCTTTTACATCATTTTAATATTCCTTATAAACTTAAAGATACATGGTTAGGTTTTGATTTCTTAGGTGAAGCATTTAGCACAGTCATCGCAAGAAACGGAAATTATGGCGTCACCATGTTTTTTGTGATTTCGGGTTTTTTAATTACCCATCACACGTTAAAACGAGACAAACAGTTTTCCGCAATTAACCTCAAGCATTTTTATATCCGACGGGCGGCGCGTATTTTACCGTGTCTGATATTACTCATTTTAGGGGTAAGCATACTTGGTTCATTTGACTTAAAACCCTTTATCAACCAAGCACCCAATGGCATTGAGGTTTCCTATCCCTTAACCATATTTGCAGCTCTAACCTTCTGGATGAATATCCTGATTATTAAATTCGGTTGGGTAAACTATGCTTTGGGTGTGTTGTGGTCACTCTCTGTAGAAGAAGTTTTCTATTTTGTTTTTCCATTATTGTGCTTGTTCACACGTAGTAATAAGGTCTTCATTGCTGTACTGGTTGGGGTAATTTTATACGGGCCGTATTTCAGATCTCTACATTTTGGAGAAGAAAGCGGCGCCTATTTATATCATTATTTTTCAAGTTTTGATGGCATAGCGATTGGCTGTTTAACGGCGATTTTTTCTCATACCTACCGACCAAACTGGACTTATAAAAAGCCTTTTTCTTGGTTGCTTATTTTGAGCATGACCGCGCTATATTTATATGCGCCAATTAAAGAAGTGAGTACATGGGGTATTAGCTTATTTGCTTTTGCTACAGGCTTACTGATTTTGTGTTTTCAGCATCCTTCCGAAACACAGGCGCATAACCTATTGACCAAGGTGATGGTCTGGTTGGGGCAACGAAGTTATGAGACTTATCTGTTCCATCTGGTTGTGCTAGGTCTTATGAAAGTTGCCTTTGTTCCGGCTCAAACCGACGCTAGCATCAAAATTATGCTTTTAATTGGCTATCTAGTTCTAACTTTTGTTATTAGCGCAGCGATTGAAAAATATTATTCGACCCCACTTAACAGCTATATTCGAAAGATTTTCATTAAAGATAAATCATAAAAATAAGCCCCTTGAAAATAGGGGCTTTTTTAATTAAGCGATCAACATGGTTTCATCATCTTGCTTAAAAGGGTTCGACCAGTTCTGCCAAGCTTGTGGCCCTAAAGCCATTTCTTCATCACTTAACAGGCAACGATCCAAGCGTTGTATTAAAGCTTGCTCATCCATTTGCATACCAATTAAAACCAGTTCCTGACGTGCATCACCTGTACGAGCGTCCCAATTTTTCTTAATTTGCTCAATGCTGGCTAGGTCACTCGGCCAATCTTCTTCTGAAACAGCAGCCCACCAATAACCTGCTAGGCCGTGTCGAGCCATTGCACCCGCTTGCGACCATGAATAAGCCAAGGTAGGGTCAGCAGCCAACCAGAAAAAGCCTTTAGAACGTACGACTCCTGGCCATTCTGACTGAACCAAATCATAAAAACGCTCTGGATGGAAAGGTCGACGTGCGCGGTAAACAAAGCTACTAATGCCATACTCTTCAGTCTCTGGCGTATGCTCGCCGCGTAACTCTTTTAACCAGCCCGGTGCTTGTGCGGCTTCATCAAAATCGAATAGCTGTGTATTTAAAATTTTATCTAAGGCAACCTTTCCAAATTGAGCAATTTCAATTCGGGCACGCGGGTTTAACGTTTTTAAAATTGCGATGAGCTGGTCTTGCTGCGCCTGATTAATCAGGTCAATTTTATTCAGCACAATCACATCACAAAACTCGATCTGATCAATCAGAAGGTCAACTACAGTTCGCTCATCTTGCTCACCTAATGACTCACCACGTTGTTGCAGTGAGTCGACTGAGCTGTAATCTTTAAGAAAGTTAAAAGCATCGACTACTGTGACCATAGTATCGAGTCGAGCAAACTCATTGAGTGAGTTTCCATCTTCATCTTCAAAGGTAAAGGTTTCTGCAACAGGCAGTGGTTCTGAAATGCCTGTTGACTCAATCACCAATTGGTCAAAGCGCCCTTCATCGGCTAAACGTCTCACCTCAACCAGTAAATCTTCTCGTAGCGTGCAGCAGATACAGCCGTTACTCATTTCAACCAGTTTTTCATCTGTCCTTGAAAGCTCCGCCCCACCTTCGCGTACTAATGCCGCATCAATATTTACCTCAGACATATCATTAACAATCACGGCAATACGGCGGCCTTCACGATTATTTAAAATATGATTAAGTAATGTGGTCTTTCCTGCACCCAAAAAGCCAGATAAAACGGTAACTGGAAGCTTGGCAAATGAGTTGGCGATTGCAGTGTGCATGGCTTGATCTCTTCGAATAATATTTAAACTGATCATGGCTGGCCATTGAAATATGGCCAGATCACAGGCGTAATCTATTTCTAAACCACAATAATGTTATGTTATAACATAACTATTGATCAAGTTTTTATTCTGCTTTTATTCAAACCAACTCATTTAGTCTTTGAAAGAATTGCTTTTATAGTCACTGACAAATCGAGGTTCTATAGTGATGGTCAGGTCCCCATGATCGGAAGCCTTGGCTATCAATATGAATTTGTCCCGAAGCATAAACACCCAGACCCATATTAAGAGCTTGTCCCTTGGTTTCCCAGAACTGACAAAGTTTAGTTTTGGTTTGCTGAATATTGAATTGGTCTAAGTCGCTAGGCTGTTCTGGTCCAATTCGAAAATCAAGCGCTGCATTAAAGACATGTCGAGAAGCATCTGCACCACCTGCACAGCGGTTTAAAGATAAAGCTCGATAGGCTGATGTCACTTCAAAATCATTAATCACACCATCATCAACCAATGCTTTTAAAATGCTAAGCGTAGGAACGATGTTGGACCAAATCTCTCTCGGTGGCACCGCATAAGGCTCGACTCCACATTTTTGCCAGTCTCGAGCTGAACGTAATAACTCATAATCTGGCACTAAATTGGCAAGTCCTTTCTGCTTCAGAAATTGCTTATAAGCCTGCACAGACTGCGCGTGATCTGCGGTTGCGATCCAAACAATATAATCTTCGGGTTGTTGTTTTATTCTTACCACTGTTTTAGATGGCTGAGGCAAAGAGTGAGGATGCTTAGAAACCGTTGGCTTAGGTGTTTGAGTCGTACACGCGGTAAGAGAAAGTAAGATTAAACCTAAATAGGAATATTTCATAAATATGTTGTTCCTCCCTCAACATCGGGAAGCCTTAGTTATTCATTCAACAGATGTTATAATATAACAATTATAAAGTCCTTTAATTTCTGTTGTAAATTTTAAAAATAAAAAAGGACGTATTAATACGTCCTTTTTAGTTTCTAACTCAGACCTGATTACATATCTGCTTCTAAAGCATGTACAGGCTGCTCAGCTTTTAACTTACGGCGTTTAAATTGATAAGCCACCATTAAGCACAAAATCCATCCCGGAATCATCATCACAGCCACACGCATATCTGGCGTTAGCGACATGACAACTAAAATTCCAAGCATAAACACCATGCAAAGATAGTTGCTAAATGGGTACATGAAGCTTGGGAATTTCGTAGTTTGACCTTGGCGCATCATGAATTTACGGAATTTTAAATGTGTCCATGAAATTACCACCCAGTTAATCACAATCGCTGCAACTACAAGCATCATGAGCAAACCAAATGCTTTTTCAGGGAAAATGTAATTTAACAATACACATAAAATAGTGACTGCCGCAGAAAGAATCACTGCATTGGTTGGGATACCGCGTTTATTAATACGTGCAAATACTTTTGGTGCATTTCCTTGCTGAGCAAGGCCTAACAACATACGGCTACTGCAATAGCTTGTACCGTTATAAACTGAAACCGCAGCAGTCAAAATCACGAAGTTGAGTAAAGTCGCAACGCCTTGACTGTCTAAAGAAGCAAACACCATTACAAAAGGACTGCCACCTTGTGCCATTTGATTCCAAGGGAATAATGAGAATAAAACAAGAAGCGTTGCAATATAGAAAATCAAAATACGATAGATAATCTGATTTACCGCTTTAGGTAAGGTTTTGTCTGGGTCACGTGCTTCAGCCGCAGTAATACCGAAAAGCTCGATACCGCCAAAAGCAAAAATAATGACTGCCATTGCCATCACCAAGCCTTCAACACCAAACGGGAAGAAACCGCCTAATGCCCAAAGGTTACTGATACTTGCTTGTGGCCCTGCTGTACCGGTTGCAAGTAAATACGAACCGAAAGCAATCATGGCTAAAATTGCTAAGATTTTAACAATGGAAAACCAAAATTCCATTTCGCCAAAAAACTTAACGTGCAATAAATTAATACCATTAATGAGAATAAAGAACGTTAGCGCGGATGCCCACGTTGGGATTTGCGGCCACCAATATTGAATATACAGACCAATTGCACTTAACTCTGCCATACATACCAGTACGTTAAGTACCCAGTAGTTCCATCCTGACATGAAGCCTGCAAATGGTCCCCAATATTTGTAAGCAAAATGACTAAAAGAACCACTTACTGGCTCTTCGACCACCATTTCACCGAGCTGGCGCATCATTAAAAAAGCAATAAATCCTGCAATCGCATAACCCAAGATTACCGATGGACCTGCCAATTTAATCGATTGTGATATACCAAGAAACAGCCCTGTACCAATCGCTCCACCCAATGCAATCAGCTGGATGTGACGATTACTCAAACCGTGTTTCAGGTTTCCTTGCTCTTGTGTTGACATATGATTATTCTCATCCTTGTCACGTAATTTTTTTCCAATAAATTACGTATATCATAAATTGATCAGATTTTCATAGAGATTGATGAAAAAATAATTGCGTTACTTTTCTCATAACCGCGCATGAAAACAGAAAATGCAAGAAATAACAATTATTATGCAATGTGTAATTAAATTATGTATTGCGTAATTTTATGAATTCAGTATTATAAGAACCATGAAGCAATTGGTTGGCTCGGTCTATATCAAACCCATAAGTAAAAAAATGATCTAAACAAGGTTAAAACTTATTGAGTAGCTCAGTCCCTAGACCGAACTTTTATTTGTATAAGACACGAGATGAAGACAAGGAAGCGAAAATGGAACAAAAACTAAACTCTTTTATTGAAGTTTCACCTCAATCTGATTTCACTATTCATAATTTGCCTTATGGTATTTTTAGTAGAACAGCCGAAGGCGAGCGTCAGGTCGGTGTAGCTATTGGTGATTGGGTCATTGATCTCGCTGCTCTTGAAAAGCATGGTCTTTTAAAACTTTCAGATCAAGACACATACTTTAACCAGCCTACACTGAATAAATTTATTGAATCAGGCAAAGCTAACTGGTCTAAAGTTCGTAAAACATTACAGTCTCTTCTTTCAGTTGAAAATTTAACGCTTCAAGAAAATGAAGCATTACGCCAAGAAGTTCTAGTGAAGCAAGACAGCGTGACTTTACATTTACCTGTTCGCGTACCTGGCTATACCGATTTCTATTCTTCTAAAGAACACGCGACCAATGTCGGCTGTATGTTCCGTGACCCTAAAAATGCCTTGCTTCCAAACTGGACCGAATTACCTGTAGGTTATAACGGTCGTGCTAGCTCTGTTGTCGTGAGCGGAACTCAAGTGGTACGCCCATCAGGTCAAATCAAACTTCCAAATGAAGAACGTCCGGTTTTCTCAGCAACTCGTAAACTCGATTTCGAACTTGAAACAGCATTTATTGTAGGAAAACCAACTCAGTTGGGGCAGCCTATCTCGATTGAAAATGCTTGGGACCATATTTTTGGAATGGTTCTGCTAAACGACTGGTCAGCACGTGATATCCAGCAATGGGAATACGTTCCTCTAGGTCCATTCAACTCAAAATCTTTTGCTAGCGCTATTTCACCTTGGGTGGTAACGCTTGAAGCACTTGAACCATTTAAAGTTGAAGGCCCGGAACAAGAACCAAAACCACTGGCTTATTTACAAGAAAATATCGCCAACAGTTACGACATTAATTTGAGTGTTGAGATTCACACACCAAAATCAGCACAAACTGATGTGATCTGTAAAACCAACTTCAAATATATGTATTGGTCTATGGCTCAGCAGCTGACTCACCACACCATTGGAGGCTGTAACGTTCAGGTCGGTGACTTAATGGGTTCAGGTACCATTTCAGGTTCTACACCTGACTCTTATGGCAGCTTGCTTGAGCTCACTTGGAACACCACTAAACCATTAACACTTGCCAATGGTGAAACTCGTGGTTTCTTACAAGACGGCGATACGCTCATCATGAAAGGTCACTGTGAGAAAAATGGTATCCGTATTGGCTTTGGTGAAGTTCGAAACACTGTACTTCCTGCATTAGATTTTGATTTTGCAGAAACTTCGGAGCCTGACTATGAAGCTGTATAGTTACTTTCGTAGCTCTGCAGCTTACAGAGTACGGATTGGCCTCAACCTAAAAAGTCTCGCTTATGAAACTGCACCAGTTCATTTAGTTAAAAATGAGCAGCAAAGTAAAGACTATTTAAAGTTAAATCGCAGTGCCCTAGTGCCAACTTTAGTGGACGGCGATTTAACCTTGTCACAGTCATTAAGTATTTTGGAATATCTAGATGAACAATATCCAGAAACCAAACTACTTCCAAATGATGTGAAAGAGAGAGCCAAAATCCGTGCTTTTGCACAAGCAATCGCTTGTGATATTCACCCCTTAAACAACTTACGCGTTCTGAAATATTTAAAAAATGACTTAAATGTCTCGGACGAACAAAAAAATTATTGGTATCAGCACTGGATTATTGAAGGCTTTCAAAGTCTCGAACAGCAACTTCAAGATTCAAATGGACAATTTTGCTTTGGACAACAAGCAACGATTGCCGATTGCTGCCTGATTCCACAGGTCTACAATGCGAAACGCTTCAAGATAGATTTATCTGCGTTTCCAAAAATTGAATCAATTTATCAACATTGTTTGTCTATCCCAGCCTTCTATAACGCGGCACCAGAACAACAACCAGATTGGGAATAGTAAAAGGAGTTTCAACATGACATTTGCCATTAAAAAAATACATCACGTTGCATATCGTTGTAAGGATGCGAAAGAAACTGTTGAGTGGTATAAAAAAATGCTCAATATGGACTTTATCTTAGCTTTTGCTGAAGACCATGTTCCTTCAACAAAAGCCTTTGATCCTTATATGCATTTATTCCTAGATGCTGGTCAAGGCAACGTTTTGGCATTTTTTGAATTACCAACTCAACCAGAAATGGGTCGAGATGAAAATACGCCTCAATGGGTTCAACATATTGCTTTTGAAGTTGAAGACTTAAATGCCCTAATGGCTGCGAAACAACATTTAGAAGAAAATGGCGTGAAAGTGTTGGGCGTGACGAACCATGGAATTTTCCACTCAATTTATTTCTTCGACCCAAATGGCCATCGTTTAGAACTGACTTATAACGATGTTCATGCTGAAGAAAAAATTGCAAAAATTACTGAAGAAATGAAAGCTGAAATGTTAGATGAATGGAGCAAAACCAAACGCGCTCCACACCACACTCACTTCTTACATGAAGAAGAGTTAGGAACCTAATTTTAAAACAGCAAACTAAAAAATCGGCATTGATTAGAATTGTTTGAATGAACGGTTCTATATCAATGCCGATTTATATTATTTAAAAACGCTAAATTTCTAGAAAATTGCGCTATAAATGAGAGCATAGTGATTTTAGAAAATTGTTGATTATTAAACATGCCAATTTCGCTAATAGAAAAAGGTGATTTCTATTTCTCGCGAGGCTCAGGCATGATGTAAATCGCAGCAATTTCAATTTATATTTTGATCGTCACTGTTTAACAGCTGAAGTAAATTTATTAAGGGTATTTAAATGATTGAAGAAAAAGTATCTGGGGGGGTTCAATCACTTGAAGTCGGTTTATCTGTACTAAACGCCCTCTTGGAACACAATCAACCTATTATTCTCAAAGATCTATCTAGCAAGCTAGAAATGCATCCGGCTAAAGTACACCGCTATCTGGTTAGCCTTATTCGTATGGAATATGCAAAACAGCTTGATGATGGTCAATACGCCCTAGGCGATCAGGCATGGCGCTTAGGTCTAAACTGTGTTCAACATAGCGACACACTACAGCTCGTACAGCATTTAATTTACGACCTACAAAACAAAATTGGTTGCGGCATACAAATTAGTAAATGGTCGCCTAAAGGCCCTGTCGTGGTTCAGTCAATTGAGTCTAACCACCCTATTTCGATTGTTACTAAAGTCGGCTCGATTATGCCTTTAGTTAATTCTGCTGCAGGACGTTTATTTGCTTCTTATCTTCCAGAGCATTTTGTTCGCCCCTTAATGGAAGCCGAATGGCAAAAGCATCAGGAACTTGGGCTAAATATTGCCCCACACAACTGGCAAGAATTTTTAGAACTTAAAGAAACTATTCGCCAGCAACAAATGTCAGCAGCGAAAGGTGATTTACTCACAGGTATTAACGCAGTAGGTCTACCAGTATTTAACTCAAACCAGAGCATTGAGTTTTGTATTGTGGCACTGGATAGTGAAATGTTTTTACCCGTCGACCCACAAAGTAAAATTATTGAAACGCTTAAAAATGAGATTAATTTAATTAATCAATATATTAAAAGCCGCTAATCATGAGCCATAAAAAAACCAAGAGCAATACTCTTGGTTTTTTTAGATTAGAGACAAAGCAAAACTTATTTTGCTTCGAGAACGCCACGGCGAATTTGGTCACGTTCAATCGATTCAAACAGTGCCTTGAAGTTACCTTCACCAAAACCGTCATCATCTTTACGTTGAATGAATTCGAAGAATACTGGTCCAATCATATTTTGAGAGAAGATTTGCAATAAAAGCTTCTTCTGACCATCTTTAGTATTACCATCAAGCAAAATACCGCGCTGCTGTAATTCACTAGTCGGTTCGCCATGCTCAGGTAAACGGTCTTCCAACATTTCATAATACGTGTTTGGCGGTGGAGTCATAAATTGTAGACCCAAGCCCTTTAACTTATCCCAAGTCGAAATTAAGTCATCACAAATAAACGCAATATGCTGAATACCTTCGCCATTAAAATCAGCTAAGAATTCTGCAATTTGACCGTTACCTTTGTCTGAGTCTTCATTTAAAGGAATACGGATCATGCCATCTGGAGCAGTTAACGCTTTAGATGTTAAACCCGTATATTCGCCTTTAATGTCGAAGTAACGAATTTCTTGGAAGTTAAAAATCTTCTCGTAGAAATTTGCCCAGTACTCCATACGGCCTTTGTAGACATTATGAGTTAAGTGGTCAATTTCATTTAAACCCGCACCTTCAGGGTGACGCTGTGCATCATCAAAGAAAACAAAGTCATTTTCATAAATGTCACGGTCAACTAAGAAAATTGGCATGCCACCAATACCTTTAATTGCCGGAATGTTAAGCTCCATTGGCCCAATATTAGATTGCATTGGTTCTGCACCAAGCTCAACAGCCTTTTTAAAAGCTTTTGCCGCATCACGTGTTTTGAATCCCATTGCGCAAGCAGATGGGCCATGCTCATTGAAAAAGAATGAAGCATAAGATTCTGGCTGATAATTCAGGATAATATTGATATTTCCTTGACGCCATAAGTACACTTTTTTCGATTTATGCTTGGCTACTTTTGAAAAGCCGATGGTTTCAAAAATTGTATCTAATTCATTTTCTTTTGAAACAAACTCAATAAATGCAAAACCGCATAGTTCTAATGGGTTCTCTAAAATATCCATCTAGTTTCCCTCTGGTGATTACCTGATCCGTTTATTTCTGCTGATCTGGTCAGCTCCTTTCTCTATAGAATACGCATTTGCTAGGAGAGTGTTTGAACCGTCAAAATGCCTTAGCCCAACGCATCCTATGAGAAAAAAACCAATAATTAAAACGATGATTGAGTGAGCACGAAGCCGATGATTAATTTCCCTTCTATATGGTGTTTATTTTCCATACACACAGTCCTTTCTTATCTAAAAGTACGATTGAGTTTTTTCAATAAACCTTTAAAAATCGCCTTTTCCTAAAGTCATTCCTAGATTTATGGAGGCCAACATCCTTGTTGGACCTCCAATGGCCATTTACCTTAAAACAGATGCTACTAAAAACAATTAAATTATGCAATACATAATTTAATTATGAATTGTGTAATTTATTAATCAAATTATGCAGTTTGTTTGTGCTTGTTTTAGATTTCATATTTTATAAATCATTGGGTACACTCACATGGCTTTTAAAGTTCTAACGGCGGAAAACTCATGATTTTAATCAGTGCTTGTTTAATTGGTGAACCTGTACGTTATGACGGCCGATCATGCTTGCACACTACGCTTCAGCAGTTATTTTTAAATAAAAAAGCCCATGCACTTTGCCCAGAGTTATTAGGTGGATTTAGCACGCCTCGCTTACCCGCAGAAATTGTAGGAGGAACAGGTCAAGATGTACTTGATTGCAAGGCAAAAATTACTGACTCATCTGGTTTAGATGTGACAGCGCTCTATTTAAAAGGTGCTCACCGCACTCTAGAAATTGCACAGCAAATAAAAGCAAGTTGTGTGGTTTTAAAAGAAAATAGCCCATCTTGCGGCAGTCAAAAAATTTATAACGGAACTTTTCAAGGTGAGAGAATTACGGGTGTTGGGATTACCACAGCACTGTTACAGCGCCATGGTTTTAAAGTGATTTCTGAAAACGAAAATTGAAGAATGGTTAGCAGCACATCCCCTTTAGTGAATTAATCAGCTTTTAATTGAATGGATTTGTCTACCTCTGTACGACTTGCCCAATAAGTCGCAAGCGCAGGACCAGAAATATTGTGCCAAAGGCTGAAAATCGCGCTTGGTACTGCTGTAATCGGAGAAGCAGCAAAATGTACTGCTGCAAGTGCCACACCTAAACCTGAGTTTTGCATACCGACTTCTACCGCAATTGCTTTACTGTCTGCATAAGGCAATTTAAAGAAACGAGCTGCGGTAAAACCTAATAAATAACCAAACCCATTATGCAATATCACCACAGCTAAAATAAGCAAACCCGATTGAAGAATAGCTGCTTTGCTTCCACCAATAATGGCTGCCACAATCGCGACAATTGCAATAACTGAAACTAAAGGCATGACTTGAATATAAGATTCGACCTGACGCTTAAGCCAAGTTCGCAAAATCAGACCAATCACAATAGGCAGTAGCACCACCTGCAAAATCGAAATAAACATCGAAGCTGCATCTATCTTTAACCATTGGCTGGCTAGCAGATAGAAAATTGCAGGTGTTAATACAGGTGCTAAAAGTGTTGATACCGATGTACAGGCGACCGACAAAGCCACGTTGCCCTTGGCCATATAGGTAATCACGTTTGAAGCTGTTCCGCCTGGGCAACACCCCACTAAAATAACGCCGACTGCAATTTCAGGCGGTAAATTAAATAATTTACATAGAACATATGCTAAACCGGGCATCACCACAAACTGGGCAACCACCCCAATTAAGACGGCTTTAGGGCTTTGCAATACCCCTTTAAAGTCATCAACGGTCATGGTCATTCCCATACCGAGCATAATAATCCCTAAGATCCATGGGATGTACGCTTTAAGCCAGACAAAAAACTCAGGTTGCCATAGCGCTAGAGCCGCAAAAACAATGACCCATAAAGCAAACGTTTTCTGAACAAATTGAGTAAAACGTAATAATGCAGACATGCTGTTCATCCATATCAAATCGCAATTAAAGCCCAAATAACATGAGCACTCTCTTTAACATTCACTCAACAAATCAGTCGATTGAATACGGACAACACCCTGTTGCTGCATCGCTTGCCATGCCTGTTCTAAAGAGCCGTTCAGATTAATACCCTTACAGGCATCTTCAATCACTAAAGTTTTAAAGCCGAGTTGAACTGCATCTAAAGCAGTCCATGCGACACAAAAGTCCGTAGCAATTCCGACCACATAAACCGTATCAATGCCGCGCTCTTTTAAGTAACCCGTTAAACCCGTCATTGTGCTGTGGTCTGCTTCCATAAAAGCCGAATAGCTATCAATATGAGCATGAAAGCCTTTTCGGATAATCAACTGGGCCGTTGGAATATTCAAATCTGGATGAAATTCGGCATCTTGGCTACCTTGTACACAATGCGTAGGCCAAAGCACTTGTGGTCCATAATCGAGCTCAATGGTTTCAAATGGCTGTTTACCCACATGGTTGGTAGCAAAAGAAATATGATTATCTGGATGCCAATCTTGTGTCAGAACGACATTTTCAAAACAACGCGCCAATTGGTTAATGGTTGGAATAATTGTATCGGCGTCGGCAACTGCTAAATTTCCACCCGGCGTAAAACCATTTTGTACATCAACTACGACTAAAGCCGAATTTTGTGGTTGTTTCTTCATTTTCATGCCATCTTAAGTCCCATTCGGGAAAAATATGCATTTTATCTTGCCATAAAAAAGACCGTAGCAAGTAAGGATTCGCAGAATTGAATCATATTGTCATATTTACTGTCTTTTACTTGAAATGATCAAATTGGCATTCTATGTTTTGCTCAAGTTTACATAGGGTTTATCAGTTAAGCATATTGTTCTTATGCGTCTGATCAGTCATAATTTGCATAATTGTCATTCAACAATCTGTTATTGTTAGAACTGGACAATCAAAATACTGCAACCATCCCACATTTTGTTTTTCTTACCTCAGATTCGGATGGATAAATAGGATATTTTTTAAAATGACTCAGCAAGCACAGACCATTCAAGGCTCAATCGTCGCAATTGTCACTCCCATGTTGAAAGATGGCGGTGTAGATTGGAAGGGTCTTGAGAAGCTGGTTGAGTGGCACATAGAACAAGGTACAAACAGTATTGTAGCCGTCGGTACAACCGGCGAAGCCTCAACATTGAGCATGGAAGAGCACACACAGGTTATTAAAGAAATTATTCGTGTAGCCAATAAACGTATTCCAATTATTGCCGGTACTGGTGCAAACTCAACCCGCGAAGCAATCGAATTAACTAAAGCAGCTAAAGACCTCGGTGCTGATGCCGCTTTACTTGTAACACCATACTATAACAAACCAACCCAAGAAGGCCTTTTCCAACACTATAAAGCGGTTGCTGAAGCTGTTGAATTACCTCTTATTCTTTATAACGTACCTGGTCGTACAGGCGTAGACTTGTCAAACGATACAGCGGTACGTTTAGCAGAAATTCCTAACATTGTAGGTATTAAAGACGCAACAGGTGATGTGCCTCGTGGTAAAGCTTTAATCGATGCTTTAAACGGCAAAATGGCTGTTTACTCAGGTGACGATGAAACTGCATGGGAACTTATGCTTCTTGGCGCAGATGGTAATATCTCGGTTACTGCAAACATTGCACCTAAGGCAATGAGCGAAGTATGTGCGGTTGCAATTGCTAAAGATGAGCCACAAGCGAAGACGCTTAACAATAAGATTGCAAATTTACACAATATTCTATTTTGCGAATCTAACCCAATTCCTGTGAAATGGGCACTACATGAGATGGGACTGATTGATACTGGTATTCGTTTACCACTCACTCCTCTCGCTGAGCAATATCGCGAACCTCTCCGCAATGCCCTAAAAGATGCGGGAATTATTTAATAAGAGCAATTTATGATGCAATTACGTCTTGGTTTAGTCCTTGCAGTTTCAGCCTTAAGTTTAGCTGGCTGTGGTCGCTTCGCACTCAATAATCACTCTTTAGATTATAAAAAAGCAAAGCAAC
Source organism: Acinetobacter sp. GG2 (assembly GCF_000292385.1). Taxonomy (NCBI): domain Bacteria; kingdom Pseudomonadati; phylum Pseudomonadota; class Gammaproteobacteria; order Moraxellales; family Moraxellaceae; genus Acinetobacter; species Acinetobacter sp. GG2. The sequence continues at coordinate 241,820 of NZ_ALOW01000038.1, forward strand.
TCGCCCCGCTTGAGTATCCTGCCGATGCAACTGTACGACCAGCGACGCCTTTGTATCCTGCACCAACAGTAGACCAGCTCGCTATCGATCACGCACCGAAGTTTGAAAACAAGCGTGGCAATCGTTTTGCATTGCCTCGCCCTGAACAAACTCAAGGTGATACAGCAGATACATCTGCTCAATCAGGTAGCGCGCTTAGTCGCCCTCAACTTGTAACAGATGGTAATAAAAACCCACTGTTAAAAATTGATGGAAGTACCGCTGAAATTTGGCAATACACCAAAGCAACCCTAAGCACGTTAAATTACAGCATCATCGCTCAAGGTAGTAATCAAGCGACGATTAAAGTAAATGACAAAACTTATGTGCTTAAACTGACTGGTGTTGGCTCTAGTCATAGCCTTGCTCTCTTTAATCCAGACAACACTTTTGCAAGCCCTGAAGTTGCGGCAGAAGTGTTAAACCAGATTTACCAAAATTGGCCAGCCTAGTCGTTTACTAGGCATTTTTTTTTAAAAGGTTCCCTCATGTTAAAACAAACCTTGCTCTATACTGGTAAAGCAAAATCTGTATATGAAACAGACAATGCCGACCATCTGATTTTAGTCTTTCGTGATGATGCCTCTGCGTTCAATGGCGAAAAAATCGAACAACTAGATCGTAAAGGCAAGGTGAACAACCGTTTTAACGCCTTCATCATGGAAAAACTTGCTGCTGCGGGTATTGAAACGCATTTTGAAAAATTGCTTTCTCCAACTGAAGTTCTTGTAAAAAAACTTCAAATGATTCCTGTTGAATGCGTAATTCGTAACTACGCAGCTGGTTCTCTATGCCGTCGTTTAGGTGTAGAAGAGGGTAAAGAACTTACTCCTCCTACATTTGAATTGTTCTACAAAGATGATGGCCTAGGCGATCCAATGGTTAACGAATCTCAAGCGATTGCTTTAGGTTGGGCGACTGCTGAACAGTTAGAACAAATGAAAGTGTTAACTTATAAAGTAAATGATGTATTAAAAGCATTATTTGCTGAAGGCAACATGATCTTGGTGGACTTCAAACTTGAATTTGGTGTTTTCCATGACCGTATCGTACTTGGTGACGAATTCTCTCCAGACGGTTGCCGTTTATGGGACAAAGACTCTAAGAAGAAACTCGACAAAGACCGTTTCCGTCAAGGTTTAGGCGGTGTTGTTGAAGCTTATGAAGAAGTTGCAGCTCGTTTAGGCGTAGATTTATCTGACATCTAATTAGCCAGACTTTATAAGAAACCGAGCTGAATTGCTCGGTTTTTTATTTTCTAGGCACTAAAATTCAGGAAAAGTAGACAGATTTGTATATTTAATTAAATTATTACTTGCACAATATAAAAGCAAAGCACTAAAATCTAAAAAAACATTAATTGCATCACAATAATTAAATTTAAAGTATGGTGAACCCTATGGAACTACTTAAGCCTGAAAAGAGATTAATGAATCACTCAATACATTTTGGTGAAAATCCATTAGTGATTTTATCTAATTTTAGCGACTCTGCTTTGAAACAAGGTTGGAGCGAAGCTGAAGTGGAAACCGTCATTTCTGAAGCTTCTCAAGGTGACTATATGAAACTCATACGGACTTTGAGAACATATACCTTACTTTAATTATTGTTACTGCTGTTATCTGATTTGCTGTAAATCTTTATCGACCTCTTCTTATATTTAGCTGTCCTATCTGGTTAATTGCTTTTATTCGCATACTATTTTGCTTAGCGTCGTATCTTTCAATTTATAAAAAGATACATAAAGCTGTTATGAATCAACTAGATTTATTCTGAATGCTGCCTTAACAATAAACAAAAATAATAAGTAGAAAATATTTATTTTATAAGGAGTAAGCATGATGGACCATGAAATAGAGGAAAAAAAGGTCGAGCAAACCTTAAGCTGGCGTGAAAAAATGGCAGTCGAAGAACATGAAAAACTGTCACCCCGTTTAGTCTATGAAATTATCCGCCGTGATGGTGCAGAAGAACTGGAACGGCCAACAGCTGCACTAATCTTTTCAGGAATTGCGGCAGGTCTAGTCATCAGTTTTTCTTTTGTATTTAAGGCGATTATCGCTTCTTATCTTCCAACTGATGCGGTCTGGACCGATTTAATCACCAATGTCGGTTATACCATTGGGTTCCTGATCGCTATTTTGGGCCATATGCAACTCTTCACCGAAAATACCATCACCACAGTTGTACCTCTATTCAAACCCTTTACTCTCGAAAAATTACAAGCTGTAGGCCGATTATGGGGGATTGTGATTTTATGCAACATCATTGGAACAGCTTTAGCGAGTTTATTTTTCTTAACTACTCACCTGTTTACACCCGATATTGACAAGGCACTAGACGAGCTAGCACATCATGTTGCGTCTTTTTCTGCGACCGAAAACTTGCTGAAAGGTATTATGTCAGGGCTGTTAATTGCTGCACTAGTCTGGATGCTGCCTTCAGTTAGTAATAAATTCCTACTCATCTTTTTCATGACATATTTGATAGGACTCGGTGACTTTACCCATGTAGTAGTAGGTTCTACCGAAATGTCTTATCTAGTTTGGCAAGGAGATGCCTCTATTAGTGAATATATTTTTAATTTCCTGATTCCAACCACCATTGGAAATATTATTGGTGGTACAGGCGTGTTTACCCTGCTGATTTATGGTCAGGTTACTGAGGAATTGGAACAATAGCAGGACTGAATAAAACTATTGTTCCTGCTGCCATCTGCGTTGCTGTAAGCGTTCGCCTTCAACCTCACGCTTATTTCTCGCGGACTCGTAGAGTTTGGTTCCCTTCAACTCAGGTGGCAAATAGTCTTGCAACACAAAGTGCTCCGGGTAGTCATGAGGATAGAGATAATTGATGCCATAACCTTGCTGTTTCATCAGCTTGGTTGGTGCATTTCTCAAGTGTAAAGGCACTGGTAAATTTGCCGTTTTCTCGGCAAGTTCCAATGCTTTGTTAATTGCTAAATAAGTACTATTACTTTTTGCACTTGTTGCTAAATAAACCGCGGTTTGGCCCAAAATAATTCGACCTTCAGGCATACCTACTGCTTGAACAGAGCGGAAACATTCACCTGCAAGCAAAAGCGCATTTGGATTCGAGTTTCCAATGTCTTCTGAGGCTGCAATCAACATACGTCTTGCAATAAAAACAGGATCTTCTCCGCCTTTAAGCATACGAGCCATCCAATACAGAGCTGCATCTGGATCACTACCACGAATCGATTTAATAAATGCAGACACGAGGTCGTAATGCTGCTCACCCGATTTGTCATAACGTGCAATGTTTTGCTGGGCAACTTTTACCACCACAGCATTGGTAATGGTATTTTCAATTTCTGGCTCAAAAGTACTCGCAATTAAGTCTAGTAAATTAAGCGCTTTACGGGCATCGCCTGCTGCAAACTGCAAAAGGGCATCGTACTCTTCAATATGAATGTAACGTTCTTTTAAGAATTTATCGGCTTGGAGAGCATTGTTGAGTAGCGTCTGAATTGCTTCGCTGTCTAAACTGTTTAAGGTATAGACCTGACAACGAGATAAAAGCGCACTATTGACTTCAAAAGACGGGTTTTCAGTGGTCGCGCCTATTAAGGTAATTTTTCCTTTTTCTACAGCCCCTAGTAATGCATCTTGCTGTGATTTATTAAAGCGATGAATTTCATCAATAAAAACCACAGGTGTTAGTAAATCACCACTTTCTGCAATTACTTCACGTAATTCTTTTACCCCCGTATTCAGAGCAGACAAACTCACAAATGGGCGGTCTATTGCTTGCGCCAAAAGCAAAGCAATTGTTGTTTTACCAACACCTGGCGGTCCCCAAAAAATAATAGAAGGTAAATGCCCCTGATCAATCATTTGACGCAGTGGTGCGTGTTCACCTAACAAATGATCTTGCCCAATAATTTCAGACAAATCTCTCGGGCGCAGGCGTTCAGGAAGTGGAATATGGGTGTCTGACATCTCAAATAGCTTTATCGTCTTTTCACTATAGTCTATTGCGTCTCACAGAAATCTACAATTTGAATCTATGAGACGCGTTCTTTATTTACAGGCTAACTCGTAGCATTAAGATGGTTTATTACTGAGTTTCAGCAAACGTGCATCCGGGCCATCTTCAATTACCCAAATTGAACCGTCTTGTGCTTCATGTAAACCACGAATACGTTGCTTAATCTCTAATCTTTGTATTTCTTTTACAGGTTTATGCTCTAAATCTACAACCACAATCGCTTTGGAAGATAACCCACCAATTAAGGCTTTATTTTGCCATGCAGGAAATTGTTGGCCTCGATAAATGATTAGGCTCGACGGTGAAATGACAGGTGTCCAATCAATCTTAGGTGCTTTAAATTCAGGGCGAGTATGGTGGTCTGGAATAGGCTCACCCGAGTAGTGGTCACCATTTGAGACAATTGGATAACCATAATTTTCACCTTTGGTAATAATATTAAGCTCATCACCACCTTTAGGCCCCATTTCAACCACCCAGAGTTGTCCTTTGCGGTCAAAAGCCATACCTAAGGGGTTACGGTGTCCAAGTGACCATATTTCCGCAGTAACCCCACCTTGTTTATAAAAAGGATTACCTACGGCTGCTGAACCATCCTCATTTAAACGCAAGACTTTGCCCAAATTACTCTTCATGTCTTGGGCAGGATCAAACTTTTGGCGCTCACCTGAACTGACCCAAAGCTTACCATCTGCATCAAAGAGCATACGATGTCCATAATGGCCTTGTCCTGAGACTTTAGGCACCTGCTGCCAAATCTGTTTCACCTCTATAAGTTTTGGCTGATTAGGGTTAGATAAGTCTAATTTCGCACGTGAAATCACTGCACCAGATCCGCCTTGCCCTTTAGCTGCATAACTGAGATATATCCAATGATTTTTGGCAAAGTCAGGATGTAAAATAACATCGCCCAAACCACCCTGTCCGCCATAGTTCACTGCTGGAACACCTTGAACATCTAACATTTGTTTATTTTGGGGGTTAAAAAGTTTTAACTTACCTTGTCGCTCAGTGACTAATAAACGATGGTCTGGCAAACTGATAATCGCCCAAGGTTCATTAAAATGTGCGACTGTCTCGACCTGATAAATTTGTTTGGCAGCACTAGTTTGCTCTGTTTTTGCAGTTGTATTTTGTTCTGGATTTTTTGAGTTGGTATTTTTAGAACCACAAGCCATTAACAAGAAAAAGCTACTACATAATAAGGGGGCTGCTAGTCGTTTCATCATTTTTATCTCCTTCGCTTTTATTTTTATATAACGGAGATGGTTAAAAACTTTACGATTAAAATGTTACTTTATTATACGCTGTAATTAAAAATGTCCATTGGGAGCGTATTAACGCACCCAACGTACCACATAATCTTCAAGATCATCTTCATGTACATCAGTTTCAGGAATACAACGCCCTGCAACAGACTTTTTCGCCTTAACTACGCTTTGTCTCGTACCCGTATTTAAATAATGCCAAGAAGGTAAATTTTTACCCTCATTCAAACGTTTATATGCACAACTTGAAGGTAACCAGTGAATTGTTTTTAAGCTTTCTGGCGTCAACTGTAAACAGTCAGGCACTTGCTGCTGACGATTTGAATAGTCTGAGCAACGCCCTGTACCACAATCAAGCAATTTACACGCTACCTTGGTGTAAGCAACCTCATGAGTATCTTCATCTTCTAGCTTGACCAAGCAGCATAAACCACACCCATCGCACAAAGCTTCCCACTCAGCCTGAGTAAGCTGCTCTAGCGTGTAATTTTTCCAAAATAATGGACGAAGTGAGGTCTCGGTAGACATAGGTTTTAACAGCTGTATACATAAAGCAAAGTCAGATTATAGCATTGAAGGCAGTGTGCTTAAGGAAAGAAACTGTATTTTTAGCATCACAAAATGATTGTTTAATATACATTTCAACCACATAAACGACACATTCCGTGCAAAAAAGCCACTATATAGTAAAAACACAATGAAAAATAAGGAGGACAACATTATGTTCCGTTGGGCAATAATTTTTGCAGTGATTGCACTCATTGCCAGTCTATTAGGGTTTGGTGGTGTTGCAGGGTTATCTAAAGACTTTGCCGTGATTTTATTGGTTGTGGCTGTAATTCTCGCAGTTATTGGTTTTATTTCGCGAGGCCGAACCTAATTCAATCATGACTACATAAAAAGAAGGAACTTGTTTCCTTCTTTTTTATTGCCTAAATGTTTCTATCTTTTTCTTTTGACGTAGATTTTTACATAGTTATTAATATGAATTTTAATTTTTTATGCTTTAATCAAGCGTGTTTAAACCAAGTTTAATTTCAGGATTAATGTCATGAGTACAGCAATTAAAACCCGTGAAATTCAATATACTGCACCAGACGGCAGCCATTTAATTGGTTATTTTGCAGCTCCAGAAAGTGAAACACCTGTACCAGGTATTATTATTGGTCCTGAATGGTGGGGCCGTAATGAATATACTGAACAACGCGCACGTGAACTTGCTGAACACGGCTATGCGGCTCTTGCGATTGACATGTATGGCGATAAAAAAGTCACATCAACCGCAGCTCAAGCATATGAATGGATGATGCAGACATTTGAAGAGTTAGACACGGTAACTGATCGTGCCAATGCAGCACTTCAGACACTTGCTGCACAACCAGAAGTAAATAGTGAAAAACTGGCTGCAATTGGCTTTTGCTATGGTGGTAAAGTTGTATTAGACCTTGCGCGCTCAGGTGCACCACTTAAAGCAGTTGTGACATTCCATGCTACATTAGCACCGAAAGCACCTGCTCAAAAAGGCAACATTCAAGGTGAGGTTTTAGTTCTACATGGTGAACAAGACAGCATGGTCACCTTAGAAGATGTTGCTAATTTTGAAAAAGAGATGCAAGCTGCTGAAGTTAAACATGAGGTAGTGGTTTTAAAAGGTGCTAAACATGGCTTTAGTAACCCGCTTGCAGATGAAAAAGCGAAAGCGAATGGTGTAGACCTTGGCTACAACAGCGAAGCGGAGAAACAAGGCCTTGCTAAAATGTACGCTTTGTTAGAACGTACTTTAAAATAAAAGAAGCAAATTTGGAGCAAATGTTTTTTGCATTTGCTCCCTTAAATGTTTATGACTTTGCAATATTTTTACTGTATTTTTTAAACCATACTTCAATAACTATACTCCCGTTGAGCTAGAGCAAAGCCTAGTCTTATTTCCCGCACTCGGGGTTTAATGGAATAACATGAGAGGATACAACAATGGCTGACAAGAAATGTCCGTATTGCGAATTTGATGAATATGACATCATTGATAAGAATGAATTTGCTGTAATTTTACCTGACCCAAATCCGTTGTCTAAAGGCCACTGTGTAGTGACTCCACTGCGCCATGTAAGCTCGTTTTTTGACATTACCTCTAAAGAGCATGAAAGCTTACTTACACTTCTTGAAATTGCCCGCCACGAAACCCAGCTTCGTCATCAGCCTGCTGGTTTTCATATCGGCTTTAATGATGGTGAAGTGTTTGGCCAAAGCTCTGACCATTTCCACATTCATGTCATTCCATACTACAAAAACCAACCGTTGAAACTTGATCAACGTTGGGGAGTAAAAGAGGATTAATTCTCTTTATGCTTGAAGCAGAGACCACTTATTTTCAAGTGATCTCTGTTTTAACAGGCTCGTTCTGGTTGCTTGCTTTAAACAAAACTTCTCTCCAATTTCAGCTATAATTTAGCCCTTACTTTTCTTCTATAGCTGTTCATGCCTGAATTTTCTTTTTCTGATGCCCTCTTAAACTGGTTCGATCAACATGGTCGTCACGATTTGCCTTGGCAAGTTGCAGATGATCCATACAAGGTTTGGGTTTCTGAAATTATGCTACAGCAGACTCAGGTAAAAACAGTTCTGCAATATTTTGACCGCTTCATGGAGCGCTTTCCAACGGTAGAAGCTTTAGGTCATGCAACTTGGGATGATGTCGCTCCTTATTGGGCTGGCCTTGGCTATTACGCTCGTGCTCGCAATTTGCATAAAGCCGCTGGCCTTGTAGCACAACAAGGTAAATTTCCTGAAACCCTAGAAGAATGGATTGCTCTACCCGGCATTGGACGCTCTACAGCAGGCGCACTTATGTCTTTAGGTTTGCGTCAGTACGGTGTGATTATGGACGGCAATGTGAAACGTGTTCTAGCGCGTTTCTTCGCTATTGAAGATGACTTAAGTAAGCCGCAGCATGAACGTGAAATGTGGAAACTCGCTGAAGAGCTTTGTCCTACGCATCGTAATCATGACTATACTCAAGCCATAATGGACTTAGGTGCAACTATCTGTACGCCTAAAAAACCGCTGTGTTTATATTGCCCAATGCAAACTCATTGTCAGGCCTACCAACAAGGTTTAGAACAAGAACTACCTTTTAAAAAACCCAAAAAAACTCCGCCTGTTAAAACGGCAGACGTTCTTATTATTCAGTGTGAAGATGAATGGTTCTGGCAACAGCGCCAAGCCCATGGTCTATGGGGCGGTTTATTCTGTTTACCTATTTTAGAAAATGAACATGAACGACTGAGCATAAGCCAGCAATTTAAATTACAGCCTCAAGCACAAACTTTTCAGATTAGTCATAGCTTCACTCATTTCACATGGCTACTTAATGCTCACACGTTCCACGTGGAACCTGATCAAAAAGAACATCTGGCGATTGAACTTAAAGGCCAATGGTTGACTCCAGAACAAGCAATTTCCAAAGGTGTACCAACTGCAATGAAAAAATTGATCTCGACTAGCCGTTCATGACATAGTGGTCAAAATAATTTTGATATAACTATGACAGGGAGTATTTCGTGCGACGTTTTGTTTCTCATCTCTCACTTGGTTTTCTCATTATTCTATTGGCAGCTTGTGCCAGTGCACCTAAAAGACCTACACCACTTTCCCCCACTCAAGTCAGTAAGCTCAAAAGTATGCAGCTTCCAAATCGACTACCTGTACCTGTAAAAGGTGTCGATCGAGATGAACTAAAAGACACTTGGGGAGCTGCTCGTAGTCAAGGCCGTAGCCATGAAGGAATTGATATTTTGGCTCCACGTGGAACCAAAGTGTATAGCACAACCGAAGGACTCGTTGCTGATCTTCGTAATAATAACCTCGGAGGCAAAGTCATCTGGATTTTAGGTCCAGCAGGAACATGGCATTATTATGCTCATCTTGACGGTCATAAACGTGGCCTAAATGTAGGTGACTATGTCAAAAAAGGCGATTTAATTGGATATGTCGGCAACACGGGCAATGCACGTTATACTTCACCTCATCTCCACTATGGTCTTTATCTAGATGGTAAAGGACGTGGTGCCGTTAACCCTTATTCATATTTACGCTAGGAACATTTTATGTCGGAAGCGCTGATCAATCGCTTAGTAGAGTTTGCCGAGTCGGGCAACCAGCAAAAGATCATTTTAAATGGCAATAGCTATCAAGGCTGGATCATGGAAATCAGTGATGATGCCCTGCTAATCAGTACCGGTTTTTCAGATAAAGTAGGCAAAGACTTTTGGCTAAAGTTTGAAGACTTAACTCAAGCTGAACTGTATTATTGGGATACTCGCCCAAATGAATGGGTGTTATTTAAACTTTAAAATTCTAAGATAAATATAAGGAGCATTATCATGAAAACTCAACGTTGCGGATGGTGTTCCGACGATCCCCTATATATTGCCTATCATGATGAAGAATGGGGTAAGCCAGAACACGACGAAGCACGGTTATTTGAAATGCTTTGCCTCGAAGGTCAGCAAGCTGGCTTATCATGGATTACCGTACTAAAAAAAAGAGAAAGCTACCGTCAGCATTTTTTTAATCATCCGATTGCAGAAATTGCTTCATTCACAGATGATTTTTTAGAACTAAAATTATCCGATGCAGGCTTAATTCGTCACTTGGGTAAACTCAAAGCTATTCGTGATAATGCGATTGCTTGGCAAGCACTAAAAGCACAAATTGGTGATGTACCGACATGGCTTTGGCAGTTTGTAGATGCGGCTCCACAAAACAATGATGTTGCAGACTACCGTCAGGCTCCTGCACAGACTGAACTCAGTGTAAAACTTTCCAAGACCCTTAAAAAGAATGGTTTTAAATTTGTCGGTCCAACCACTTGCTATGCGTTTATGCAGGCTGTAGGTATGGTCGATGATCATGAAAACGATTGTCAATTTAAAGCTTCATAACCCACCAGAACGGTTCAAATCCGCTTAAGGAGTTTCCGATGAGCAACAATACGATTCAGGCCTATGCTGCAATGCAAGCAGGTGAAAAACTAGTTCCTTACCAATTTGACGCAGGTGAATTACAGCCGCATCAGGTTGAAGTAAAAGTTGAATACTGTGGTTTATGTCATTCTGATATTTCAGTTCTGAATAATGAATGGCGCTCGACTGTCTACCCTGTGGTTGCAGGTCATGAAATTATTGGAAGAATTGTAGCTTTGGGTTCAGAAGCCAAAGGTCTACAAATCGGGCAACGTGTCGGTATCGGCTGGACAGCTGAAAGTTGCCAATCGTGTGATGAATGTATTGGTGGTCAGCAAGTACTTTGTACGGGCAAAAATGTTGCAACAATCGTCGGGCATGCTGGTGGTTTTGCCGATAAAGTTCGTGCTGGCTGGCAATGGGCTATTCCCCTCCCTGAAGATTTAGACCCAGAAAGTGCAGGTCCTCTACTTTGTGGCGGAATTACCGTTTTTGATCCACTCCTCAAACACAAGATTCAGGCAACCCATCATGTGGGTGTGATTGGCATTGGCGGTTTAGGTCATATGGCGATTAAGCTCCTTAAAGGTTGGGGGTGTGAAATCACGGCATTTAGTTCTAACCCAGACAAAACAGAAGAGCTTAAAGCAATGGGAGCCGACCATGTCGTCAATAGCCGCGATACCAACGCAGTAAAAGCTCAAAAAGGTAAATTCGATTTATTGCTGAGTACCGTGAATGTGACTCTAAATTGGTCTGCTTTTATTGCAACACTGGCACCAAACGGAACCTTACATTTCTTAGGTCTTACGCTTGAGCCTGTTCCTGTTTCTGTTGGCTCTCTTATTGGTGGTGCTAAGTCAGTGACTGGTTCACCTACAGGCTCACCTGCTGCACTACGTCAGCTTTTAAAGTTTGCTGCACGCAAAAAAATTGCGCCTCAAATTGAGCTGTTTCCAATGTCACAGCTCAATGAAGCAATTGAACGTCTACACTCAGGTCAAGCACGTTACCGAATTGTGCTTAAAGCAGACTTCGCAGAATAAAACTAACTTACGGTTTTCATCTGTTGTCGTGACCAGTTCGCCAAGTGTTTAATCGCTTGGCGGACATCTACTGTTAACTCATGACCTGCATTTAATCGAATAAAATGCCGATAGCGTTCATCCTCACCAAAAACATGTCCGGGAACTACGGTAATTCCGTGAGATTTTGCAGTGTAATAGAGCGCCAAACTATCTACAGTTTTAGGTAACTGTATCCATAAGGCATAACCCCCCTTCTGGTTGGCTCAGTGCAATTGGAACACCTTCAAAGGCATTTAAAATACAACTACGATACTCCTCGACTTGCCGCATCAAATTCGGTCTTAACTGCTCTAAGTGCTCCCTGTAAGCACGACTATAAATAAAATCAGCTAGGCCTAATTGTAGCGGTGTATTAACCCCAATATTACTGGCTACCAGCTCAAGCCTTAAATGCTGTAGCTTCGCGCTTAAACAGAACCACCCTACGCGATATGCACTCGATAATGACTTAGAAACCGATCCACACCAAATTACATAGCCTTCACGGTCCCAATAGCGAATAGGTAATGGTCGCTCATCACTGTAGCCACACTCTCCATAAATATCATCTTCGATAATAAAGCACTGATACTTTGCTGCTAATTCGGCAATCTTTTGTTTTTCTGCATTACTTAAACAGTATCCCAATGGGTTCTGATAGTTGGCTGTCATTAAGCAAACTTTAGCTAAACCCTGCTTCATAAATGATTCTAAGCGCTCAAGATCGATACCACGATGATGCGCTGGAATTTCAATAATCTGTCGTTTTAAACTGGCTATAAGCTGTAGTTGTCCATTAAAAGTAGGCGTCGGAATTAAAATACTATCGCCTACTTCTGTTAGATGTTGAATTACCAAAGATAAAGCAGGCATGCAGCCATTGGTAATAAAAATATCTTCTGCCGCGATAAAAATCCCATCTTCACGCCAATGATCAGATAGTGCTTTTCTTAACTGCTCATGACCCTGTTTATTACAATAAAGAAAATCTTGGGGCTGACAATTTTTTAAAGCGCGTTGAATAGAGCGGCGTAAACCCTCAACAGGAATAAAATGAGGTGTCAACTGAATAGAGCCTAATGGTACAAGATGACTTTGTAAGGCAGCCTCCTGAATTTGGTTATGTAACTCCAGATTGGAGACTTGTCGCGGCAAAGATAAGAAATCTGGACTATCTGGAATAGGACTAGATTGGGTACGAGCAACCACAAAATAACCTGACTTTGGCTTTACATAAATAAGCCCCCTCGCCTCAAGTAACTCATAACAACTTTTTGCTGTACTTAAACTAATGCTGTGCTGACGGGCAAAATCTCGTAAGGAAATAAGTTTCTGATGAGGTTTAAGCTCATCTTGGTAAATACGATGTGCTAATTGATTGGCAAGAACCTGATATTGAAAAGTCATTCTGTGCTGCTTTTTTAAAAATTTCTGTATCTGTACTGCTTTATAGAACACCTTTAGGCTATAGAAATCAACTCCAAGAGTAGTAAGATAATGAAATTAAAAGCTATATTATTGTTTACCATTATTTTGACAGGTTGCCAGTCACAACCCAAAACTGAACAGCACAGACATACGGTTTGCCAGAGTTTAATTGAAGGTTATTTAAAAATGACCAACCAACAAGACTACAAACTAGAGCAGCGCACTGATGATAAAGCCAATACAATTTCTCATTATCAATACAAACGTAATAACTCAAACGAAGTTGTCATGGTAAATTCGGTTTATTCAAACTTATATTTTAGTTGTCGAGAACAGCAACAAAGCTATTTCTTATCTCAACATTCATCACAAGGACAAACGACTCCTATTTTAGAAGTTCATTTTCCAAGTGATGCTTATGGTAAGTTTAGAGACAGGTTTTAAAACCATCTTTTAATTGATCTGCCAAAAACTCAATGAATAAACGGATTCGTTTTGGTAGATGCTCTTGTTGATAATAGACAGCATGGATGCTTTGATATTGATGTTCTATTTGATCTTCAAATAACGCGGTCAATCGTCCCTCTTGAATATCTTTCCAAATTTCAAATTCAGATAGCCGTGCAATACCATGTCCTCTAACCGTAAGCTGACGCACAGTCTCACCACTTGAAGCTTTAATGTGTGCTTGTGCGAAAAAATATTCATCTCCGACTTTAATCGGCCAGTTATTAATATAATCAGGTCTGGTAAAACCAATCAAATCATGATGCTCAAGTTGTTCAGGTTGAGTCGGTGTACCTTTGATCGCCAAATATTCTGGACTTGCCACAATATATAAACGGCTCTTGCACACTAACTTGGCATGAAGACTCGAATCATTGAGTTCCCCAAATCGAAATGCCACATCGGTCTTATGTTGTAATAGATCAATCACCTGATCATTACTATTTATTTCGATTTCAATGTCGGGATAGCACTTACGAAACTTATGCATTAATGGTGCAATCACGTGCAAAACAAACGGCGTTGCAGAATCAATACGAATCAGTCCCGCGGTACCCTGATCAGACTTTTGCAAATCTTCTTCGGCAGCATTCAGCTCATTTAAAATTTTACGAGCCTTTATCAGAAACTGCTGCCCTTCTTGTGTGAGTTTCAACTTACGTGTTGTTCGCTCTAATAAAGTCACGCCTAACTTTGCTTCTAAACGTGTAAGAGAGCGACTCATTCCTGAAGGCGTTTGTTTTAAGTGTTCTGCTGCGGCTACAAAGGAACCTGTATCAACAATTGTGATAAAGGCAACCAGTTCTTCAATTGTTGATTTCATGACTTATTCTATTATTGACTAATCATCAAAGATATTTTGCTTATTCATCTATTTTTTCGCAACAATAATCCAAGCAAAATGCACCTCAAGTTAAACAATTATTTAAATTTAGGTGAACACATGAATATCCCACGTTTTGGTTTAGGAACTTATCGCCTTAAAGAACAAGCGGTGATTGATTCTGTTAAAACAGCTTTAGAAGTAGGTTACCGTGTAATTGATACAGCTCAAATCTATGAAAATGAAGCTGCGATTGGACAAACCATTGCTGAAAGTGGTGTAGCGCGTCAGGACTTATTTCTAACCACAAAAATCTGGGTAGATAATTTTGCGCAAGATAAGTTTATTCCGAGTTTAAAAGAGAGCTTACAAAAACTTCGTACTGACCATGTTGATCTTACTTTGATTCACTGGCCAGCACCGGACTTAGGGGTTTCTATTCCTGAAATTATGCAGCTTTTACTTGAAGCGAAACAACAAGGTCTTACCAAACAAATTGGTATTTCAAACTTCAATATTGAGCTTACTCAACAAGCCATTGACACAATCGGTTTAGAGCATATTGCAACCAACCAAATCGAGTTAAGCCCTTATCTTCAAAACTATAAACTTGTAAATTTCTTACAAGACAAGAACATAGATGTCACTTCCTACATGACACTGGCATATGGCAAAGTGCTTCAAGACCCTGTTTTAACTGAAATTGCAGCAGCGCATAAAGCAACGACAGCACAAATTGCACTTGCATGGGCATTGCAACGTGGTTTTGCAGTTATTCCATCTTCGACTAAACGTGAAAACCTGATTAGCAACTTAAAAGCACAGGATATCGAGTTAACTCCAGCTGAAATGCAAATGATTGCCGAACTTGATCGTAACAGTCGTGAAGTTAGCCCAGAGCCATGGGCACCAGTTTGGGACTAAACTCATGAACACTCAATCAAATACGGCGTTCTCGTTATTGGCATTGGCAATTGGTGCCTTTGCCATTGGCACCACGGAATTCTCACCAATGGGATTACTTCCGAATATCGCTCATGATTTAGGTATTTCAATTCCAACAGCCGGAATGTTAATTACGGGCTATGCACTTGGCGTCATGCTAGGTGCCCCGTTCATGACCCTGTGGTTTGGTGGTTTTGCACGACGTAATGCGCTTATCTTCCTGATGGCGATCTTTACGGTCGGGAACCTGCTTGCAGCATTTGCCCCAAGCTATATGAGTTTATTAGGTGCACGTCTCATTACTAGCCTTAACCACGGCGCCTTCTTTGGGATTGGTTCTGTTGTAGCAGCGAGTATTGTACCCGCACATAAACAAGCCAGTGCTGTCGCCACCATGTTTATGGGTTTAACCATTGCTAATATTGGTGGTGTACCGTTGGCAACATGGGTTGGACAAAATATTGGCTGGCGTATGTCTTTCCTTGCAATCTCATTGCTTGGTGTGATTACCATGCTCGCTTTATGGAAGGCACTGCCACAAGGTATGGTTGCCCAAAAACCAAATGTGAAAGCTGAGTTAAAAGTATTAACACGTACTCCTGTAGTACTGGCTCTACTCACCACAGTGCTTAGTGCGGGTGCAATGTTTACGCTATATACCTATATTGCGCCAAGTTTGACTGAGTTTACCCATGCTTCACCGACCTTCATTACGTTCATGTTGGTATTAATTGGTGTTGGTTTCTCAATTGGTAACCATTTAGGTGGTCGTTTTGCAGACTTGTCCATCAACAAAACTCTAATCGGTTTTTTCATTCTGTTGATTGTCATGATGGTGACTTTCCCAGTGCTTGCACAAAGTCAGGCTGGAGCAGCCATTGCCTTAGTAATCTGGGGTGCAGCAACCTTTGCTTTAGTACCGCCATTACAAATGCGTGTAATGTCAGTTGCTCATGAAGCACCAGGACTTGCCTCTTCTGTAAATATCGGTGCGTTTAATCTAGGTAACGCAGTCGGTGCGGCAGCAGGTGCGGTAGTACTCGATTTAGGTTTGGGTTATAACGCAGTATCATTTGCTGGTGCATTACTGGCTGGGTTAGGTTTGTTGTTAGTTTTATTTCAAATCAAACGCGAAAGCAGCTCTGCACAAAGTTTGCAGCAATGTTCCGACTAATAAAAAAAGCGCCTCATCTCAGGCGCTTTTTTATTGCTTATTATTTTAAAATATCGGGCAATTTAGGTTGCTCATAAATCGGGTTCATTACTTCCCGCTTCATTTTAAGCAGCATCTGATATGGTTGCTGCTGAACAAACATATTTACAAAGCTTAAAGGAATTGAACCTGCTGGGTCAGCATAACCACTCGTGGTTACTTTAACTTTGTTATTCGCTAGTTTCTGGAATGTCCATTCACCTTCATAACGAGTTAAACGAACCACATCGGGCTGAATCGGATAATTACTATTAATCGCTGTGTTCTTAATCGTAATAGTGCCATTAGCGGCTTTACTCATTTTCCCTTTCACCACAACATCGCGGTCTTTTAGCGGAAAAGGAAAATCCAACACCATATATAATGTAAATTCGCCCTTCTTCTCATCCTGAGAAAGCATTTCAACTTTACCCATATAAGGCACCCACTGCGCTGCGCGATTTACATCTAAAATCACCGCCACCGCACGCTCAATGGGTACATCAAATGTTGTTTCAGCTTTGTACTGAAAGACGGGGTTATCAGCCTTTTGATAGGTCCACACTTTAATATGATTACGGTCAAGGCTGAGTTTCGCCTTGTCTGTAGAGGCAGCCCCTGCATAGAGGCTGCTTAAGCAAAGAAGAGTGGTCAAAGCAATTTGTTTTTTATTCATGTTCTGCTCTATCTTGTTTTTCTCGCCATATGTAGGACGTGTACAGATGGCTTACACCTGTACCTCGTTCAACCCTAAAACATCTTTCATGTCGTATTTACGCGCTTCACGACCTACAACCCATGCAGCAGCTCGTACTGCACCTGCAGCAAAGTTCATACGGTTAGTGGCTTTGTGAGTGATTTCAACGCGCTCACCTTCACCAATAAACATAACAGTGTGTTCACCTACAATATCGCCACCACGGATGGTTTCAAAACCAATAGTTTGGCGGTCACGTGGACCGGTATGCCCTTCACGACCATAAACAGCAACTTCTTTTAAGTTACGGCCTAAAGTATCAGCAATCGCTTCACCCATCATTAATGCTGTACCAGATGGTGCATCTACTTTATGACGATGGTGAGCCTCAATCACTTCAATATCTACTGTATCGCCAAATACTTTTGCTGCAAGCTCAAGTAACTTGATTGATACATTTACGCCAACAGAGTAGTTCGCCGCATATACTACAGGTGTATGTGTTGCCGTTTCATCAAGCTCAGCTTTTTGTTCATCGGACATACCTGTTGTTCCAATCACCATGGCTACCCCAGCTTCACGGCATAGCTTTAAATGCTGAGCAGTTGCAACCGGTGCAGTAAAATCAATGATGACATCACAGTCTTTAAGAACTTCTGCCAAACTTCCTGAAACCTTTACCCCCACTGAGCCAATTCCTGCAAGTTCACCAGCATCAGTGCCGACCAAACTACTCTCTGGACGTTCTACTGCTGCAGCCAATTGATAACCTGCTTGTTGAACTGCCTGAATAAGTGTGCGACCCATACGGCCACCTGCGCCCAAAATACCAATGCGTGGAGCTGCTGACATAATCCTTCCCAATCTTGTGTTTTACGTAATTGGCTTACTATATCAAAACTCTTTGCTCACAATAAAAAGTAAAAAATATTTTTTAAGATGAACCGAAATTTAATCAGTTTTCACAAAAGTTAAAGAATTGATCTGCACACTACCGAGCCACGAATGAAAAAAAGATGACTATAAGGAGTTCAGCATGCATTCGAAAATTATGGGCTTAATAGCTGTTATGGGGATGATGAGTTCAATGGCATTTGCAGAGCCTGCAATCCAACCAGGGGACACACTAGAAAGCTTATCTAAAGCACGCATTACTACGAACGTAAATACGAAAGCGGCGATACCTACAGCTCAAACAAGCATAGCAAGCAATACCACTGCTGAAGTCAAAGTTGAAGATATTGACCCAATCATTGAAGAAAAAACTGCCGATGTAGAAACAGTAAAAGTAGCTGTAAAACCAGTAACTCAAGCTGCTGTAGTAGCTCCAGTTGCATCAAGCGAACTTATTGTAAGTGTTGACGACATCGATGTTGCTCACCCTACAGAGTAAGCAGACGTAATTTTCTTTTAAGCAGAATAAAAATAATAAGATGAATCAGCGCAATAAAAAGGCGGATATTTTATCAATATCCGCCTTCTTTTTAATTTACGATCTAATCAAGCATTAATCGAATAAACGATCAAAGAATGATTTTTTCTTTGGTGAAGAAGCACTGTCTTCACCATCGAAAGATGCTTGTAATTCTTTGAGTAATTCACGTTGACGAGACGTTAAGTTGACTGGTGTTTCTATGACGATACGGCAAAGTAAATCACCCACCATGCTGCTACGTACAGGGCGAACACCCTTGCCACGTAAACGGAATAATTTACCTGTTTGAGTTCCCTCAGGAATCTTCAAGCTAACGCGACCTTCTAAAGTCGGGATTTCAATTTCTTTACCAAGTGCAGCATCAGCAATGCTTACTGGTACGTCCATATATAAATCGGCGCCATCACGTTGGAAAATTTCGTGTTCACGAACAACCACTTCAACGTATAAGTCACCCGCTTGACCATCACGGATAGCCTCACCTTTACCACTTAAACGAACGCGGTCGCCATTGTCGACACCCGCTGGAATAGTAACTTCTAATGTTTGCTGGCGATCAGCTACGCCTGAACCATGACATGCATGGCATGGATTTTTAATAATTTTGCCTTGGCCACGACATGTGCCACAAGTTTGTTGTACAGAGAAGAAACCTTGCTGCATACGTACTTGTCCTGAACCATGACAAGTTTTACAGGTTTCTACATCTTTTGGATTTTGAGAACCTTTACCATCACACACATCACATGGTGCCGGAGCAGTAAAGGTAATTGTTTTCTTAACCCCTTTTACAGCTTCTTCAAGGGTAAGTTCCATGACATAGCGTAAGTCTGAACCGCGACGTTGGCGTTGCTGACGTCCGCCGCCACCAAACGCTCCACCAAAGATATCACCGAACTGGCTGAAAATATCTTCTGCACTAAAACCGCCAAAGCCACCACCAGCGCCACCAAAGCCGCCTTCAAATGCATTATGTCCCATACGGTCATACATGCTGCGCTTTTCGCTGTCGGATAAAATCTCATAAGCTTCAGAAGCTTCTTTAAACTTTTCTTCTGCTTCGGCATTGTCAGGGTTTCTGTCAGGATGATATTTCATCGCCAATTTACGATAGGCTTTTTTGATCTCATCATCACTTGCGGTTTTTGAAACGCCTAAAACCTCATAATAATCACGTTTAGCCATGTTTGGCGGTGCTCCTCACGGAAATTTTATCAATACTCTATTGCCGACTAAATGGGGGGCTTTAGCCGAATTTACAAGGGGAAAATGTTTAAAAAATAGATATATTAAAAAACTGCCTTATTTTTTAAATATTTAGACAAGCCTTTTAACCATGCATTTAATAAAAACAACCAAGCAATAGCACTAAAAACAACACCAGCAACTGTTGATGCCGTTACCCAAAGATTGCTGTTCCATGCAAAAAAGAAGAGAGGAATAAACCAAACAACAGCAAAAACTGACATGAAGAGGAATAGAATACCATTGCGCATAATCCAGAGCGCATGGGCATGAATCCAAACTTCAGCATTATCCACAACAGCTACTTTACGAGCGACCAGATAAGCAAAGGCCGCGAAAATAACCGTAAACAATGCAAGAAACATGAACGCATAAGAAATTACAATATAACGGCGATGCTGTTCGATATGGTCTTGCCCCATCTGTATTTCACCTCAATTCGCTGCACTATGCCTATTTTTTATGCAGCGAAGTAATCCTGTATTTTTTGTGTAAAGACAGGTGCTACTATATTGGAGTTTTCAATATTTCGCACCTTTATTCACAAAAAAATTATGTATTTTATGCGGTTTTTTTCACCTTAAACCACGCAGCATACAATGCAGGTAGGAAAAATAATGTCAGCATGGTCGCTACAATCAGTCCGCCCATAATTGCAACAGCCATTGGACCGAAGAAAATACTCCGCGAAAGTGGAATCATCGCTAACACAGCTGCTAAAGCTGTCAGAATAATTGGACGGAAACGACGTACTGTTGCATCAATAATCGCTTCCCATGTTGGATGCCCTGCTTGCCTATCTTGTTCAATCTGATCAATCAAAATGAGCGAGTTACGCATAATCATACCGGACAAGGCAATCGTTCCTAGCATGGCCACAAAACCAAATGGTTTATTAAACAGAAGTAAGAACAGAACAACACCGATTAAACCTAATGGCGCAGTCAAGAACACAATCGTTGCCCGAGACAGACTCTTAAGCTGAATCATCAGTAATGTCATCACAACCGCTAAAAACAGTGGCATACCCGCATTAACTGAACTTTGCCCACGTGCCGACTCTTCGACAGTTCCACCCACTTCAATCAGATAACCACTTGGTAATTCAGCGCGTAACTTGTCCATTGATTCGGCTAACTCGCCCACAACAGTCGCTGGCTGCAATTTGGTACGAATATCTGCACGCACAGTAATCGTTGGTAAACGGTTACGATGCCAGATCAGGCCATCCTCAAACTTATATTCAATTTTCGCAATCTGGGCTAACGGTACTGTCGTTCCATTGGCTGTTGGGACTGCTAAACTTGCCAGTGAAGCGACTTCAACACGCTCAGCTTGATCTCCACGTAAACGGATTTCAATGAGTTCACGCTTTTCACGATACTGTTCAATTGCACTGCCTGTAATTGAAGCGTTCAGGAAGTTCGCCAAGTCCACACTAGAGACACCCATTTGTCGAGCACGGTCTTGATCAATCTGAATTGCAATAATCTTACTTGGCTCACCCCAGTCCAAATGCACATTGGTGGTATTCGGGTTTTCACTAATGACCTTCGCAACCTGCTGAGCCTCTTTACGTACCAAATTGAGATCTTCACCTGACACACGATACTGCAATGGATAACCCACAGGTGGACCATTTTCTAGTAATGACACACGAGTACGAACTTGTGGAAGCAGCTGTTTAATTTGGGTTTCTAAAGAGCGACGAATTTCATCACGGTCATCAAGTGAGGTCGCTAAAACCACAAATTGTGCAAAACTAGCCTGTGGCAATTGCTGGTCTAACGGTAAATAAAAACGCGGTGAACCTGTACCCACATAAGCCACATAGTTATCAATACCTTTTTGTTTAGACAGAAACTGTTCAACCTTTTTCACCGCTTGTTCTGTAGCGGTTAATGAAGCCCCTTCTTCAAGTTTTAAATCGACTAAAATCTCGGTACGGTTTGAAGGTGGGAAAAATTGCTGAGGAACCATTTTAAACATCAGCACAGAGAGCACGAATATCCCGACTGTCGTTGCAATTACAGTTTTACGATAGGTCACGCAAAACTCGACCATTTTCCTAAAACGTAAATAGAAACTAGACTGATAAGGATCGTAATGATGGTCCTGTGAAATCTCGATAGTTTGTGCTTGCGGTTTTTTCGTTAATCTTGCCCATAAACGAACATACCAAGGTGCTTGATGTCCTGTCTTAGTAAAATCAGGCAGTAGTTTTTCACCCAAATAAGGCACAAATAAAACTGCGGCAACCCAAGACACCAATAAGGCAATGGTCACTACCTGAAAGATCGAACGCGTGTATTCACCTGTACTAGACTGTGCCGTAGCAATAGGTAAAAAGCCCGCTGCCGTAATGAGTGTCCCTGTCAGCATTGGAAATGCTGTGGTTTTCCACGCAAATCCAGCGGCCTTAATTCGGCTATAGCCCTGCTCCATCTTAATTGCCATCATCTCGACCGCAATAATCGCGTCATCGACCAGTAAGCCTAAAGCCAAAATCAGAGCACCCAGAGAAATCTTATGTAGTCCGACATCGAATACATTCATGCCGGCAAAAGTCATTGCTAAAACCAAAGGAATGGAAAAAGCGACCACTAAACCTGTACGGAAACCTAAAGAGAAAAAGCTCACTAACAAAACAATAATGACTGCTTCAGCAAGTACTTTCACAAACTCATGAATACTGCGTTGCACAGCTACTGGTTGATCAGACACCTTCTGCAGTTTCATACCTAAAGGTAGAGTCTTTTGCAGTTGGGCAAATTCCGTTTCCAGATTTTTACCCAAGGCAATAATGTCACCGCCCTTACGCATTGATACGGCAAGGCCAATACCATTTTCACCCATGAAACGCATACGAGGTTGAGCAGGTTGACTAAAACCGCGGTAAACATCAGCGACATCACCAAGTTGAATGGTTTTGTTGCCTACCAGTAAAGGCGTTTTCTTAATTTCATCAACGCTCTGTAAATGTCCACTTACCCGAATTTGAATACGATCCGTACCGGTTTCAAAGAAGCCAGCGCTTGCCATACTATTTTGCTTTTGTAAGGCTTCTTGAATTGCAGAGAGAGGAATACCGAGCTGAACTGCTTTAGTGTTTGAAATCTCAATCCAGATTTTTTGGTCTTGTAAGCCAACCAATTCGACTTTGCTAACATCCTTGACGCGTTGCAGCTGTAATTGCAAACGATCGGCATATTCTTTCAAAAGTGCATAGTCAAAGTCCTTGCCTGTCAGTACATAAATATTACCGAAAGTATCACCGAACTCATCATTGAAAAAAGGGCCTTGTACACCGCTTGGGAGTTCAGTGCGAATGTCATTGACCTTTTTACGAACGTTGTACCAAACATCAGGAATCTGTGCCGACTTCAATGAATCCTTGGCAAAGAAAGTAACCATAGACTCACCCGGGCGGGAGTAGGCCATAATCTTTTCATACTGCCCTGTGGTCATCAGTTCCTTTTCAATGCGATCAGTTACCAACGTTGAAACTTCTTTGGCAGTCGCTCCAGGCCAGTAGGTTTTGACGACCATCACTTTAAAGGTAAAAGGCGGATCTTCACTTTGTGATAGTTTTGAATAAGAGATTGCACCGATAATGCCAAGCAACAGCATGAAATAAAGGACAATGCCTTTATTATTCAGTGCCCATTCCGAGAGATTGAATTTCATGGCTTCGTTGCCCCCTGAATTTTCACCGCACGGTTTTCACGGTCAATCGGATGAATCTTCTGCTTATCGCGTAGCAAATGAACCCCACCAATCACAACCCAATCATTTGGTGTTAAACCAGTTAACACAGGCACACTATCTCTGCCATATGCCCCAACGGTTACAGGTACTTTACGTAAAGTTTGGTTGGCATTGACTACCCATACATAAGCTTGATTATCTGTAGCTGAAACACTCGAAAGAGGAACACTCATGACATTAGTTTGAGTCGAGCTAAAAAATACGCGAGCACTTTGTCCAAGCTGAATAGCAGATTGGCCTTCTTTGAGAGCTACCTTAACTGTAAAGGTACGAGACTGATCAGCCGCAGGAGAAACTTCGCGTACATATCCGGCAAATCGGTCATTCGGTTTCGACCACAAAGTAATCCAAGCCGCTTGACCAACTTTAATCTCGGCAACTGCTTGTTCAGGTACACCAATGACCACTTCACGCTCACCATCAATCGCCAATTGATAAGCTGCTTGACCTGCTGAAACGACTTGTCCAATTTCAATATTACGCGCTGTAATCACCCCGTTTTTATTAGAAATGAGTTGGTTATAACCAGTTTGGTTTGCAGAAACTTCATAGTTAGAGCGGGCTTGTTGTAACGCTGCTTGAGCCGCGTCGTACTGATTTTTGACCGTATCAAATTGTGAACGGCTTACTGCATTGACAGGTAATAATTGTTGAAAACGTTTAAGTTCATCTGATGCTGTTTTCGCTGCTGCCTGTGCATTTTGTAATTGAGCTTTGGCAGCATTTAATTGTAGCTGAG
Organism: Acinetobacter sp. GG2; assembly: GCF_000292385.1. Lineage (NCBI taxonomy): Bacteria > Pseudomonadati > Pseudomonadota > Gammaproteobacteria > Moraxellales > Moraxellaceae > Acinetobacter > Acinetobacter sp. GG2. The sequence goes on from NZ_ALOW01000038.1 coordinate 265,945, forward strand.
CATCTGCTACATCGAGCTTTGCTAATACTTGTCCAACTTTAACTCGGTCGCCGACATCGACATAGCGAGCCGTAACTTGTCCACCCACCCGAAATGCCAAGGCAGTTTGTTGTCGAGCCTGTACATCTCCTGCATAGCTTTTTAATTCGTTTAGTGTGGTCGAAGGCTGCGTCACCATCACATAGGGTATTTCTTCTGTTTTGGGAGCCTCTTTACTACACCCCATTAATGTGACCGTGCAAACAATCACCATACTCATGATGAGAGGTTTTAACAGATTCATATCTTATCGCTCTTATTCAAACTGGTTTTTTAAGGCACAATATGCTTGCATCATAGTTTGTTTGTTTTTTAATTAATATACCCATGGGTACATTAATTAAAGAAAAACTTATAAATATCTATTTTTTTAAACTTTTATTAGAGGGTTTTGTGCAAATAGTTAATCAAAGTGGTCGTCCTAAAGATCTGGAAAAGCGTGCTCGTATCTTACAAGCCGCTAAAGCTATTTTTTTAAAATCTGGTTATCACGGGACCAGCATGAACCAGATTGCACAGGAAGCCGGAGTTACTAAACTCACGGTTTATAACCACTTTCAAGACAAGGCAAACCTGTTTATCTGCGCGATTACCGAAACTTGCGAAGAGACTCTAGGCACTAAACCATTTGAATTAGATGCATCGGCAGATTTTTATCAAACACTGTATATGGTGTGTTCGCGTGCCTTGCAGATTATTTATTCACCTGAAGCATTAAAGCTTGAACATGTGTTATTTGAACTCGCAGCAGAACAGAGCCCTTTAGCTGAACAATTTTTCACGGCATCCCATACCCGACTTCAAAATCTGTTAGCCGCGTTCTTCCAAAAAGCAGCTGAGCTAGGTTTTATTCAGGCCGATGATCCCGTTTATCAAACAGAGCTTCTTTTAACTTTGTTGCTTGGTGTACGTCACCATAAAGTTCTACTTAGGATTATTGCTGTACCGAATGCGCAAGAGTTAGACCAGATTATTCAAGATGCAATTCATTTATTCCTGCTTAAATATCGGAATTAAACCAAAGTCCGATTGCCGAAAGTTGCACTGAGTGCATGTCATCTTTTAAGTCGCTATAAACGAATTAAATGTTATTTTTTAAGCAAAAATTCACATTTTCTTACGCTCAAAGCTTGGAATGTTTGTTAATCGCGCTATATTCGATAAGAATAAGAACAGGAGAAAAATAGCATGGTTCAGCAAATCGATGCGCCACTGCGTGAGGATGTCCGCTTACTTGGCAATTTGTTAGGTGAAACCCTAAAACAACATGCAGGACAGGAACTGTTTAATCAGATCGAGCAAATCCGTGCACTTGCTAAAGGTGCACGTGATGGTCAAGCTGAAGCCGAAAAGCAATTAGAACAATTATTTTTAGAACTGCCCGATGAAGAGCTATTACCTCTCACCCGCGCTTTTTCTCACTTCCTCAATTTTGCCAATATTGCCGAGCAATACCATGTCGTGCGTAGCCGCAGACAGGCAGAATTTGATTCGGAGGCTAATTCTCCAAATCCACTTGTTCACTTATTTCAAAAATTTAAAGACAAAAGTATTTCGACAGAAAAACTATTTCAGCAAATTTGTGATTTAAATATTGAACTGGTACTTACGGCGCACCCAACCGAAGTCAGCCGTCGTACCCTCATTCAAAAATATGACGATATCAACGCTTGTCTTTCACAGCTTGATCAGCAAAAGCTTACTCCACGTGAACGCCAAAACGCACTTGCGAACTTAAAACAGCAAATTAGTTCGGCTTGGCAAACAGATGAAATTCGTCAGCACCGCCCGACTCCTGTCGATGAGGCAAAATGGGGCTTTGCAACCATTGAGCAAACGCTTTGGAATGCCGTACCTAAATTCATTCGTGAATTGAATGAGTTGGTTCAAGACAATTGCCAACAAAACTTACCACTCAATATTGCGCCAGTGCGCTTTGCATCTTGGATGGGTGGAGACCGTGATGGTAACCCGAACGTTACTCATCAAATCACTCAAGAAGTGTTGTGGTTATCACGCTGGCAAGCTGCTGACCTTTACCTCAGAGATATTGAAAACTTACGTTGGGAACTTTCAATTCAGACGTGTTCCGAAGAAATGATTCAAACGATTGGTAGCCAACATGCAGAACCTTATCGTGAGTATTTACGTGCTACACGCGAACGCTTAAAAGCAACTCGCCACTGGTTAGCACAGCGTCTACAAGGTTTAGAAGCAGATGACAGCAATGTCATTAAAAGCAAAGATGAGCTGTTACAACCATTATTGCTGTGCTATCGCTCTTTAATTGACAGTAACCTTCCTGAAATTGCAAATGGTCAACTTCTCGACTTTATCTACCGTGTGAACTGTTTTGGTATTGAATTACTTAAACTTGATATTCGCCAAGAATCAGGTCGTCATCGCCAAGCCATTTCAGCCATTACCGAATATTTAGGTTTAGGTAATTTTGAGTCATGGACTGAGCAAGCACGCCAAAACTTCCTCATTCAGGAACTCCAAAGCAAACGCCCACTTCTACCGAAATATATTAATGAACCGGAAGGGAGTTTAATCGGCCACCCAGATGTCCAAGAAGTATTTGCAACCATGCGTACTTTGGCAGACCAACCGCCTGAGTCTTTAGGTGCCTATATTATTTCGATGGCTGAATATCCAAGTGATGTTTTGGCGGTATTGTTATTGCAAAAAGAAGCAGGTATTCAGCATCCTTTACGCGTGGTGCCTCTGTTTGAAACTCTAAAAGATTTAGATGGCGCTGCAACAACCATGAATACGCTGTTCAATATGCATTGGTATAAACAGCATATTCAGGGTAAACACGAAGTGATGATCGGTTACTCCGACTCCGCAAAAGATGCTGGCTTTATGTCTGCCAACTGGGCGCAATATCGTGCTCAAGAAGAACTGACTGCTATTGCTCGTACACACGGCGTACAGTTGACCCTATTCCACGGTCGTGGCGGCTCAATTAGCCGTGGTGGTGCCCCAACCCAACAGGCACTATTCTCACAACCACCAGGTTCAATCTCTGGCGCAATTCGTGTGACAGAACAAGGTGAAATGATCCGCTTCAAATTCGGTCTAGAAGGTATTGCAATGCAAAACCTTGAAATCTATACCGCAGCAACACTTGAAGCGACACTGTTGCCACCACCAGAGCCTAAAGCAGAATGGCGTGAACTCATGAACCGTATGACAGATCATTCTGTGAAGGTTTATCGTCAAACAGTTCGTGAAAATCCACATTTTGTGAAGTATTTACGTACTGTCACGCCTGAGCTTGAATTACAAATGTTGCCTCTAGGCTCGCGTCCAGCAAAACGTAAAGTGAGTGGCGGCATCGAGTCTTTACGAGCCATCCCATGGGTATTTGCATGGACTCAAATCCGTTTGATGTTACCTGCATGGTTAGGTACAGGTGCTGCCATTAATGAAGTAATTGCCGATCAGCAAAAAGCAACACTTGATGAAATGCTTCAGCAATGGCCTTATTTCCAAACGCTCATTGATATGTTGGAAATGGTATTGTCTAAAGCCGATGCCAACATTGCACTCTACTACGAATCTCATTTAACTGAAGATGAAGATTTAAAAGTACTCGGCAACCAGTTACGTCAGCGCCTAAAAGATGCTGTACAAACTTTATTAACCTTAAAAGATGAGTCAAAACTTCTTAGCAATAATGATGTTCTTGATCAATCTATGCAGGTTCGCAAACCATACTTACTTCCTTTGCATCTTTTACAGGCTGAACTCATGAAACGCCGCCGCGATTACCTAGCGGAGCGTCAGGCAGAGAATACCCCCGTTGACCATGCACTGATGGTCAGTATTGCGGGTATTGCTGCTGGTTTACGCAATACGGGTTAAGCTTTTTTACCAATCGTTTGACAAAGCAGCACATCACAGATGTGCTGCTTTTTACTTGCAAAGTTCCCCATTTTTCATAAATTTTCCCCGATTTTTTATTTTTTTAAAAATTTTTCTAAAATCATAAAATTAAGCTTTATTATAAAAAAATAACTAATTCCGCATATTTAGAATTATTAAAATTATACCAATCGTTAAAAAATAATTACTTTTCTCCCATATACTTCTCTCTAGAGATTAAATGCTTTCCCAAGAAAGGGTATGATTGCACCAATTAAAGAATAATGAGCTTATTTTATGTCCAACTGGTTTCCAAAATGGCAGCCTTACCAAGGTGATGTTGACCATCGACCGGTCTCTACCAATGAATATCTCCCACCAGTTCAAAGTGCCGTTTTAGGTATCCAACATGCATTTGCCATGTTTGGAGCTACTGTTTTAGCGCCGCTACTCATGGGTTTTAATCCTAACCTTGCTATTTTAATGTCCGGTATCTGTACCATCCTGTTTTTCTTAATTACAGGTGGTCGTGTTCCAAGTTACTTAGGATCAAGTTTTGCCTTTATTGGTGTGGTTGCAGCAGCGACTGGGCACATTACAGGTTCGGGTGCCAATCCAAACCTGTCTATGGCTTTAGGTGGAATCGTAGCGTGTGGTATTTTTTACGCACTCATCGGTTTTATTGTCATGCTTACGGGTACGCGCTGGATTGAAAAACTCATGCCGCCTGTGGTGACTGGCGCAATTGTGATGATTATTGGTCTAAACCTTGCACCTGTTACCATTAAAGGCGTTGCAGGCCAACCATTTGAAATGTGGATGGCATTAATTACTGTGCTTTGTATGGGCAGTATTGCAGTCTTTACCCGTGGTTTATTACAACGTCTACTTCTGTTGGTTGGTTTAATCTTGGCTTATGCAATTTATGCCGTCACGACCAATGGTTTAGGTTTAGGTAAACCAATCGATTTTAGCCAGATCTCACAGGCTGCATGGTTCGGTATTCCAAGCTTTTCACATCCTACTTTTGATACTAAAGCTATGCTAATTATTGCGCCAGTTGCGCTCATTTTAGTAGCAGAGAACTTAGGCCATATTAAAGCTGTTGGTGCAATGACTGGCGAAAACCTAACACCACAATTAGGTAAAGCATTTGTTGCAGATGGTTTGGCAACAACGCTTTCTGGTAGTGTCGGCGCGCCGGGGATGACCACTTATGGTGAAAACATTGGTGTGATGGCAGTCACTCGTGTGTACTCAACTATTGTATTTGTGATTGCAGGCGTCTTCGCCATTTTCTTAGGTCTATCTCCAAAATTTGGCGCGGTGATTAGTACCATTCCAAGCGCAGTTTTGACAGGTGCATCTATTGTCGTATTTGGTTTAATTACTATTGCTGGTGCAAAAATCTGGATCGAAAACAAAGTTGATTTTTCTAACAATAAAAACCTGATTGTTGCTTCAGTCACGATTATTTTAGGTGCCGGTAACTTTGAATTATTGTTCGGTAATTTCAATTTAGGCGGTATTGGTACCGCAACATTTGCGGCAATTATTCTAAATTGGCTGTTTAGTTTAAAAGATAAAACTTAAATTCAAAAAGGCAGCGTAAGCTGCCTTTTTTCATTCCGATTTAGTATGATAAATTTTTGCGCTTCAATACGTTCCTATCATGCGTTTTGATTTTTTTGATTTACAGCTCGTTCTTCATATTGTCTCGACTGGTAGCCTAACTAAAGGTGCGGACCGCTCTGCTATTTCTCTTCAAGCAGCGAGTGAGCGTATAAAAAAACTCGAACAGTATTTTGAAACACCTTTATTTATTCGCCAAACCACAGGTGTAGAACTCACCACAGCAGGACATGCTTTTGTAGAACATGCTCGTCAGCTTTTAGCACAAAAAGATCAACTCGAACAAGAAATGCAGCGCTTTAAGTCTTCTACAATACAAGCCTTAACGCTTTGGTGTAACTCTTCTGCTCAAAGCGAATATTTGCCTCCGTTATTACCGCAATATTTAGTGCTTCATCCCGAAATGAATATCGATTTGCACGAAGCAGAAAGTTCAGAAATTGTAGATGCATTAACCCAAGGGATTGCAAGTCTTGGCCTAGTCTCAAGTTTTTTTGATACCCGACATTTGCAAACTAAAGAATTTGCGAGTGATCCTCTAGTTTTGATTTGTCCTGCTACACATGAGTTAGCACAATATCAACAGTTGAATTTGGTAGAGGCTTTAAGCTATGGTTTTATTGGCCTTAAAGCCCACCACTCTTTGCAACAGTCCATTGAAACTCAAGCGAAATTATTAGGCTTTAATATACAGTACCGTTTGCGCTTACCTAACTTTAGCGCAATTGCTGAAGTCGTTGCCAAAGGCGTGGGTATTGCAATTATGCCTGCCCGTGCGGCGCAGCGCCTGCAATCGGACTATGATTTCCACTCCATCCAATTACTCGGCGCATGGGCAAACCGAAAACTACTTTTAGCAACGCAAAATTTCAGCCAGTTGCCTAGCAGTTATAAGCAATTTGCAGATTTTCTATTAGAGCATCGCCCTTAGAAATTTGGCTCAGTGCAAAATCATATAAAGCCCTAACGACACCAACCCTATAAAAAAGATACGGCGAAATAACTGCTCATTAAGTCGATAACGGATTTTTTTACCGATCCACATTCCAATGAGTGCAGCCAACAACGCAGCAAAAGATAAACGATAGTCCAGTGTTACTCCCGACATCGGGTTATGGTGTAAAAAGACTGCAAGACAAATGGTAGAGACGGTAAATGTTAGTCCCAAAGCCTGTACCAACTCATCACGTTTTAAATGCAAAGACTGCAAGTAAGGCACGATAGGAATAATAATGACGCCTGTGGCTACGGTGACTGCCCCACCAATATATCCAATAATCGGCGATAACCAACGCTCATGTTTCCCTAAGTGTGGAAGCTTTTTGACGCACAGTCCATAAAGGCCATATAAGGCCAACATACAGCCCAACAAAATCTCACTACTGTGCCCATGACTTTGACTTAAAGTGGGTAAAAAGCTCCATATTGAACCAACTACAATGCCTACGAGTAAGGTCCAGAAACGGCGAATAAAAGCCCAAACATGCCCCTCAGCAAAAAGCTGCCAAACATTGGTGACCATTGAAGGAACAATCAAAAGAGATGCAGCCTGAAAAGGGCTCATTGCGATGGTGAGTAAGCCCATTGATACTGCGGGCAAACCTAGGCCAATCATGCCTTTGATCATGCCAGCAAAGGCGAACACCATCATAATAATTGCTAAAAAAGTCACTGTTTATCTCCGATTCCCTACATGGTTATGCTACGGAAAAAACAGGTTTTGCCCTATTCTTGTTTTTAGGAGTAGGCCTCAATTAGAGGTTGAGGCCGTTTTGTATTTTTCTTCTAAAAAATTACTAAAAATACTTTCAATCATCCAAACTCGGTACAAGCTATTAAATACATAACTTTGCCCATCAATACGTAACTCTAAAACAGGCAAATCAGGCTGATGCTTGTCTTTGCAAAGAGCATCATTTTGTTCCAAGAGAGAAGGGACATCCTGTTCAGTTAAGTGCTCAATGCCAAGTTGCTGTTGTAACTCTTGAAAATGCCTCTGGAAAGATAGGTCTTTTCCTTTCGTCCAAACTGCCTGCAAAATCGTAAAAATTGCATCGAGTTGCTGACTTTCCGGCACACTATAAAAAAGCTTTGCCATCTCAAGCGTACTTTCTTCTGTAGGACGACAAAACGGTGTAAAAGCCACCTCAGTACGTTTAGAAACACGTGTTGCCAAACTCCAGTCAAACCAGTCTCGACCTTGGTAACTGAGCGGATAGACTTTTAACTGAATATCATAATAGTCTGCGAGTTCTTCTTTAATATACGCAAGAAGTAACCAGCTCATTGGATCTTCTAAAGCAATAAATACATCAAGCTCAGGATGAAGAGCCTGAATTTCATTGAGTGCTTCAGCATCATTAATCAAATGTTCACGCCATTCGATATGATTAATTAAAAAAATCGGAATACCTGTCAGTAACTTTTGTTGTTTTAAACGACGGGTTAGACGTAATAAATCATCCACTGCGTGATATTTACGTCCACCAAATTCAAAGTACGCTGCCTGTACAGGCTCATCTGTAAAAATACGTTCTGGGAAGTGCTGTGGCATCTGATGCTTCACCGCCATGGCATGTAAAGTACGTAACTTTCCATATTGCTGTTGCCAAAGCATGTGAAAGATATCTTCAAGTAAATGGAAGAAGTTCTGACCTTGTAATGGAGTTCTTTTTAGTATGACAGTGGCTTGTTTTAAAGCTTCTTGGCTTGGGATTTCTGGGAACTCATCAAAAGCAAATCGATGCTGATTTGCTAAAATCTTGGCATCATTTAAACAATAATTCTGCCACTCCTCATGCGTCATGCTGTTTGGAGGTTCAGAAGCTGTATGAGAAATAATAATTTTTAAAGGTTTAAGCTCATCACTTAAAATTTCATCAAGCTGAGACAATTGCTGAACAGCCAGATAGCTATACACATCATCAAGTCGTAAATAAATACTTAAACCATTTTCCGTGGGTAACACCGCTTGACGAGAAGGTTTTTGGTAAAACCAGCTCGATCGGATAGGGTCAAACCAACGGCGTAGCAGTGACATGAGTAGTGCCTCTAAAAAATAAATCCTAAGCGAGATCAAAAGTTATTTGATCATAGTGCAAGGTTAAGCAGTAGTCGAGATAGAAAAATGACTACCTAAGTTCGCGCAGAAAATATGTCATGTTATTTCGCGAGTTTCTGCATAGGTGAAGATTTTATCACCATTTTATGGCAAACCCATAGAATGATCTGAAAACACCTTTTTCTACAAGCGGATTTTTTTTACCAGACATAAAAAATGCACCCATAACATGATAGCAATTCATCGTGTTAATGGGTGCATGTTTCCTATTCAATTATTAAAATTGAACATTTTATAGAACGCGTACAGCTCCTTTTGCCGCACTTGTTGTATGCATTGCATAAACTTTTAACGCTTTTGATACTTTACGTTTACGTTCTTCTTTCGGATGCCAGCCTTTCGCTTCCTGAACTGTACGGCGGTGCGCCATAGTCGCATCATCAACGTTCAAGTGAATCGTACGGTTTGGAATATCAATTTCAATGGTATCGCCATCTTCAACTAAACCAATTGCACCGCCTTCCGCAGCTTCCGGCGAAACATGTCCAATTGAAAGACCTGATGAACCACCAGAGAAACGACCATCTGTCACCAATGCACAGTCTTTTCCTAAACCTTTCGATTTAAGATAGCTGGTTGGGTAAAGCATTTCTTGCATACCCGGACCACCACGTGGACCTTCGTAACGAATCACCACAACGTCACCAGCTTTAATTTCATGGCCCAAAATTGCATCTACAGCGGCATCTTGGCTTTCAAATACGCGTGCTGTACCCGTAAATTTCAGGATCGATTCATCAACGCCTGCAGTTTTCACGATACAACCATCAAGCGCGATGTTGCCGTATAGAACTGCTAAACCCCCATCTTTAGAGAATGCATGCTCTGCATTACGAATCACGCCTTTTTCACGATCGCCATCTAAAGTTGAGTAGTAACGGTTTTGTGAGAATGCCACTTGAGTTGGAACACCACCCGGAGATGAACGATAGAACTCATAAACATCTGCATCTTCAGTACGAATAATGTCCCACTTATCTAATGCATCTTTTAAAGTTTTCTCATGTACAGTCGGTACAGATACATCAAGTAAATTCGCACGATCAAGCTCACCTAAGATCGCCATAATGCCACCCGCACGGTGAACATCTTCCATATGAACATCTTGTTTTGCAGGTGCTACTTTTGAAAGTACAGGAACTCGACGTGATAATTCGTCGATGTCATCCATGGTAAAATCAACTTCAGCTTCACTTGCCGCAGCCAATAAATGTAGAACTGTATTGGTTGAACCACCCATTGCAATATCAAGTGTCATCGCATTTTTAAATGCAGCCTTAGTTGCAATTGAACGAGGTAAAATACTTGCATCTTCTTGTTCGTAATAACGCTTAGCCAATTCAACAATAAGCTGACCTGCTTTTAAGAATAATTTTTTACGGTTTGCATGCGTCGCAACAATCGAACCATTACCCGGTAAAGATAAGCCTAAAGCTTCGGTTAAACAGTTCATTGAGTTTGCAGTGAACATACCTGAACATGAACCACAGGTTGGACATGCTGAACGTTCAAATTCTGCAACTTCTTCGTCTGTATAACTTTCATCAGCCGCAACAACCATGGCATCAACAAGGTCAATCGCTTTTTCATTACCGCGGAATTTAACCTTACCCGCTTCCATTGGTCCGCCAGAAACAAAAACTACTGGAATATTTAGGCGCATCGCAGCCATCAACATTCCCGGTGTAATTTTGTCACAGTTAGAAATACACACCATGGCATCTGCACAGTGTGCATTCACCATGTATTCAACCGAGTCTGCAATCAAATCACGTGAAGGTAATGAATAAAGCATGCCGTCATGCCCCATTGCGATACCGTCGTCTACTGCAATTGTATTGAACTCTTTAGCAACACCACCTGCTGCCTGAATTTCTGCTGCGACAAGCTGCCCTAGATCTTTTAGATGGACATGGCCCGGAACAAATTGAGTAAATGAATTGACCACCGCAATAATCGGTTTGCCGAAATCTTCATCTTTCATTCCTGTTGCACGCCATAAGCCACGTGCGCCAGCCATATTTCTTCCGTGTGTCGATGTTTTTGAACGATAGTCAGGCATTTGTGTTTCCAACAAGTTGTGCTTGAGCGGAATTTCTTCCACTCTGGCTGAATGATACTGATATAGCGTTAGATCAGTCGGAATATTGACTCATCATCATAATTTGATCATTCTCCATTCTATAGAAGCAAATAATATAGGGAAAGCCAATAACGATAATACTCAGTCAATATTTAGCAAAACTTACATGAATAATTTTTTATTTTTTTATAACCTTTTTTTATCAATAAAATTTTTTCAATAATTTTTTGTTCACTATTAAAAAACTAAAACGCTCAAGCGCTATGAGTTTAGGGCTTCAAGCGTTTTTCACGTATACTACCCATAAACTCTTTTTGGATTGCATTTGTGAAAATTATTTTTGCTGGCACCCCCGAATTTGCTGCAATAGCATTGGCGGCTTTATTAAAAACTTCCCATGAAATTATCGCGGTTTATACTCAGCCAGATCGTAAATCGGGTCGTGGACAAAAACTAACGCCATCTCCTGTAAAACAGCTTGCACTTGAACATGATATTCCTGTTTATCAACCACTCCACTTCAAAGCTTCAACTGAAGAAGGCTTGGCTGCTCAACAAGAACTTGCTGCTTTAGGCGCTGATGTGATGGTGGTTGCAGCCTATGGTTTAATTCTTCCACAAGCTGTGCTCGATACACCTAAATATGGTTGCTTAAATATTCACGGTTCATTATTACCACGCTGGCGTGGAGCAGCGCCCATTCAACGCGCGATTGCAACAGGTGACGACGAAACTGGTATCACCATCATGCAAATGGCTGCTGGTTTAGATACAGGCGATATGATGTATAAAACCTATTGCCCAATCACTGTCGAAGATACTTCTGCGACTTTACATGACAAACTTGCAGATCAAGGTGCAACAGCAATTTGTGCGGTACTTGAGTCAGAAGAAACACTACAAAAATATTTGGCAGAACGCGAAATCCAAGACGAAAGCTTAACGGTCTACGCTCATAAACTCGTAAAGTCAGAAGCTCGTATTGATTGGTCAATAGATGCTGTTCAAATTGACCGAAATATCCGTGCATTTAACCCTTGGCCAGTCGCTTTTGTTCAGCTTGATGAAAACAATGCACTGCGTGTCTGGAACTCAACAGTTTCTAGTCAAAGCAAAGCAGATGCCCAAGCTGGTGAAATTATTGCAATTGATAAACAAGGCGTGCATGTTGCTTGCGGTGAAAATACATTTGTTTGTTTGACGAGTGTGCAATGGCCGGGTGGTAAAGCATTAAATGCTCAGCAAATTGCACAAACTCAAAAACTTCACGTAGGACAGATTTTGCCATGAGTCAGGTTAATTCAAATTCATCACGTTTTAACCTACGTGCTCAAGTCGTCCAGACGTTATTAAAAGTTCAGCAAGGACAATCACTTGCTAGTATTTTAAATACACAGCTCAATCAAGTGGCAGAGCGTGACCGTGCTTTATTCCATGAGCTTGTATTAGGTACATTGCGTCAATGGTTTGCCCTTAAATCAATTAGCTTACCTCTACTCAGTAAGCCTTTAAATAATGAGACAGTAGAAACCTGCCTATACGTTGGTCTTTATCAAGTTTTATGTACGCGTATTGCAGCACATGCTGCAATTTCGGAAACAGTAGATGCGACCAAACAACTTGGATTCCCTGCACTCAGTGGCATTGTAAATGCCATTTTACGCCGAGCTACTCGTGAAACTGATGATTTTCAGCAAGGTTTACAGCAAGCGCATGGCTTACCAAGTTGGCTCTTTAAGCGACTAAAAAAAGATTGGGGTGAACAAACCGAAGCGCTCTGCCAATCATTAAAACAAGTTGCACCTTTAACTTTACGAGTGAACCAGCGACACATTGGTCGAGATGCTTATTTAGCAAAACTACAAAGTCTAGATATTCAGGCACGTGCATGTGCTCTATCTGAAGCAGGTATTGTTCTTGAGCAATCTGTACAAATTACCCAGCTGCCCGGTTTTGAAGATGGATGGTTTTCTGTACAAGATGAACATGCACAGCTATGTGCAACTCTATTGCCTGATTTAAACAATAAAACAGTGATTGATGCTTGTGCTGCTCCGGGTGGTAAAACAGCTCACTTGCTAGAAAAATTTAAACCAGCACAGTTAATCGCGATTGATCAGGACGCGAGTCGTTTAGTCCGCGTGACTGAAAACTTAAACCGACTAGCACTAGATCAAAGCCATACTGCAATTCTGGCTGCCGATGCAACCGAGTGGACTCCAGCTGAACTAGTAGATTGTATCGTGCTTGATGCACCTTGTTCTGCTACAGGTGTCATTCGACGTCATCCTGACATACGCCTATTGCGTCAATCTACCGATATAGCGCAAACCATTGAGCTACAAAAGCAGATTTTGGAACACATGTGGCAACAACTTAAAGTTGGCGGCACATTGCTCTACATCACTTGTTCAATTTTTAAAGCTGAAAATGAACAACAGATGATCGACTTCTTTGCAGAGCATACTGATGCAAAAGAAGTGAAAATCGAAGCAGCTTGGGGAATTGAACAAACTCATGGCAAACAATTGTTGCCACAAGCTCAATCTGGTGATGGATTTTATTATTGTAAAATCCAAAAAATCGCATAAAAAAGCAGGCTTAAAAGCCTGCTTTTTTTCCAGACCAATATCAAAGTGTGTGCTGGTCTTTTACTTCTTCTAAAACTTCATCTAACTCTTCAGGATGCTTAGATAAATGTAAGATGGATAAAGCCAGCCCACCCCACACAAACACCATTGAAATAATCATCATCACGATTGCCGAAGTATTCATTCCTTTATCCTCCTAGCGATCTTTCATTTTGCTTAGCACGATAGCAACGACTGCACAGAAAATTACACTGCCCCAGCCGAATATACCTTGTAAGCTCATACTATAAGTATCATAGCCATTTTTGATCAAATTAAAAACAGTCATAGAAAGTGTTGTTAATAAGATTAAAGAAGTAATGACTGTTAAAGTGAAGTCCCAACCTTTACCCAATTGAATGGTTGAAATTCGGTTTACATGGTCACGAAGCTCTTTAAGTGCTGAACGTTTAAACCAAGCTACACTAATAATTGAGATCAATGCACCACCAATAATCCCAATGTTATTAATAAAGTGATCAACAATATCAACAAGCTTAATTGCATTTACACTTGAGAATAAAATAATTGAAACTAGAGCACTACCGCCACCAATAATGGTTACAGCTTTCTTACGTCCCCACTTCAACTTATCTTGCATCGCTGCAATAGGTACTTCTAAAATACTAACCATTGAAGAAATACCAGCTACAAATAATGAAGAGAAGAACAAAAGACCAAATAGGTCAGCACCAGAACCTAAACTTGAAATAATTTTAGGGAAAGCAATAAATGCGAGTCCAATACCACCACTCACAACATCTTTAACTTCAGTACCTGCCGCATGCGCCATAAAACCAAGCGCAGCAAAAATACCAATACCCGCTAAAATCTCTGTCGATGCATTGGCAAAACCAACAATAAGACCAGAACCTGTCAAATTGGTTTTTGGTTTTAAATAAGATGCATAGGTCACCATGATCCCGAAACCAACAGAAAGTGAAAAGAAGGTATGACCGTAAGCAGCTAACCAAACTTTATAGTCCATCATGGCAGACCAGTTTGGGGTAAAGAATGCATTTAAACCTTGTGCCGCACCAGGTAAACGCAATGACTGAATCACTAAAATAGTAAATAAAACAAATAATAAAGGCATGAAAATCTTATTCGATAATTCAACACCTTTTTTCACTCCACCATATAAAATGATTAAAGTCAGCGCCCAAATTCCCACAATTGGCCAAAATAGATGACTTACAAACTGCAAATCAAAGCCTGTTGCTTTTGAGGTCTGTAAGTAAGTATTGAAGAAGAAGCCTTCTGGGTCACTTCCCCACATTTGACCAATAGAGAAATAAATATAACTGCCAGCCCAAGTCAGTACACTTGCGTAGTACAAACCGATGATGATACAAACACAAACCTGCCACCATCCTAAAGTTTCTCCTCCCTTAAACAAAGCTCTATAGGCTTTAGGAGGTGAACCTGTACTACGATGACCTACCGCATAATCTAAAAATAGTAACGGTAAACTAGCAGTAATGAGTGCAAGTAAGTAAGGAATAAGAAACGCACCACCACCATTTTCATATGCAACGTATGGAAAGCGCCAAATATTACCTAAGCCTACAGCCGAACCAACGGCTGCAATAATAAAACCAGATCGTGACGTCCAGTTTTCACGAGAATCTGTCATAGAACACCTAATGTTAAGAGATTACTTATTTTTACTGCTATTGTTGATTGTTATTCCGCATGCAAAAAAAGAACCAAAAAATACTTTTGTGTTTGTAGAAAATAAAATGAACCTTTTGAGTATTTTTCTTCCCTAAACAAACAAGCAAAAATAGAAAATTCTTCCTTAAAGATTTTTGTCCATTTTTTGCCCCTATATAGCTGAACAATACCTGTTTTTATTTCTTTTTACTGTAATTTCCATCTGAAATTTTACGTTTTTTTAGAAATTTTGATCTAGTCTGATCATTTTTTAACTGATATTAGTATTTTAAAGCATATTATTGTGCTGCTATATACAATGATATTTTCTACCATTTAAATTCTTTTAGATTTCTCAAAGTGGATATATCAACTAATTTTTCTCATAATAATGAGTAAAACATCATTTTCTTTTTTCACAAAATTTATACTAAGTTCTATAAAATAATTTTCACAACAAAATACATATTTTTATATAAAAATCAAAAATATATAATATTTTAAAAAATTAAAACTCTATAAGTTTTTTATACACTATTTTTCATCAATGCATAACTACCAAGATATCTATATCATGCGCTCAAAGATTTCTTTTTCTTAGGATATGATGATGAAGATATTAAAAATGTCTTTTCTAGCACTCGGGATGAGTCTTAGTGGATTTGCTCAAGCGGATTTTATAGGGGTTAAAGGAGACGTGAGTTACTGGTTTTACGATGGTAAAGCAAACATGTCTTCACAATTACCAGATGACCAAGATTTAGATCGAAAAGGTAGTGCTCAACTATCATTAGCTTTTGAGCACCCAATTCCATTTATTCCAAATGCAAAAATTCGCTATGTAAATCTAGATACGCAAACCAAGTCAGAAACCTTAGGCCAGGCTAACTATAAAATTAATTTAGATCATAGCGATTTTATTCTTTACTACGAGTTACTCGATAATATTGTGAGTGTAGATGCTGGTCTTGGGGCAACTGTATTAAATGGTGATATCACTGCTTATACTGGCAAACGTGTGGATATTGATAAAACATATCCTATCGCTTATTTGTCAGGCGAAGTAAAACTTCCATTCACAGGTTTAAGTGCTAAAGGCGAAGCAACCTATACAAACTTTAATGATGCAAAAATTACTGATGCATTAGCAGAGGTAAAGTATAAATTCATCGATAATTTAGCAGTTGATTTAGGCTTGAAAGCTGGCTACCGCGTACTCAATATTGACTTAGATGATTATGATAATAATGACCTAAAATTTGAGTTTAAAGGTCCTTATGTAGGTTTAGAAGCACATTTTTAAATCAGACTTTCAGATATAAAAAGAACTCTATATGAGTTCTTTTTTATTTAAATCATATCTACATAACCTAAATGTTCTCGAATTCTTTGACACCATGCTCGAATATTTGGATATAACTTTAAATCAAAGCCGCCTTCGTCAGCGACATGTGTATATGCATATAAGGCGATATCCGCAATGGTTAATTGATTTCCAACAAGATAATCATACTCTACTAAAGCTTTATCTATAATTGATAACGCTTTATGCCCTTTTGGTTGTAAATTATGATATTCATCTATTCTTTCTGGTGGTAAACCTAAATATTTATTAATAAAACGAGCAACTGCAATAAACGGTTCATGGCTATATTGCTCAAAGAACATCCATTGGTACATTTTTGCTTTAATAAAAGGATCTGTAGGAATAAATTTTGTTCCTTCAGCCACATAACCTAAAATAGCATTGGATTCACTCAAAACACGACCATCATCCAGCACTAATACAGGTATTTTTCCATTCGGATTTAACGACAAAAAATCATCTGTTTGAGTTTCTTTGTTTAAAATATCAACATGGATCCATGTATGATTAATTTTTAATAAGGAAAGTAATAATTTAATTTTATAACAGTTACCAGAACCTACATCACCATAAATTATCATCGATTCACTTCCCTTATTATGCTTACTTAAAAGATTAATTTTCTTATTATTTATAACAGAACTCTTTCTTAGAATTAATATATATCTGCTTTTATTGTCTACTTTATTCAGAGTTTTATCTTTATTTTAATTTTAGCCATAAAAAAACACCCCGGTTTCTTTCGA